>JAFMJW010000290.1 GCA_017853315.1 Alphaproteobacteria bacterium
ATGCAGAACTCCGGCTTCGGCGTGTCGATCAACGCGCTCGGCTCGCTGCAGTCGATCTACGCGATCCCGTGCCTGCTGCTCGTCACCTGGCGGGGCAAGGGTGGCCACGACGCACCGGAGCACCTCGTCATGGGCAAGGCGATGCCCGCGATCCTCGACGCGGTCGAGATCCCCTGGCGCGAGATCGGCGCCGACGCGATCGCCGAGTCCGTCGCCTGGGCGCGACGCACGCTCGACGAGCGCCCCGGCCCGGTCGCGCTCGTCGTCCCCCCGGGGCTCTTCGCATGAGCTCGAACGCACCGACCGACCCGGGCCACGGCGGGCGCCCCTCGAGCCGCGACGCGATCGAGGCGGCCCTGCCCTTCCTCGAAGGACACGCGGTCGCCTGCGCGAACGGCTTCCTCTCGCGCTGGGTCTGCGCGCTCGGCGACCGCGAGTCCCACTTCTACATGATCGGCTCGATGGGGCTCGCCTCCTCGATCGCGCTCGGGATCGCCGTCGCCGAGCCGCGCGTGCCGGTCGGGGTGATCGACGGCGACGGCAACGTGCTCATGAACCTGGGCGCGCTCGCGATGACCGCGGCGCTCGCGCCCCGTCGGTTCCGCCACGTCTGCATCGACAACGGCGTCTACGCGAGCACGGGCAACCAGCCGACGATCTCGACCCGCGTCCGGCTCGAGGAGGTCGCGCGCGCGGCCGGATACGCGGACGCGGTGCGCGCGACCGACCTCGACGGGCTCCGGGCCGCGCTCGAGCGGCAGTCGCGGATCGAGGGACCGACCTTCGTCCTGGTCGAGACCGAGCCCGAGTCGGGGCCGCCTGCCCCGCGCATCCCGCACACGCCCGGGGAGATGACGGCGCGCATGCGGCGCGCGGTCGCCTCGCTCGCGGCGCGCGAAGGAGGCTCGCGATGATCCTTCTGAACCCCGGCCCGGTGAACGTGTCGCCGCGGGTCACGCGCGCACTCTCCCGCGGCGACCTCTGCCATCGCGAGCCCGAGTTCTCGGACCTGCTCGACGGCGTCCGGCGGAAGCTCGTCGCCGCGTTCGCGCCGCGCGGCGATTGGGAGGCGGTGCCGATCACCGGGTCCGGCACGCTCGCCCTCGAGGCGGCCGTGTCGAGCTCGGTGACCCAGGGCCGGCAGATGCTCGTGGTCCTGAACGGCGTCTACGGGGAGCGCATCCTCGAGATGGCGACCGTCCACGGCATCCCCACCGTCGAGGTGCGCTGCGACTGGACCGAGCGTCCGGATCCCGCGAAGGTCGCCGAGGCGATCCGTCGGCATCCCGCGGTCGAGGTGGTCGCGATGGTCCACCACGAGACGACGACCGGACTCGTGAATCCCGTGCGCGAGATCGGCGAAGTCGTCCGCGCCGCCGGGCGACGCCTGCTGGTGGATTCCATCAGCGGCCTCGGCGGCGATCCGATCGACCTCGGCGACGGAAGCGTGTCGATCTGCGTCGGCGTCGCCAACAAGTGCATCCAGGGGCTTCCCGGCATCGGCTTCGTGCTCGCGACCCGCGCGGAACTCGAACGCATGGGCGCGATCGCACCGCGCTCGGTCTACATGAACCTGCCGCGCCACCACGAGGCCCATCGCCGGCGGACCGTGCCGTTCACCGCCGCGGTGCAGGTGCTCTACGCGCTCGACGAGGCTCTCGACGAGCTGCTCGAAGAGACGGTCGACGGCCGGATCCGTCGCTACCGGGCGGCGGCCGAGCGCCTGCGCCGGGGCTTCGAGGACCTGGGCCTGCGCCTGCTGCTGCCGCCCGCCTCGCGATCGAACTCGATCACGTCGCTCGCGATGCCGCGCGGCGCGACCTACGCGGCCCTCCACGACCGGCTGAAGCAGGACGGCTTCGTCGTCTACGAGGGACAGGGGCGGCTCGCGGCCGAGATCTTCCGCGTCGCGAACATGGGCGCCCTCTCGACCGACGACTTCGACCGCTTCCTCGAGTCGCTGCGGCGCGCTCTCGGCGGGGACGCGGCATGAGCGGCGACGGCGGCCTCGCCGCGATCATCCTCGCCGCGGGAGTCGGCAAGCGCTTCGGCGGCGAACTCGCCGACCGCCCCAAGGGACTCCTCGAGGTCGGTGGCGAGTCCCTGCTGGCACGCCTGCTCCGCCAGCTGCGCGCGGCCGGCGTCGCGCGCGCGACGGTCGTCGTCGGCCACGGCGGCGACCGCATCGTCGAGGCGCTGGGCGGCGACGGCGGCACCCCGGACCTCGAGTTCGTCCGCAATCCCGACTACCGGCGCGGCGCGATCCTCTCTCTCTGGTGCGCCCGCGAACGCCTCTCGGGACCCGCCCTGGTGATGGACGCCGACGTGTGGGGCCCCGACGAGATGATCGCGCGGCTGGTGCGATCTCCGCATGCCTCGTGCTTCCTGCTCGACGGCCGTTCGGAGCCGAGCGGCGAGGAGCAGATGCTCATGGTGCGCGACGGCCGCGTGCTCGACATCGCGCGGCGTCCGCGGGGCGAGTGGGACCTGCTCGGCGAGTCGATCGGGTTCCTGAAGCTCTCGGGCGACGCGGCCCGGACGCTGCGCGACCTGCTGCGCACGCGCGTGGAGCGCGGCGAGGTCGACCTCGAGCACGAGGAGGTCTACCCCGACTTGATGAAGCGGGTCGCGATCGGCTTCGAGCGCGCGGACGACCTCGACTGGACCGAGGTCGACTTCCCCGGCGACCTCGAGCGAGCCCGCTCCTTCGCGGCCCGCACCGGGCACGCGTCGTGACGCGGGCGCCGCAGGCGGCGCCCGCAGACGGCCCCGGGGGCGCACCGTCGCGCCCGCCCGCGAAGCGCCTGGTCGTGACCGGCGACGACTTCGGGCTCGCGCCCGAGGTGAACCGCGGCATCGTGCGGGCGCACCGCGAGGGCATCCTGCGGTGCACGAGCCTCATGGTCGCCGGCCCCGCCGCCGGCGAGGCGGTCGAGATGGCGCGCGCGACCCCGACGCTGGAGGTCGGCCTCCACCTGGTGCTCGTCCGCGGGCGCGCGTCCGCGCCGGCGGCGGCGATCCCGGGGCTCGCCCGCGCCGACGGACGGCTCCGCGACGCGCCGGTCGCTTCGGGCCTCGCGTGGTTCTTCCGCCGCGAGCTGCGGCGGGAGGTCGCGGTCGAGATCCGCGCGCAGCTCGAGGCGTTCCGCGCGACCGGCCTGCCGCTCTCCCACGTCGACGGTCACCTGAACGTCCACCTCCACCCGGTCGCGCTCGACGTGCTCGCGGACCTCGCGGAGGAGTTCCGCATCCCGGCGCTGCGGCTCGCGCGCGACCCGGTCGTGCCCGCGCTGCGCGAGGACCCGTCGGCCGCCGGCCGAAAGTGCTTCGAGGGCGTCGCGTTCCGCGCCTTGTCGCGCCGCGCGCAAGCGCGCCTGCGCGGTCGAGGCGTCGCGTTCGCCGACGGCCTGCGCGGACTCCACCGGAGCGGCCGCTGCGACGAGCGCTGGCTCGAGCGGACGATCGAGAGGCTGCCGCCCGGCACCACCGAGATCTACCTGCACCCCGCCGAGGAGCACACGCCGCAGCTCGAGCGGATCATGCCCGGCTACCGCCACCGCGACGAGCTCGCGGCGCTGGTCTCCCCCCGCGTCCGGCGGGCCGCGGAACGCGCCGGCGTCGAGATCACGAGCTGGCGCGAGATCGCCGCGTCCGCGTCCCGCCCGCGCACGAGGCAGGGATCCGCTCCTGCGGGAGCGGCCGCCGCCGCGTCCGCCGCCGCGTTCGACGGCGGACGCGATCCGGCGTAGGAGCCCCGTCGGCGGGCCCGACGATGCGCTTCGAAGACCTCCTCGTCGTCGACCTCGCGACGCTCGCCGCGGCGCCGCAGGTCGCGACCTTCTTCGGCGACCTCGGCGCCCGCGTCGTGAAGGTCGAACACCCGCGCGGCGACCCGCTGCGTTCGCTTCTCGATGCGCGCGGCGCGCCGCTGCAGTGGAAGATCGTGAACCGCAACAAGGAGTGCGTGTCGCTCGACCCCGCGCGGGACGGCGACCGCGCGCTGCTCGAGCGGCTGCTCTCGCGCGCCGACCTGCTGGTCGCGAACATGACCGCGGAGCG
>JAFMJW010000291.1 GCA_017853315.1 Alphaproteobacteria bacterium
GATCGTCGAGTAGGCGAGGATCTTCTTGAGGTCGCGCTGCACGAGCGCGATCGTCGCCGCGAAGAAGGCCGTGACCGCACCGATCGTCGCGACCACCTGCATCGCGCCCGGCGACTGCGCGAAGAGGAACGACAGCCGGGCGATCATGTAGACGCCGGCGGTCACCATGGTCGCCGCGTGGATCAGGGCGGAGACGGGGGTCGGTCCCGCCATCGCGTCGGGCAGCCAGACGTAGAGCGGGATCTGCGCCGACTTGCCGGTCGCGCCCGTGAGCAGGAGCAGGCACGCGCCGGTCACGAGCCACGGCCAGCGCGACGCGAGGTCGGGCGCCATGCGGTTCAGGTCCGTGAAGGCGAGGCTCGGCGCGCCGGCCGAGGCCATGCCCCAGAACAGCATGAACATGCCGCACAGGAACGCGGCGTCGCCGACCCGGTTCGCGACGAAGGCCTTGCGACCCGCGTCCGCGTTGGCGGTCTCGGCCCACCAGAAGCCGATCAGGAGGTAGGAGCAGAGGCCCACGCCCTCCCAGCCGATGAAGAGCACCGGCATCGAGGCGGCGAGCACCAGGACGAGCATCGAGGCCGTGAACAGGTTCAGGTAGGCGAAGAAGCGCGGCAGGTCGGGATCCTCGTGCATGTAGCCGAGCGAGTAGAGGTGGATCAGGAAGCCGACCCCGGTGATCACGAGCAGCATCACGCTGGTGAGCGCGTCGAGACGGAAGGCGAGGTCGACCTGGAGCGCCGAGACGTCGATCCAGTTCCACACGCGGTCGAACAGGGCCGACCCGGGGGGCAGTTTCCAGAACCGCGCGACCGCGGCGAGCACGACCAGGAAGGCGGCGAGCACCGAGCCCGGACCGACGATCTTCGCGACCGGGCGGAGGTTCTTCGTCGCCGCGAAGGTGCAGATCGCCGCGCCCGCGAGCGGCAGGAGCGGGATCAGTCGGAGCAGGGTCGTCGGCTCGTCGGTCATCGGACTCAGCCCCGCAGCCGGCCGAGCTCGTCGGCGTTCAGCGTCCGCCGCTGGGCGAACACCGCGAGGATGATGGCGAGGCCCACGGCGGCCTCCGCCGCGGCCACGGTCATCACGAAGAACACGATCACCTGCCCGTCCATCGACTGCAGGTGCCGCGAGAGCGCCACGAACGCGACGTTCACCGCGTTCAGCATGATCTCGATCGCCATGAGCACGACGATCAGGTTGCGGCGCAGCAGGACGCCGACGGCGCCGATCGAGAAGAGCACCGCCGAGAGCGCGAGCCAGTGGCCGATCGGGACCGTCATCGCACCCTCAGGCCTTCCGCCGGGCCAGCACGACCGCGCCGACGACCGCGACCATGAGGAGCAGGCTCGTGAGCTCGAAGGGCAGCGCCCAGCGGCTGAACAGCCGCTCGGCGAGCGCCTCGGTCGAGCCGAAGGACGCGGGCAGCGCGGAGCCGTCGACGCGCTTCGCGACGACCACCGTCGCGAGCTCGAACGCGAGCGCCACGGCCGACACCAGCGCGCCGAGCCGGAGGGCCGAGCGGCCCTCGAGGCGCACCTCGTCCTCCGCCCCGAGCAGCATGATGACGAACAGGAACAGCACCATGATCGCGCCCGCGTAGACGATCACCTGCAGGAAGGCGACGAGGTGGGCGTCGAGGAGCGCGAACATCGCCGCGATGAGCAGCAGCGTCTGGACCAGCGCGAGCGCACCGTAGACCGGGCTGCGGTGCAGGATCGTGACGATCGCGGAAAGCACCGCGAGGGTCGCGAGGATCCAGAAGGCCGTCACGAGGCCACCGTCCAGCCCTGGAGGAGGAGCGCCAGCACCGCCGTCACCGCCACGTTCACGAGCGCGATCGGCAGGAGCCGCTTCCAGCCGAGGTTCATGAGCTGGTCGTAGCGCAGGCGCGGAAGCGTCCAGCGGATCAGGATCTGGAGCCAGCAGAAGATCCCGAGCTTCACGAGGAACGCGAGCACCCCGAGGATCGTGACGAGCAGCGAGGGCAGCGGGATCGAGAGGCCGCCCGGCAGGTGGAAGCCGTCGCGGTACAGCCACGGCACCTGCCAGCCGCCGAAGAAGAGCGTCGTCACGAGCGCCGCGACGATCGCGACCTCGACGAAATCCGCCATCATGAAGACCGACTGCTTCGACCCCGAGTACTCGGTGAAGAATCCGGCGATGAGTTCCGACTCCGCCTCGGGCAGGTCGAACGGCGCGCGCTTGGACTCGGCCATGCCCGCGATGAAGAACACGAGCAGCGCGAGCGGCTGGTAGAAGACGCCCCAGGCCGGGACGACTCCCCACATGAGCTTGCCCTGCTCGCGCACGATCTGCTGCAGGTCGAGCGTGCCGAAGGTGAGAACGACCGCGACCAGCGCGAGCCCCATCGCGATCTCGTAGGAGATCATCTGCGCCGAACCGCGGATGCCGCCGAGCAGCGCGTAGCGCGAGTTCGAGGCCCAGCCGCCGAGGACCACTCCGTAGACGCCGAGGGAGACCAGCGCGAGCACGAAGAGGATCCCCGGTCCCGCCTCGACCGCCTGCAGGTCGATCGTCCGGCCGCCGATCTCGAGCACGTCGCCGAACGGGATGACCGCGAAGGTGAGGAAGAGCGGGAACAGCGCGAGAAACGGCGCGAGCCAGTGGAGGAACCGGTCGGCCCCCTCCGGCACGATGTCCTCCTTGGTGAACAGCTTCAGCGGGTCCGCCATGAGCGTGTTCACGATGCCGAGGTTGAAGGGCAGGATGCCGCCGAAGAGGTTCGCGCGGTTCGCGCCGACGCGGTCCTGGATCAGGGCGGACCCCTTGCGCTCCACCCACAGGAGGAGGACGCCCACCTGCAGCACGATCAGCAGGGCGACGAGGCACTTCGCGAAGACGATCAGGAGGTCCATGTCGAGGGATCCCGGGCCGCGGCGAGGCCGCTCAATCCCATTCCAGGGCCCCGACCTTCCACACGTAGGCGAGGCCCACGGCGAGGACGAGGACGAAGGCCGCCATCTCGGCGAGGCCGAACCAGCCCAGGCGGCGGAAGACGACCGCCCACGGGTACATGAACACGACCTCGACGTCGAAGACGATGAAGAGGATCGCGGTGAGGTAGAACTTGACCGGGAAGCGGTGGGACTTCACCTCGCCGACGGCCCGGTTGCCCGCCTCGAAGACGGCCCCCTTGGCGCGGTTCGGGCTGCGCTTCCCGAGAACCCAGCTCGCGCCCACCATGACGGCCACCACCACGGCGCAGAGCACGGCGCTGATCGGAAGCGCAAGGGAAGATTCGTCCACCAGGCTGGCCTCGCGTGCTCGCTCGGACGGGCGCCGGACGCGCCCGCCGAATCCCCGTTCGCTAGGGAAAGCGCCTCCCGATGTCAAACTTCCCGCGCCGCGTCGGGACCCCGATCGGGTCTGGCGGTCCGGGGCTTCCGCTGGTAGCCGCGCTGGACGATGGCGACGCCGCCCGCCTCCAGCGAAGCGACGTCCGACCGGCTCGACGCCCTGGTCGGGCGCACGTGGCCCGGCGCGCGCATCGCCGCGCGCGAGCCCCTCGCGGGCGACGCCTCGGCGCGCCGCTACGTCCGGCTCCGGCTCGAGGGCGCGGGCCCCGAGACGACCGTCGCGATGCTGCTGCCGCCGGGCGAGGCGCACGCGTCCGAGGAGCTCACCGCCGGCGGCGAGTCGTCCTCCGAGCTGCCCTTCGTCGACGTCGGACGCTTCCTCGCCTCGCGCGGGGTGCCCGTGCCCGGCATCCACGCCGACGCGACCGCCGAGGGCGTGCTGCTGCTCGAGGACATCGGCGACCTGCCGCTCGCCGACGGAATCGGCGCCGATCCGGCCCCCCTGCGCGAGGCGGTCGACGTGCTCGCCCGCCTGTCCGCGCTCGGCTCGGAGCCCGACGCCCGCTGCGGCGCGTTCCGGCAGCGCTACGACCGGGAGCTGATCGGCCGCGAACTCGAGGTCGTCCACACCCACGGCTTCGCCGAGCTCCCGGGCGGCCCCGCGCGCCGGCCCGGCGCGGATCCGGACCTCGAGTCGGCGCTCGCCCGCCTGGGCGACGACGTCGCGGCCCTGCC
>JAFMJW010000292.1 GCA_017853315.1 Alphaproteobacteria bacterium
CCGGGCCGAGGTGCTCGACGCGCACCTCTTCGAGACGGCCGACGAAGGCGCCGCGATCACCGAGGAGTGGCGGATCGACTACGACCAACACCCACCGCACGACTCGCTCGGCAGAGTCCCGCCGACGCGAATCCTGCCGAGGTCAACCGCCCCGGAGTCCAGTCATGGCGTGTGTCCTCGACGGGGGAGCTTGCATCTTTCGCGTGGACCGGGCCCCGCCTCGCGCATGCCCCGTTCGAGGACTCCCGGCAGTGCGACCGCGGGTGCTCGCGCTCGAACAGCACGCGTTCCGGCCCGCCATGTCGAGCGTCTCGTCGATGCGGCGCACCATCCGGCCGATCGCGGTGCAGGTGAGCGTGCCGCGGCGGATGGGCGATGCCGGCGCCGGGTGGTCGGCGCCGGCATCGACATGGACGTCTCAGGCTTCCCCGAAGAACGGGTCGGGCAGCGACGGGTCGCGCAGCTTCGCGACCGTGCCGGCGCCGACGACCGGAAGCTTCGCCGGATCGAGCAGCCCGATCTGGACCAGGACGGTCGCCTGGTCCCAGTGGATGTGCTCATAGGCGACCTTGTCGCCTTCGATCCCCACGATGACGACGAACGCGACCTCGACCCGACGGCCGGTGGGCTCGACGCCCGGGAGCATCCAGTCGATGCGATGGGTGTGCGTGAATTCGATGATCATCTCGTCGACGAGCCGCTCCGGGCTGCAGGTGCGCGAGATCGTCGTGAAGCGGACATCCGGCGGGAAGAACTGCCCGATGAGCCGATTCGCGTAGAAGCGCCTCACCCCCTCCCGACCCGAGCCGCCGACCATCGTCGGGACGTTCACGAGATGCGGGTGGGGCGACATCGTCTCGATCGTCCGGTCGAGATCCCCGGCGATCTCGGCCTCCATGTGCTGCCCGAAGAGGGCCCCCATTCGTTCGGCGAGTTCGTCTGCCACGATCTGCGTCCTTCCTCTCGGCCCCGGGCGAGTCGTCCCGGACCTGGTCGCGCCCGTCGGCGGGGATCGCCGCGACGAGACTTTCGCGTCGGTACGTCGTCCGTCGGCATCGCCGGACCGCGTCGCTTCGCGGCCAGTACCCTCGCAGCGCGGGCGGATCAAACCGGGGCGTCGACGGGCCGGGCGGATCCGTCCCCTCGCCCGGGGAGGTGGGCGTGGTCGGCAGAACGGATTGCCGCCGCGCTGGTCGCCTCCACGACCACCACCGGCGCGAGGCGAACGGGCCCGCTTCGCCCCGATGACGGACCGCGCTCGGGGGCGGGGCCGCTCGACCCTCCTCCCGGAGGATCGCGACGGGGCCGTCGGGACGGACTCAGCCGCCCCGGGCGGCACCGCTGCCGAGCGTCTCCATCATCCGGTGCGCGGCCTCCGCGCCGCTGTTCTGGTTCTGGCCGGTGACGATCCGGCCATCGACCGCGACGTGCGTCGCGAACAGGTCGCGGAAACGGCTCTCCGACTCGAACACCACGCCGGCCGCACGCAGATCGCGCTCGGGGTGCATCGGGGTGAAGGTGATGCCGAGTTCCTCGATCTGCTTGTCGGTGACCGCGGAGATGCGCCGGCCACGCACGAGCGGCGTGCCGTCGGGAGCCTTCGCCTGCAGCAGACCGAGCGGGCCGTGACAGACGCCGCCGACCACCGCGCCGTTCGCGTAGGCCTCGCTCACCTTCCCGCCGAGGGCCTCGGATTGCCCGAGGTCGTAGGCGGCACCCCAACCGCCCGCGAGGAAGACGATGTCGTAGACCCGGGCATCGACCGAGGCGATCGCGAGCGAGTGCTGCACCTTCGAGTCGAAATCCGGGTCGGCGAGCGAGCGCCGGTCGGCGTCGCTCGCGACCGGCCAGCCGCGCGAACCGGGTTCGATCGGGATCGGGCCGCCCTTGATGCTGGCGACGTCCACCGCCATGCCCGCGTCGGTGAAGGCGTAGTAGGGCACGGTGAGTTCCGAGGCGAAGACCCCGGTCGCCTTGCCGCCGTCGCCGAGCGTGGCCTGGCTCGTCGTGACGACGAGCGCGCGCCGGCCCGCGAGGTCCATCGGCGGGATCTCGTGGTGCGGGTGCAAGCCGAGCGCGACGAGGAGGCGGGGCACCCCGATCCACGCGATCAGGACGATGGCCGCGAGCGCGGCGGCGAACTTGGCGGGCTTGCTCTTCACGACACTCCCTCCGCTCCGCCGGCCGGGGCGGTGCCCGGCCGGGCGCGCCCGCTCAGGCGGGCTTCACGGCGACGATGCGCCAGTTCAGGTCCGCGATCTTCGCGCGTTCCGCGGTCGTCCAGGCCTGCCCGCCCTTCTGCAGCAGGTCGAGCGATTCCTCCACCCACGGCGACAGCACGCGGATCGCCTCGAGCGCACGCACCACCCGGCGCCCGCGCAGGATGAGGTCGCGCTTCTGCTCGCAGAGCGGCCAGGCCTCGCTCTCGGACGGCGCCGAGAGGAGGATCTCGAAGCCGGCGCGCCCGAGGGCGGCGCACACGTCGGCGGGATACATCGACTGCGTCGCCGCGAGCGTGGGCAGGAACGCCCGGTGGAGCGCGACGTGCTTCTCGTTGCCCCAGTCGAAGAACGGCGTCAGGAGGTACTCGGAGCACGCGTAGCGGGCGCCCGGCTTGAGCACCCGGTACATCTCGCGTGCGCAGGCGTCGAGTTCCTCCTTCTTGAAGAAGGGCCACACCGCCTGGAACGAGTAGCAGCCGTCGAAGGAACCCGATTCGTACTCGAGCGGCCGGTGGTGGTCGCCCACCTTGAAGTGGAGGCGATCGACCATCCCGCACTCGGCGGCCCAGCCGATCGCGTTCTCGATCTGGTTCGGGTCGATGTTGTAGCCCGAGACCTCGCCGCCGGTGAGGGTCGCGAGGTGCCAGGCGATCCGGCCGCGACCACACCCCATGTCGAGGAGGTGGGATCGCGCCGGCTCGGCGAGGTTCAACTCCCGCAGCACCGCCTGCTCGCACAGCAGCTGGTTGCCGTAGAGACCCTGCGCCTCGTCGTACCACGGCGGGATGTAGAGCTTCTCGAGGTCGAACACCGAAAGCAGGTTGTTCAGGACCTTGTAGTAGTCGGCGACCGCCTTCGTCTCGTCGGCGGTCTCGGTCTTCTCGCCGGCCTGCATGCGCTGGAAGAACCGGTAGGCGTCGATGCACGCCTGCTTGTCCTCCGCGGGCAGCGTCGCGAGCCTGCGCAACCCGATGACCGCCGTCTTCACCCTGTACCAGTCCACCGGCTGCCTCCTTCGCGACGCGACGGCCGTCGCCCGGAACGACGACAGGAAAGCGCGATCGCCGGCCCAGGACGAACGTTCTCCGCACCGGTTTCCACGTCGAGCACGGCGGCGTCGACATTCATGGCATCCGCAGCGTCACCCACGACGATCTCGCCGGTCTCCGGGAAGTGGAGGCTCCGCGCCGTCCGACCAGGTGACCTCGAACACGTCGTGGTCCGCCCCGAGCTCGCGCGATTCCACGAGCCGCGCCTCGATCCTCTCCCCGAACCGAATACCGAGTCCGCGCAGGATGCCGACGACGAAGGGCGCGAGACCCGGACGGCTCGTGCGGTAGTGCAGGCGCATCGCTCCCGGTCGGATGTCGGTCGCCTCGAATCCGGGAGGCTCCACGTTCGGCAACATCATGACGACCCGGGTGTGGAAGCTTTCGAGGTTGGCGAGGAACCCGGAGAGGTTGTCGCCGATCGCGCCGAGCAGTGCACCGTAGCCCTCCTCGGCGGTGAAGCGGATCCAGTGCTCGCCGAACGACTCGAGCAGCGCCTCGGGCGACGCGTCGAGAACGGCACTCGCCGCCGAGACGAGGCTGTAGGTGACGTGATCCGGGTAGCGCTCGCCCGAGAGGAAGATGTCGTCGTCCACGCCGGCGGCCCGACGTACCTCCTGCCAGGTCTCGTCGCCGTGCTGCTTGCGGATGAGATCGACAAGTGCCTTGTTGACGATGCCCAGCATGGTCAGAGGGGCGGATCGCCCGTTGCGGCCTTCACGCTGCCCCGGCGTGCC
Source organism: Alphaproteobacteria bacterium (assembly GCA_017853315.1). Classification (GTDB taxonomy): domain Bacteria; phylum Desulfobacterota; class Binatia; order UBA12015; family UBA12015; genus REEB422. The sequence continues at coordinate 4,009 of JAFMJW010000292.1, forward strand.
CACGACGCGATCGTGCGCTGCGCGATCGCATCCGGTGAACCTCGT
>JAFMJW010000053.1 GCA_017853315.1 Alphaproteobacteria bacterium
ACTCGGCGTAGGGCATGCGGCGGAGCATCTCGCGCGGTCCCTCGTCGTGGAGGAGAGTCTGCAGGTCCGGGCCGAGCGGCGCCCAGGCCGGCACGGAGTAGAGCCCCCAGTGCACGAAGACGCCGAGCTTGGCGTCGTCGAACCACGACTTCGGCGACCGCTCGCGGGAGCCGGTCGAGCAGACGTTCGCGACGGCCGCTTCCCCGTGCTCGGCCGGGTGGATCTCGGTCGTCATGTCCGAAGGACCTCCTTCGTTGCGCCCACCGGCCCGACGCAGACGGGTGCGTGCGGGGAGCTCCGGAAATCTACGCGCCGCGGCGGCTCCGAGCCAACGCCGCCCCTCGTCGCGCTTTCCTTCCTTTCGCGTCGCCCCGCGCGCTAGAACCCCTCATGCCCGAAGTCCCCGAGTTTCGCTCTCGCTACGGACCCTGCGCGCTCGTCGCGGGGGCCGCCGTCGGCCTCGGCGCCGAGTGGTCCCGGCAGCTCGCCGCGCGGGGGCTCGACCTGGTGCTGGTCGATCGCGACGCGGGGCCGCTCGTCGCGACCTGCGACGCCATCCGGCGCGAGCACGCCGTGGAGGTCGTCCCCGCGGTGGTCGACCTGGGACGCGCGGACGTGGTCGACGCGGTCGCGCGCGCGGTCGGCGACCGCGAGATCGGGCTTCTCGTGTACAACGCCGCCCTCGGCACGGTCGCCCCCTTCCTCGAGATGGACCCGGCGCACATGGCACGCATGCTCGACGTGAACTGCCGCGCGCCGATGCTGCTCGCCCACGCGCTCGCCCCGGCGATGGCACGGCGCGGGCGAGGCGGCATCGTGCTGCTCTCGTCGATGTCGGGAAACGTGGGGTCCGCGCAGCTCGCCGTGTACGCCGCGACCAAGGCCTTCGACCTGGTGCTCTCCGACGCCCTCTGGGCCGAGCTGCACGATCGCGGCGTCGACGTGCTGGCCGTGCAGCCGGGCTCGACCCGGACGCCGGGGTGGCTCACCTCGCAGGGGCCCGGCGCGGACGTCACCGGTCCGATGGTCATGGACCCCGCCGACGTCGTCCGCGAGGCGCTCGACGCGCTCGGAGGCGACGCGACCGTCCTCGTGCCGGGAGAGCTGAACCGGATGGGCGCGCAGGCGATCGCGTCCCTGCCGCGGCGCCAGGCGATCGAGATGATGAGCCAGGTCACCTCGAAGCTGGTTCGCAACGACCGCTAGGCGCGGGTCGCTCGCCAGCGGCCGGGCTCGACTTCCTGGAGACGGCCGGCGGCGAGCAGCCGGTCGACGTGCTGCCACATGCTGCGTCGCTCGACGGCGTCGGCCCACGGCACCGCGTCCCCGGGGCGGTAGACGAAGCGGTGGCGCACGATCTCGTCGAGGTCGTGCGGCTCCGCGAGGAACGCGAGCAGTCGCCGCTCGCGGTCCCCGATCATCGCGGCGAAGCGGTCGAGGCGTTCGAGGAAGGCTTCGCGTCCCTCCAGGACGCCGACGTGGTGGAAGGTCGCGTACCAGCGGGCGCGGACGTCGCGGACCATCGCGAGCGTGCGCTCGAAGTCCTCGAGCGAGGACCACGCGTCCCCGTAGTAGGGGCCGAAGCCCGTGAGCTCGATGTCGCCCAGGTAGAGGACGCCGTCGGGCTCGATCAGGAAGACGCAGTGCCCGCGGGTGTGGCCCGGCGCGTGGACGACGCGGACACGGCATCCCCCGAGTTCAAAGACGTCGCCGTCGCGAAACGGCGCGGCGTCGGCGCGCTCGACCCAGTGGAAGTCGCGGACGACCGCCTCGCGGAACGCCGCCTCGGCGGGGCCCTGCATGCCGTAGATCGCCATCATCCCGTCGAGCGAACGCAGCCCCGGCAGGTCGGCCTCGTGGACGTGGACGCGCGCGCGGGAGAACAGGTGAAGCCCGGCGAGGTGGTCCTCGTGGCAGTGGCTCAGCAGCACCCGGTCGACCTTCGGGCGGGCGGGCGGTTCGCGGGCGACCAGCACGAGCGAGGGATCGACGACCACCGTCTCCTCGTCGCCGCGGACCAGCAGCGCGTTGCCGGACGGGTAGCGGCCGCCGTGCTCGTCGGCGAGGACGGTGACGCGTTCGCCGAGCCGGGTGTCCGCCGTGATCACGGGCGGCCGGGGCCGGGCGGGGCGCCGCCGGGCGGGCCGCCTCCCGCTCCCATCCCGACCAGGCTCGCTTCCAGTTCGGGCAGCCAGTCGGCGAGCGGGCGCGCGGCCTCGACCACGATCTCGAACCGTCCGTCGGCTCGACGGGAGACCGCCCCGGGCGAGGCCGGTCGCAGCGGGATCACGACCGCCTCCCGCGAGATTCCCAGCCGGTCGAGGATCTCGAAGATCGCCTCGATCTCCTTCATGGTGACGAGCGAGAGCATGGTCCGGCCCCCGGGGTACCACCTTCCGACCCGGGGTCAACGAGATCCCTCTCCCCTTCGCGATTCCCTCTGGGCAGACCCCCCGGTCCGGGGGTAGGGTGCGCAACCTGAACGAGGAGGATGACGATGGGAATCACCCGACGTGAATGGCTCAAGACGGCAGGAGCGGCGCTCGCCGCCGGCCTTCTCCCGAACGTCACCGCGTGCGGCGACGAGTCGAGCGGCCTGCCGCGGTACGACTGGTCGGGGCCGCTCGGCCCGGAGACCACGTTCGAGCTCGGCGTCGCGAGCGGCGACGCGCTCTCCGACGCGGTCGTGCTCTGGAGCCACGTCTCGCCGGGCTTCGCCACGGGTCCGGTCGACGTGTGGCTCGAGGTGGCGGTGGATCCGGGCTTCGCCCGTCGCGTGATCGCGCGCAGCTTTCCGGTCGACGAGTCGACGGATTACGCGCTCAAGGTGGACGTCGACGGCCTCGAGGCCGGTCGCACCTACTACTACCGCTTCTTCGCGCTCGGGATCGAGTCGCCGACCGGGCGTACGCGAACGCTGCCTCGCGGCTCGGTCGAGGAGCTGCGCTTCGCGGTCGCGAGCTGCTCCAACTACGGCTACGGATACTTCCACGCCTACCGGCGGATCGCGGAGCGCGCCGACCTCGACGGCGTGATCTTCCTCGGCGACTACATCTACGAGTACGCGCAGGGCTTCTACCCGTTCGGCGACGAGATCGTGCGCGAGACCGCCCCGGCGGGGAAGTGCATCGACCTCGACGGCTACCGCGCGAGGTACCGGAGGTACCGCAGCGACCCCGACCTGCGGGAGGCGCACCGGCAGCACCCGTGGTTCGTCGTCTGGGACGACCACGAGCTGGTGAACGACGCGACCGAAGACGGCACCGACCTGCTCTCGCACAACCCCGCGACCGACGGAGACTTCTTCGAACGAGTCGCGGCCGCCAAGCAGGCCTACCACGAGTACATGCCGATCCGGGGCGGGGCCACGGACTCGATCTATCGCAGCGTCCGCTTCGGCGACCTCGCCGATCTCCGGCTTCTCGACACCCGCGCCGAGCAGCGCTCCGGCTCGATCAGCGATCTCTCGCTCGACACCCCGGAGCGGACGATGCTCGGACCCGGGCAGGAGGCCTGGCTGGACACGGAGCTCGCGGCCGGCGACGCCGCCTGGCAGATCCTCGGCCAGCAGGTCGCCGTCGCCCACTTCACCTACGACGACGTCGAACACCGGCCCGTCTTCTTCGACCAGTGGGACGGCTACCCGGCGGCGCGCCAGCGCCTCTACGACTCGTTCGAGCGCCACGGTCGCGGCAACGTGGTCGTCCTGACCGGCGACCTGCACGGGGCCTGCGTGTTCGACCTGCCGCGCGATCCCTGGTCGGGCTACGTCGCCGCGACCGGCGAGGGCTCGCTCGCGGTCGAGTTCATCACCACCTCGGTCACCTCGCCCTACCTGCCCTTGGTCCCGGTCACGACCGAGGAGGAACAGCTCGCGCGAGCGTGCCCCCACCTCGCCTGGACCAATCTCGTCGCGCACGGCTACTCGGTGGTGACGGTCACGCCCGAGTACGTGCAGAACGACTTCTACGGGGTCGAGGACATCCGCTCGCCGTCGGGCGGCGCGGAGCGTCACCTGGCCGGCTACCTCGTCGCCGCCGGCACCACGCACGCGCTCCGCGCCATGGCGCCGGCCCCGGTCGCCGCGCGACCCGCCTCGCTCGCTCCCTGACGGAACGCCGCGACTCCGTCCGGTTCCCGGGCGGAGTCAGGGCGTGTCGCGGAATTCCTCGTGGAGCTCCGGCAGGAAGCTCGCGAGGTGGTTCATCTCGGCGGCGCAGTGGTGGACCATGTCGGGGCCGAGCGTGGGCGAGATCATCTGCGCCACCATCCGCGGCACGAGCGGCGAGACGATCCCGCGCCCGAGGTCGGTCGCCAGGAGCTGCGACGGGACGTCCGGCGGCAGCGAGTGGGCGGGCAGCGGCAGGATCGCCGGGTCGTTCAGGAAGAAACGGCTCCGCATCTCGCTGCCGTCCCCGGTCGGGCGGACCTGGTGGACGAGCCAGCCGATCGCGATCGGACGGGTCGAGAGCGAGACCCGGGCGCAGACGCAGGTGTGTCCGGGCCGGTCCTCGAAGCCGAGTCGCCCGGGATCGAGGAAGCGAATCGCGAGCCGCTGGAGGCTCCCGCCGACGTACTCGTCGACGTAGCTCACGTTCTCGAACCAGCGCTGCCGGTCGGAGAGCGTCCGGTCGGCGCTCCGGTCCTCGCCCATCGCGGTGAACTGGTGGGCGGTCGGGTGCCAGAGCTTGTAGCGCGACGACTCGCGGCCGTGCCATCCGAACCACCAGTCCCACATCGCGGCCGTCACGCGCGGCATGTGGGTCAGGACCGAGACCAGGACGACGCCGTCGTCGAGGCTCGTCCAGCCCGTCTCGATGGGCTCGTAGCCCGGGCGCTCGAGCCGCTCGACCACGTCGCCGAGCCCGTAGCCGAGCTCTCGCGGAAACGGGCCCGCGACGAGCGACTCGACGACGTGCGTCTGCACGGGCAGGGTCGCGGCCCGAAAGAACCCGGCCCAGGGCATGGCACGATCCGCCTCGCGGTAGCCGAGGTAGCGCGGCTCCGATGCCCAGACCGGGGGCAGCGGCGCACGGTCGGCACGCGTCGGCCGGTACTCCACGGGAAAGGGGCTCGCCGCGACGCGGCTCAGATGCGGGAGGAGTGCCCGGCCCAGTACCGGTCGCGGAGCAGCCGCTTGTAGATCTTGCCGTTCTCCATGCGAGGCAGGGCATCGACGAAGTCGACGCTGCGCGGGGCCTTGTAGTGGGCGATGTGCTCGCGGGCGTAGGCGATGAGCTCGCCCGCGAGCTCGGGGCTCGCCTCGATCCCCGGGCGCAGCTGCACGACCGCCTTCACTTCCTCGCCCATGTCGGCGTGGGGCACGCCGATCACGGCCACGTCCTCGATCTTCGGGTGCGTGGCGAGGCAGTTCTCGACCTCCTGCGGGTAGACGTTCACGCCGCCGGAGATGATCATGTGGGACTTGCGGTCGGTGAGGTAGAGGTAGCCGTCGGCGTCGAGGTGGCCGATGTCGCCGAGCGTGAAGAGGTTGCCGCGGTAGGTCGTCGCCGTCTTGGCGTCGTCCTTGTGGTACTTGAAGCGCGCGTTCGGGTCCTCGGGCGCCTCGAAATACACGCCGCCGTCGACCATCGGTTCCGTGACCTCGCGGCCCTCCTCGTCGAGGATGTGGACCGTGCCGCCCGCCCAGTGCCGGCCGACCGAACCCTTGTGCGCCATCCACTCGTCCGAGCGGATGAGCGTCCCGCCGCCCTCGGTGCCGGCGTAGTACTCGATGATCTTCGGTCCCCACCACTCGATCATCGCCTGCTTGACCGGGATCGGGCACGGGGCGGCCGCGTGGATCGCGATCCTGAGGCTCGACAGGTCGTACTTGCGGCGCGCCTCCTCGGGCAGCCGCAGCATGCGCGAGAAGTGCGTCGGGACCCACTGGCTCGAGGTGATCTTGAAGCGGTCGATGAACGCGAGCGCCTTCTCGGCGTCGAACTTCTCCATCACGCAGACGGTCGCGCCGAGGCGCAGGTGGATCTGCGAGAACTGCAGCGGAGCCGCGTGGTAGAGCGGCCCGGGGCAGATGTAGGTGTCCTTCTCGTCGAGACCGAAGATCATCGCGAAGCCGAGCGTCCCGGGGATGACCGATCCCGTGCCGGCCGGCTGGAACTGGATCTGCGGGCGAACGCCCTTGGGACGCCCGGTCGTGCCCGACGAGTAGATCATCGTCCCGCCCTCGCGCTCGTCGGCGATGCGCGTGGCGGGGAAGGCTCCGACGACGTCTTCGTAGCGCTCGAAACCGGGGATGTCGCCGCCGACCGCCAGCCGCTTCTGCACCTTCGGCAGCTGCCCGGCGATCGCGGCCGCGGCGTCGCGGACCTTCGCGCTCGCGAACAGCACCTTCGCGTCGCAGTCGTCGACGACGTACTGCATCTCCTCCGCCGAGAGGTGCCAGTTCACCGGGGTGAAGAAGAGACCCGAGCGCATCGCGCCCCAGAAGAGCTCGAAGAAGCGCTCCTCGTTGGTCATGATCGCGGCGACCGCATCGCCCGGCCGCAGGCCGAAGGCCCACAGGGCCTGGGCCACGCGGTTCGAGCGCTCGTCGAGCTCCCGGTAGGTGAGCTTCGCTCCCGTGTCGCCGAAGATCAGGGCGATCTTGTCGGGATGGTTCTCGGCGCTGGTCCCGATGTACATGGCGCCGTCAGCTCGCCGGGCCGATCGCGATCACGAAGGCCTCGTCCGCGCCGAGCGCGATCCCGGGCCACGCCGGGTTCTCCTTCTTCTTCTCCTCGTAGAACGCGCGGTAGCCCGTTCCGAACTTGGGATCGAGACCGCCCTTGCCGAGCGCCTCGTTCACCGTGCCCACCCACTCCGCGGGCTCCTCCTCCGCGGCGAGGATCGAGATGCCGGGCTTCAACGCCATGCCGCGAAGCTCGCGAACCTTCGTCTTCCAGCCGGCGGACTCGAAGATCTGCGCGAGCGACTTCGCGAGCGCCGCCGACTCGTCCTGGCCTGCCGAGTAGAGGATCCAGGCGCTCCGGTTCTCGTCGGTCTCGGCCTTCAGAACCTCGAGCATGGCCGCCTTCTCGGAGTCATCGGGCGTGCGCGTGCTCGTGACCACCGCCGCGGGTGCGGCGGGAGGCGCGGGCTTCGCGGCGGAAGCACCGGGCGCGCCCGGGGCCTGCGGGTCGGTACAGGCCGCCGTCGCGATCGCGGTGGCGAGCAGGGCGGCCGCGAGGGCCGGGCGGCGGGAACGGTCTCGACGGTTCGGCATGGGCCGAAGGCGTATCAACTCCGCCGGGGGCTAGCCAAGCGGTCGAGGCCTGCGGCGCCTCTGGCGTGGGCGACCCGGCGGTGCGAACCTCGCCGAGCAGAGGAGGCCCCCCCATGAAGTTCGGCGTCATCCAGTTCTCGACCGACGAGGCCATGCACCCGGCCGACCTGGCGCGCGCCTGCGAGGAGCGCGGCTTCGAGTCGCTGTTCTTCCCCGAGCACACCCACATCCCGACCAGTCGTCGCAGCCCCTGGCCCGGCGGCGCCGAGCTGCCGCGGGAGTACAAGCGCACGAACGACCTCTTCGTCGCCCTCTCGATGGCCGCGGCGGCGACCCGCACGCTCAAGGTCGGAGCGGGGATCTGCCTCGTCGTCGAGCGCGACCCGATCACGCTCGCCAAGGAGGTCGCGACGCTCGACTCGCTCTCCGGCGGACGCGTGATCTTCGGCATCGGCGGAGGCTGGAACGCCGAGGAGATGGAGAACCACGGCACGAACTTCAGGCGCCGCTGGTCGATCCTCCGCGAGCGCGTCGAGGCGATGAAGGCGATCTGGACCGAGGACGAGGCCTCGTACCACGGCGAACACGTGAACTTCGACCCGATCTGGAGCTGGCCGAAGCCGGCCCAGCGGCCGCACCCGCCGATCCTGCTCGGAACCGGCAGCGCGCGGGGACGCCAGCGCGTCGTCGAGTATTGCGACGGCTGGATGCCGATCGCCGGACGCGACGACCTCGAAGGGGGGATTCGCGACCTCTGGGAGCGTGCGAAGGCCGCGGGTCGATCGCGCGAGAGCCTGTCGGTCACCGTGTTCGGTGCGCCCCCGAAGGCGCAGGCGATCGCGGGCTTCGACGCGGCGGGCGCGGAACGGGTCACGCTGTGGCTGCCCCCCGCCGGCCCGGACGTGTGCCTGCCGATCCTCGACGGCTACGTGAAGCTCCTGCGCGAGGTCGGCTGAGGCCGGGCGCGGGCCGGGCCGGAGCCGGCCCGATGTCGCGCCAGCGTGGTCGGCCCCGTCTCCGCGGCGGCCGCCGGTTCAGTTCCCGAGTTCGGCCTCCTCGATCACGGTCATCACGTCGAGGGGCTGGACGCCCCAGCCGTAGGCCGCCTTCCGCACCCGCTCGCGTTCCTGCAGTTCGCGGTCGATGAAGCGCGCCTTCGACTCCCGCACCTCGGCGTGCTCCTCGGTCGTCGCGGGCGCATAGACGACTCCCTGCGGATCCCGCCGGCAGTCGAGCACGACCGCCTGCGGGCGCATCTTCCCGTGTCCGAGCTGGACCCGGAGCGCGAGGCCCAGCGGGTGGAAGAACCTGCGGTTCACCTCCTGCAGGTAGCCCTTCTCGACGAACTCCTCGAAGCTCATCTCCTGCGCGACGTCTTCCTGCATCCGTCCTAGAAGCGGCGCCTGCCGCTCTTCGCGGCCGCATCGAGCACGAGGGTCTTCGTGATGTCCCCGGGCATGAGCGGGCGGCCCACGCCGTCGACGGTCTTGCGCCCGTCGAAGCGACCGATCGTCCGGTAGGAGCTGTCCTTGGCGACGACCTGCCCGTCGGCCTCCCGAATCAGGGTGCCGAGGGCGATGCCGGAGAAATCGCGCACCACCTCGACCTCGGTCTGCTTCTGGGGCTTCGGGGTCCAGGGCTTCAAAGGGTCCTTCATGGGCATCGTCTCCTCTCTGGTCTCGTCTCGAACACTCGAGGCCGGCGAGGTCGCGGTGGCGTCGCAAAAAAATCCGTGACGACGCTTCGACCGAGCGCAGGCCTCCGTGAACGATGCCACGGCGCGGGGCCAACCGCTGTCCGCGTCAGGCCGCGCCGGGCCGGGAACGCAGCGCAGCCACCGCCGCGACGGCCGCCACGACCGCGTAGCCGACGCCGATCACGACCGGTCGCGGATCGTCGACGTTCCACGGCAGGAAGGCGGCCCCCCCGGGGAGCGGCGAGTGGATGATCCCGAACCAGCTCGCGATCGCGGCGAGCCCGAGCGTCGCCGCGAGCGACCACCACGCGCCGTCGACCAGGAAGGCCACGGCGGAGCCGAGCAGCATCGAGGAGAACACGAAGCCCGCCGCGAGCAGCGACAGCGCGCCCCAGGTCGTCGCGGCGTCGCCGGTGAGTGCGGCGGGCGACACCTTCGCCGCGGCGAGCATCTGGCCGACCAGGATGACCGCGAGGTTCGCGAGCGAGGGCAGGAAGCTCGCGGCGACCGCGGGCGCGTGGCGGGCCGGGGCGGCGTGGAAGCACTGCGCCGCGATCTCGAGCCCGACGTAGACGAGGATCGGGACGAGCACGACCTCGGGCAGCGCGTGCACGAGCCAGGAGAGGTAGCCGAACACCCCGCCGAGCCCGACGAAGAGCCCGGTCGCGAGCGTGTAGGCGGCGCGCCCGCCCATGCGCTTGTAGGCCGGGTGCCCGATGTACGGCGTCGTCTGGATCACGCCGCCGAACAGTCCGGCGACGAGCGTGCTCACGCCCTCGGTGAGCAGGATCTCGGTCGTGTCGTAGGAGTCGCCGGCCGCGGCCGCCGACTCGGTGTTGTCGATGCCCCCGACGATGGTCGCGAAGGCGAGCGGCAGCGCGAGCGGGAGGTAGGGCACCGCGAGGCGAAGGCCTTCGACGAAGCCGAGCGTCGGGTGCGGCGGCGAGAAGCCGAGGGGCGCCCGTCCGCCCACGTCGAGCGGGGGCACCCACCCGGGACCGATCGCCGCCCAGTACGCGGCGGTCGCGACGGCCACCACCGCGAGCACGGTCGGGAAGCCGCCCGGGAGCCGCGGCACGCGCAGCAGCGCGAGCAGGACCAGGAGCAGGGAGGGAATGCCGACCAGCGGTGCCGCGAAGATCTCGAGCATGGGCATGAAGGCGATCAGCGCGAGCCCGATTCCGCCCAGCGTCCCGAGCATGGCCGCGGCCGGCACGGCGTGCCGCAGGCGGGCCGCGAGCGGCGTGACCGCGATCTTGAAGACGCCCATCGCGACCATGAGCGCCATGCCCACCTTCCACGACAAGATCGCGTCGCCGGTCTGCTTGAACACCGGGCCGAGCGCGCCGAAGGTGAGCCCGAACAGCGACACGGTGTCGATCCCGAGCGGCATGGCCGTCACGTCGGTGCGGCCCGTCCTGCGGGCCAGGCGGAAGGCGAGCGACGTGTAGACGAGGTCTCCGACCAGGACGCCGAGCGCGGTGCCCGGCAGCATCTTTCCGAGCACGACGTCGGACGGGTAGCCGAAGACGGCGATCAGCAGGGAGGCGAAGACGATCAGCTGGGCGATGTTGTCGAAGGCGAGCCCGAGGAACGCGGTGACGTCGCCGGGAGCAGCCCAATCGTAGGCACGGGTGCGGGACATGGGGGTGCTTGGACCGGCCTCGGACGGGAAGCAAGCGGCCGGATGAACGAAACGTGGGGTCCGATCGTCCGTTCGAGGACGCATGCCCGGCGACCCCGACGCTCTCGATCCCTCCCCGCTCTCCCGCACCCGCCGCTTCGGGGAAGGACTCGCTTGCGAGCGCCCTGCGACTCCGTGGTAGGACCGGCCATCCCATGCTGACACGGTTCTTCCTCGGCCTCCTCGTCCTCCTTCTCGCCGCGTGCGGCTCCGGCGGCTCGACGTCGGGCGCCACCGCCGAGTCGACGCCGACTCCCGTCGCCCGGACGCCGTCGCCCGAGGACACGCCGGTCCCGCCCACCCCGACCCCGACCCCCATCCCGGGGCTGGTCTTCGCCGACGAGTTCGACGACCCCGAGGGAACCGCGCTCGACCCCTCGAAGTGGGAGTGCCAGACCGGCGGATCCGGGTTCGGCCACGACCTGCTCGACTACAAGACGAACTGCTCGAACCCGGCGGCTCCGTTCTTCACCACCGCGAACGCGCGGACCGACGGGGAGGGGCACCTCGTGCTGTCCGCGCTGAAGGAGCCGGTCCCTTGGGACACGTGCTGGTACGGGGACTGCGAGTACACCTCGGCGCTGCTGATCACCGCCGACACCTTCCGCCATCGCTTCGGACGCTTCGAGATCCGCATGAAGACGCCGCCGGGGCGGGGCCTGTGGCCCGCGTTCTGGATGTACGGCGAGAACGAGGACGGCCTCTGGGGCGAGCTCGACCTGGTCGAGGTCATCGGCCGCTACCCGGACACGATCTTCCACGCGGCGCACGGTCCGGGGTTCACGGCCGACCGGGTGAGCGAGAGCTGGTACCTCCGCAACGGGATCGTCGCGGACGCCTTCCACACCTACGTGCTCGACTGGCGCCCGGGGCAGCTCGTGTTCATCGTGGACGGGGTCGATCGCGTGAAGATCACCCCGGGCGACCTGCCGCGCGGCGCGAAGTGGCCCTTCGACGACATCGACGCGTACATGGTCCTCGGCGTCTCGGTCGGCAGCCGCGCGAGCTGGTCCGGCCCGGTCGACGCCTCGACGCGCTTCCCCGCGGAGATGCTGGTCGACTGGGTCCGCGTGATCGAGCTCGACTGACGCGGGGCGGTGGGAGCGTCCCCGCACGACTCGTCGACGCCGGACCCGGGAGCGACGAGCGGTCCCGCCGGCGAGCGGCCCGGGGCGGCATGGTGGCTCGGCCTGCTCGCCGCCTGCACGATCGCGCGCGCGGCATGGTGGGTCCGCGACTCGATGCCGATGCTCTTCCTCGGCGACTCGGAAGCCTACCTCGCGACCGCGATCTGGAACCTCATCCCGCCGGATCGCTCCTTCGTCTACGGCTACGTCGTCCTGCTGGCGGGAGTGCTGCCCGGCTCGCTTCGCACGCTGGTCGCGCTGCAGGCGGCGTGCTCGGTCGCCTCCGCCCTGCTCCTCGCCGCGGTCGTGCTCGAACTCGCGCCGTCGCGCCGTGCGCTCGCCGCCGCGATCGCGGTCGCGTGGGTCGCGCTCGAGCCGCTGTCGCTCTTCTGGGAGCGCTACGTGATGGCCGAGAGCGTGGCCCTCCCGGCCTTCGCCGCGACCGTGCTGTTCGGGCTGCGCTACGTGTCGACCGGTCGCTTCGCCTGGCTCGCAGCGTCCGACCTCGCGGCGACGGCCGTCATGACGCTGCGCCTTCCCTACGCCGCCATGGCCTGGCTCGGCGCGCTCGTGCTTCCCGTGCTCGCGTCGCGACGCGGGCAAGCGCGCGCCGCCCTCGGCCACGCGATCGCCTCGCTCGCCCTCGTCGCCGGCCTGCAGGCGGGCTACCGCGGGCTGTTCGCGAATCTCACCGGGGGCGACCCCGCCCTCCAGCGCGCCGACGGGCTCTTCCTCGTGGCGGCCTGGGCGCCGCTGCTGGAAGCGAAGGACTTTCCCGACCCGGCCCTCGGCGAGAGCCTGCTGCGACTCGCCTCCGTCTGCGAAATCGGCGACCGCAGGACGCGCGAGCAGCAGCGCTGGCGCGACGGTTGCCTCGTGCAGGAGCTCCTGAAGGCGACGCGCGACGAGGACGAGGCGAACGCGGTCGCGGAGGCGGCGGCACGCAGCGTCGCACGCCACAAGCCGTTGGCCGTCGCGCGGCTCGCGCTCGAGTCCTGGACCGACTTCTTCGACGTCGAGCAGCTCTCCACCGTCATGGCGTGGGACCGCAGTTCCTGGGACTACCCGGTGCGCATCCGGGTCCTGCTGGCCGAGCGCTTCGGGCTCGACGGCGAGGCGATGCCCCGGCTCTCGACGGCCACCAACCGCTGGTTCCTCCGCTCGACTCCCTGGCTCCTGCTGCTCGCGTTCTCGCCGGTGCTCGCGTGGGGAGCGGCGGCGCTGCGCTTCCTTCGGCGGCACCGCTCCGCGCAGGCGGCCTGGGTGGCAATCGTCGCGTCCGGGCTCCTGTCGATCACGGTCTTCACCGCGACGAGCCCGATTCCGCGCTACCTCCACCCGCTCGGCTGGCTCGCGGGCGCGTGGTTCGCGGAGCTGCTCGATCCCGGCCGGCCCCGCGGCCGCCGCGACACCCCGGCCACGCGATGATCGCGGCCGGTCCCGCCGAGCGGCTGCGGGACGAATCCCGGGCGCTGCTGGTCTACGGCTCGACCGGGACCCCGCACGGCGAGAGCGCCACGCGGCGTACCGATCGCCGGGTCGCGGCCGCCGCGGCCGAGCGGTCCGGGTCGCCGCACGGTGCGACTCGTGCCGCGGCGTGCAGGAGACGGCTGGTTCCTGCGCTGGACGGTCGGCTGCCGCAAGCGCGACGGCGGGGCCGTACTGGTCGGGAGTCCGCTCGCGTGACACTCCTCGATGGGGCGCCGAACCGCGGGGGCGCCCTTCGCGCCGAGAAGACCCGGGAGATCCCACCATGTCGCCAACGACCGGCCGTTCCCCGATCCTCGTCGTCGGCGCAGGCCCCGTCGGGCTGACCGCGGCCTGGGCCCTCGCCCGTCGCGGGGCGTCGGTGCGGCTGGTCGATCGCTCGCGCGGGCGCGCCGACACCTCGCGCGCGCTCGTGCTCTGGAGCCGGACGCTCGAGGTCCTCGACGCCCTCGACGAACGCGGCGGCGCCGAGACCCTGCTCGCCGCGGGCCACCACGTGACGGGGGCGACGGTCCGCGCGCCAGGCCACCCGGGCGACCTCGCGCGCATCGAGTTCGACCGCGTCGAGAGCCGCTACCGCTTCGCGACGATCCTGCCGCAGTCCGAGATCGAGCGCCTGCTCGAGGAGCGCGCGGGCGAATGCGGCGTCCGGGTCGAGCGCGGTGTGGAACTGCTGGGACTCGACGCGCGCGACGACCTCGTCGAGGTTCGGCTGCGGGGCCCCGACGGCCGCGAGGAGGACGTCCGCGCGCCGTGGCTGGTCGCCTGCGACGGTGCGCACAGCACCGTGCGACACGCGCTCGGACTGTCCTTCCCCGGCGAGCCCGAGCCCCACGACTGGTGGCTCGCAGACGTCGACGTCGAGGGTGCGATCGAGCCCGACCGGGCGACCCTGTGCCTTCACCCCGCGGGCCTCCTCGGCTTCTTCCCCATCGAGCCGCCGCTGTTCCGGGTGATCGCGATCCTGGGGCGGGCGACGGGAGAGGAGAAGCCCGACGACCCGCGCCTCGACGAGATCCGGCTGCTGGTCGCCGAGCGGGCGGGAGCGGACCTGCGCGTTTCCCGGCCGAGATGGCTCGCGGGATTCCGCGTGCAGGAGCGGCTGGTCGAGAACTATCGACCGTCACGCCGCGTGTTCCTCGCGGGAGACGCGGCCCACGTGCACAGCCCCGCGGGTGGACAGGGCATGAACACGGGGATGCAGGATGCGTGCAACCTCGCCTGGAAGCTCGCCCTCGTCGCCCGCGGACGCGGCCGCGAGGAGGCGCTGCTCGGGAGCTACGACCTCGAGCGCCGGCCCGTGGGCGAGGAGGCGATCGATCATTCGGGCCTGCTCACGCGGATGGCGAGCCTGCCGGGGACGTTCGGACGCACCATCCGCGACCAGGTCGTGTCGATCGTGGGCGGACTCGCGCCGATCCAGTCCCGCGCGGTCGAGATGCTGGCAGGTACCGGGATCTCCTACCCCCGGAGCCCCCTCTCGGGAGAGCACCGGGGCGCGATGGCATGGGTCATGGGGGGCCTCGAATGCGGGGCGCGGATGCCCGACGCGACGCTCGTCGACCTCTCGGCGGGCGACGATCGCGCGGGGCGCGTGCAGTTCCAGGACCTCCTGCGCGAAGGACGCCACCTCCTGCTGCTGTTCGCGGCCGAGCTTCCCGGCGACGACGTCGTCGCCCATCTCGACGAGATCGCCGGGGAGGCCCGGGAACGCTACGGCGAGGAGGTTTCGCCCTTGCTCGTCGTGCCGAGCCCGCTCGACGGCTCGGCTCCGCCTGCGCTCCGCGAGCGCCCGCCGTCGGCTCCCCGTCGGCTCGGCGACCCCTCGGGACTCCTCCACCTCGCCGTGGGCGCGGGCGCCCCGACGATCCTGCTCGTGCGGCCCGACGGACACCTGGGCTTCCGCGCGCAGCCCGCCGACGACGGACCGCTGCGGGCCCACCTCGATCGCGTGCTGGTCGTCGCGACGGAAGCCTAGCTTCGGCCCGGCAGCCAGCGCGTCGCGACGTGACTGCGCTGACCGCGCCGGTCGACGAGGCTCACCCGCAGGGCCCGAACGTCGGGCGGCAGGTCCCTCACCGAGAGCGTCATCGCCCCCAGCCGCGCGCCGTAGGCCGCGGTCGTGACCTCGACCACGGTCGGCGCGGATCCGGGCGCGTCGGGCTGCAGCTCGACGGAGGTGAGGTCCTGGCCCAGGTCCGCGAACTCGATCTTGAGCGCCCAGCGCGAGGAACCGCGCGGACGGACCTCGGCCGCGAGCAGCTGGGGCTCGCCGGCAAGCAGTGACGGGTCCGCGGCGGGAGGCGTGGTCGTCTCGCCCAGCGGCAGCGAGGTTCCCATGCGACCCGTGCCCCCGGTCGCGACCTGGAAGAAGGTCCCGAACGCGTGCCGGACGCGCTCGACCTTGGCGACGAGCGCCGGGTCGGCCTCGCCGCCATCGGGCACCACGATCGCGAAGGCCATGCGGAAGTTGCGCGGCGCTTCGCCGTAGCGGGGCAGTCGCTCGCCGGTCGCGCGAACGACGTCCTCGATCGCGATCCTGCGCGCGCGACCCCGGAAAGCCACCCCGGCCTCGGGCCGGCTCGACGCATCGAACGGCCGGCCGGAGGCGGAGATCGGCGGCTCGAAGTCGGTGGGTTCCTCGACGATGCGCATCGGCGGCACCTGCTCGGCCGGCAGGAGACCCATCAGGTAGAGGTCGAGCGGACCGAATCCGTCGAGCGCCGGTCCGGTGGAGAAGCTCCCGTCCCCGCCGTCCTGCAGGCGATTGCCGCCCACGAGAGAGCCGCCGCTGTCGAGGAAGAAGCTCCAATGGCCGTCGGTCCCGAGCGGCCCCTCGGGGGTCGAGGCCTCCGCGAGCCACCGGTGCCCGGCCTCGTGCGCGAGGACCGCGAGGGTCGAAGGCGCGTAGGCGTAGGCCGGCTGACGCGGCGGGCGAGAGGGGTCATCGTCCCAGAAGTCGAGGTCGTTCATCACGACCACGTGTTCGAGGTTGTGTGCGCCGAAGACCGTTCCGCGATCGAAGAGCGGAAGTCCGAGCCCCCGGTCGAGGTTCTTCACGGCGATGCCGTGCACCGGCGAAGGGCCGTCCACCTCGCGGTCGGTGAACGCGGTGAGGAACTGCACGCGGTCGGGGATCGCCGCGAAGACGGCATGCGACAGGGCGACTTCGTCGAGAACGGGCAGGTCCCTGTACCAGGCGAGCAGCGCCTCGCCCGCGTGTCCGCGTTGCGGGCCGGCAAAATCCACGAGCGTGGTCTTCGAGGCGTCGCGTCCGGGCGTGATGCCGACGAGCCCCCAGGTCGTCGCCATCTCCGCGTACTCGAGGTCGATTCGACCGTCGCGGTGCAGCACGATGCGGAAGGTGTTGGGCTCGCCCGCGGGTCGTACCGAGGGAACGCCCACCCAAGCGACCGCAAGCGCGTCCTCGCGGTCCTCGACCCAGACGCCCGCGCCCTCGCCGGAGCGCCCCGGCAGGAGTTCGTTCCAGAGCGCGGCCACGGCCGGCGGTCCCGAGGCGAGCGAACGGAGGAGATCGCCCGACGACGACGCCCGCGGACGCTGGCCTTCCGAAAACGGCGCGTCGAGCGAGATCGCCCCCGAGGGATGGACGAAGACCCTGCGCCGGAGTCCGCCGAACAGCGGAAGCGGGCGCTCGAGGTCGATCGCGACCGGCATCCCGTCGTCGAAGGACAGCGACCGCCCGGTCCGCCACGCGGCGGCCGCGCGCGTCGCGGGCGTCGTCATCGGGGCGAGCTGCGTCGCGTAGCCGCCTCGCATCGCGGGCACGAAGCGGAGACGCCAGCCGGCGAGAGGCAGCGGCTCGGCCGGCGGGAGGATCGTACCGTCGTCGTGCACGACCAGGACGTCGCCCGAGCGCTCGACGCGGGCCGCGGCGCGAGCCTTCGCGGGGAGCACCGAGATCGCGAGCAGGGCGATGGCGAGCAGGACGAACCTCCGGCGCCCGCCCCCCGGGGGGCGCCCGCATCCGGGCCGCTGCGCCAGCGAAATCGGTCGCCGTGTCACGAGCCGCATCCTCCCCCACCCGTCGCTTCCGCGCGACCCCGATTCGCATCCCGCCCCGAGCCGGATGCCGCGATGCGTCAGGGGCCTCGCGGTGCCTTCCACCCTGCCATGGACGACGGGACGACCCGGACCCTTCAACC
>JAFMJW010000293.1 GCA_017853315.1 Alphaproteobacteria bacterium
ACGTCGCCGAGGATGTTCACGGCGTTGCCGATGTCCTCGTCGGCCATGCCGATCCAGTTCGTGCCGCAGTAGGTCATGTTGAAGCGGCCGACCATGCTCTCGACGAGGTCGGAGCCGAGCTCGCCGAAGTCGCCGAGCAGGCCGTGCCCGTAGACCACGGTGCGCGTCGGCGAGACCGGTCCCGCGCCGCCGCCGGCCGCCGACGGCGGGATCACGCAGCGGAACGGCGCGACGAAGGGCTTCGCCTGCCGCGCGGGCAGGCCGTCGGGCCCGTAGGCCATCGAGGAGCCCGGGACCCCGTCGCCGGTCATGTAGAGCGGGATCTCGAAGGTGCCCTCGACCCGCCGCCAGACCGTGTCGTCGTAGGGCTCGCGCACGCGGTCGACCTTGAACGCCGGGACGCCGTCGCCGAGCGCGGCGAAGGCGTCGTCGCGCATGTGGCGCAGGCGTCCGGTGAGCCCCTCGTCGCTCGCGACCGTGAAGTCGAAGGCGAGCTGCAGGTCGCCGCGTTCGACGCCTGCGCGCTCGAGCGTCGAGAACACGTCGTCCATGTGGGCGCGGCGCGCTTCCAGGCGCGCGTCGCTGGTCCGCACGCCGTCGCGGTAGATCGCGAAGCCGGGGGCGGGCTCGAAGGTCTTGCCGGCACGGTCGACGAGCCGACGGAAGGCGACCACGTAGCGGCGCCCCGGGACGAGGTTCTTCGCCTGGCGCACGATCAGCGTGCGCTCGTCGTCGGTCTTCGCATTCGAGTCGATCTCGACCCAGATCGGGTGGCGCTCGCCGGTCTCGGCGTCGATCTCGACGACCGGGGTGCCCGGGTCCGCATGGCGTCCGATGTGCTCGATCGGTGCGACGCCCGAGGCGACGGGATCGACGCCGGGGAAGTGGACGAGGACGGCCGAGCCCGGGCTGAAGCCGTCGTTGCGGTTCCACTCGGCGGGGTCCACGTGGACGCCCTTCGAGTTGGCGGGCATCGCCTCGCGCGGGAAGCTCACGCGCCGGCCGGTCGGAGAGTCCGGGTCGGCGACCGTGTAGAAGTCGTTCGGCAGGGGCAGCATGCAGCGCGACGGCACGAGCCAGTCGCAGCGGTCGGCCGTCGACATGTCGATGCCGAGTTCCTCGGGCGACAGGATCCTGCCCGAGGACGTGTCGCCGCAGCCCGCCGCGGCGAGGAGCGCCGCCGCGACCGCGAATCCGCCGAGGTTCTTCTTGCCCATCGATTTCGTCCTCCCGTCGGCCTGCCGGTGCCGGCGGGGGCGATCCTCCGCGGGGGTCCGCCGGCCTGTCAACCGCCCGTCCCCGGGGCGAGCCGAACCCGCGGCCGCTCTCGCCCCGGGCGGGCCGCGCTTCACGCCGGGGGCTCTCTGGGCTAACCTCGCGTCGCGTCCGGGGGCGCGAACGCCGCGACGCGGCGTCGATCCACCGGGTCGCGAAACCCACGAGAGGCAGGGGACCACCGAATGAAGCTCGCCTATACCGCCGACCACGAGGCGCTCCGCCGGGAGCTGCGCGCCTACTACGCGAAGCTCCTCACCCCCGAGATCCTCGCCGAGTGCCAGCGCTCCGAGGGCGTCGGCCCGGTCGTGCGCGAGGTCGTGAAGCAGATGGGCGCCGACGGCTGGCTCGGCATCGGCTGGCCCAAGGAGTACGGCGGCCGCGGCATGACGCCGATCGAGCAGTTCATCTTCTTCGACGAGTCGATGCGTGCGGGCGCCCCGGTGCCGATGCTCACCGTGAACTCGGTCGCGCCGACGATCATGCAGTTCGGCTCCGACGAGCAGAAGAAGTTCTTCCTGCCGAAGATCCTGAAGGGCGAGATCCACTTCGCGATCGGCTACACCGAGCCCGCCGCCGGCACCGACCTCGCGTCGCTGCAGACGCGCGCGGTCCGCGACGGCGACTTCTTCGTCATCAACGGCCAGAAGATCTGGACGAGCCTCGCGACCGACGCCGACTACATCTGGCTCGCGGTCCGCACCGACCCCGAGGCGCCCAAGCACAAGGGCATCTCGATGCTGATCGTCCCGCGGGAGGCCCCCGGCGTGCGCGTCGCGCCGATCAAGAACATGGGCCTCATGAACACGAACCAGACCTTCTACGACGACGTGCGCGTGCCCGCGTCGAACCTGGTCGGCAAGCTGAACGGCGGCTGGCGCCTCATCACGAACCAGCTGAACCACGAGCGCGTGACGCTCTGCAGCTCCGGCATGATCGAGGGGCGCTACGAGGACCTCGTGCGCTGGGCCAAGGCGACGAAGCTCGCCGACGGGCGCCGCGTGATCGACCAGGAGTGGGTGCAGGTGAACCTCGCGCGCATCTGGTCGCGGCTCGAGTACGTGCGGCTCATGAACTTCAAGATCGCCTGGGGCGCCGAGCAGGGACAGCCGCTCAACCCGGCGCACGCCTCCTCGATCAAGGTCTTCGGCACCGAGTTCTACCTCGAGGCCTGCCGGCTCATGCTCGAGATCATCGGGCCCGCCGCGAACCTGCGGCCGGGCTCGCCCGAGGCGGTCATGAACGGCTCGATCGCCGCGTTCCTGCGCAGCATCCACGTGCTCACCTTCGGCGGCGGCACGAACGAGATGCAGCGCGACCTGATCGCGCTCTTCGGCCTGTCGATGCCGGTGCAGCCGCGCTTCTAGGCGACCGCCCGGCCCTTTCCTCCCACGACGCGATCGCGGCCCCGCGGGCCGCGTCGACCTCCCGAAGAGCAGGAGCAGCGAGCATGGATTTCTCCTTCACCGACGAGCAGAAGGCGGTCGCCGAGCTGGCCGCGAAGATCCTCTCCGACCACGCGGCGGGCGACCGCCTGAAGAAGGTCGAGGCGAGCCGCGAGGGCTTCGACGCCGAGGTCTGGAAGGCCTTCGCCGAGGCGGGCCTGCTCGGTGCGGCCCTTCCCGAGGACTGCGGCGGCAGCGGCGGCGGCTTCGTCGACGCCTGCCTGCTGCTCGAGCAGCAGGGGCGCCGCGTCGTCTCGATCCCGCTCCTCTCGACGATCGTCTGCGGCGCGATGCCGATCGCGCGCTTCGGCACGAAGGCGCAGAAGGACCGCTGGCTGCCCGGCGCGATCGCCGGCAAGACGATCCTCGCGGCGGCGCTGTCCGAGCAGGGCTGCGACGAGCGCGACCCGGCGACCAAGGCGACCGCCGCGGGCGCGGGCTTCCGTCTTGACGGCACGAAGATGGCGGTGCCGTTCGCGCGCTCCGCGGCCGCGATCCTCGTGCCGGCGCGCCTGCCCTCGGGCGGCACCGGCGTGTTCCTGGTCGAGCGCGACGCGCCGGGGCTCTCGATCGAGGGACAGGAGTCGACCAACTGGGAGCCCGACGCGCTCGTGCGTCTCGACGGCGTCTCGGTCGGGGCGGATGCGCTGCTCGGAGAGAAGGGGCGCGAGGGCGAGGTCCTGCCCTGGATCCTCGACCGTGCGACGACCGGGCTCTGCGCGATCGCGACCGGCGCCTGCCAGGAGGCGATGCGCATCACCGCCGAGTACGCCTCGAACCGCAAGCAGTTCGACAAGCCGATCGCGATGTTCCAGGCGGTCGGCCAGCGCATGGCGGACTGCTTCATCGAGAACGAGGCGGTCGGTCTCACGATGTGGCAGGCCGCGACCCTGCTCGACGAGGGAGTCCCCGCCGAGAAGCAGGTCGCCGTCGCGAAGTACTGGGCCTCGGAGGGCGGCAGCTTCATCGGGCACGCCGGGCTGCACATCCACGGCGGCATCTCGATCGACGTCGACTACCCGATCCACCGCTACTTCCTGTGGCTGAAGCAGGTCGAGTTCTCGCTCGGCGCGGCGACGCCGCAGCTCGCGCGTCTCGGCTCGCTGATCGCCGCGGAGGCCTGAGGACCCGGCGCCGGGGGCTTCCCGGGTTCGCGCCCGGGAAGCCCCCGGTGCGCTCGGGGCGCGCGAGGCGCTCGATGAACCGTCGGGCGCGTCGGCCGGGCCGTGAGCCCGCCGTTGCGCGGGGGCCGAGAGGCTCGCCGCCCCCTCAGCCGGGCGTGCGGCGGAGCGCCTCGAGCCCGAAGCTCGCCGACATCATCGCG
>JAFMJW010000294.1 GCA_017853315.1 Alphaproteobacteria bacterium
CCCCGAGGGGATGACCGACGCGACCGTCGGCTTTGGTGCGGTCGAGACCGACGTTCGATCCGGCGAGCGGTCCGGCCCATTCGGGCTTGTGGGCACGACGAGCGCGTGTCGCGGCCGTCGCGCTGGCGCGCTGCAGGCGGGACCGGTGGGGTCGGCGGATGCGGTCGAGGTCGAAGTAGTACGCGGGCTCGCGTACGGCGAAGTAGACGACTTCGTAGGTGCATGCGAGTCGGTCGCGGACGCTGATTGGCATGGGGTTGGTCTTCGCCCAGATGACCTTGTTGCGGATGGTCCAGCCGTCGGCGATGAGGGCGAGCGCGAGTCGTTCCGGGCCGAGCAGGAGGCTCTTGGCGGGTGCGCCTGTGCGGGGATGGTGGCTGTAGGTGTCGCCGAGGTTGAGCCACACCGAGCCAGTCGGCTTGAGCACGCGTGCGACGCCGCGCATCACGGTGCGAAGTTCGTCGACCCATCCGTCGATGTCGGCTTCGAGTCCGATCTGGTCGCGGGTGCCGTAGTTGCGCAGCGCGAAGTACGGCGGGCTGGTGATCACCGTGTCGATCGACGCGACGGGGATCGACGAGAGGATCGTGCGGGCGTCGCCGACGAGGATCTGGTTGCGGATGAGGGTCATGCTTCGCCTCCGCAGATCATGGCGACAAGGTCGGCGTGGGTGACGACGGCGAAGATGTCGCTCGTGAGCCGGCGCGAGTGTTGGATCCGCGATTGCAGTTCGGCGGCGAGTCGGTCGGTTGGCACCGCCCAAAGGATGCGCGGGAAGAGGTCGTGTCGGGCCTGTTCGGTGCCGGAGCGGTAGTAGGCCTCGTACTGTGCGGACTTGGCGAGGCGCCGGGCGATGGTCTCGGTGCCGAGGTCCATCTCGATGAACCAGTGGTGCTCGAAGTCGCCGGCGCCGACGGCGACGAACAGGTCGGGCCGGACGATCTCGCGGCCAGCAGTGCTCGCGTAGGTCCGCCAGCAGCGAGGCTCGGGTTCGAGGCGGACGAGGTCGATCTTGCGCGTGCGCGACAGTTCGGTCAGGTCGACGACGAGCTGGCTGATCGCCAGGGTGTGCGTGACGAACGTGGCGGTCGGTTCGCGGAAGCGGCGGTGACGGTCGCCGTCGAGGAGTCGTTGGCCGAGAGCCGACGCGGCGTAGATGTAGCCGGCCGATCCGCCTTTGACGCCGCCGACGCGTCGTTCGAGTCGAACGAGCAGCCCGTCGCGGACGAGGCGTTGCAGTACGCGGCGGGTCGCTCGGACCGCGGCGTGTTGCGACTCGTGGTCGCAGAGCGGGAAGTGCACCGCCTGGATCTGCGCGCCGTTCATCAGCCGCAGCGAGTTGATCTGGTCGAGCACGGCGATGTCGCGCGGCGCGAGTCGCTCGCGGATCCGCACGACATCGGACTGGAAGGCGCGGCCGCTCATCATCGGCCCCCTTCCCTCACCAAGCTCACAGTCGGGTCGCTTGAGATCGGGGTGAGAGGTGTTGATGCCATGAGCCGACCCGACCCGATGGGACACCCCCGCGTCTGCATGTACGTGGCCACGCCCGACATGAGAACAGGGGTCGACGGGACCGAGACCGCGAGGGGAAACTGTTCGAGACCCCGAGTGGCGCGAGAAACGCGAGAGACAGTCGTGGCCGCAACCGGCGTCGCCACACCGGCTGACCTGGGCGAACTTCGGTCGGCGCTCGACCCGATGGGACGGGCGATGGGACACCCGTTCATCGGGCTCCTCCGTCGGCACCATTGCCGGGGCGGCGGCGCTTCGAGCCGACCGTTCCACCCGCCTCGGGCCCGCTCGGGTTCATGAGCTGCCGCAGCTGCTCGTCGGTCTCCGTCGCCGGCACGCCGTAGCGCTCGCGGCTCGCCCTCCGGATCGCCATTGGGTCGCTCGACGACGTCGCAAGCGACTTGGTCGCGATCGAGCAGTACGGCTGCGTCTCGGAGTCGGCGACGAGCGACGCGTACGCCTCGTAGCGCGGGAGCGACTGGAAGTCGTTCGCGTCGAGC
This sequence comes from Alphaproteobacteria bacterium, assembly GCA_017853315.1. Taxonomy (GTDB): domain Bacteria; phylum Desulfobacterota; class Binatia; order UBA12015; family UBA12015; genus REEB422. The sequence continues at coordinate 2,016 of JAFMJW010000294.1, forward strand.
AGGTCCGTCGTGCGCCCCAACACCGCGGCGTCGTCGGCCGGGAGCCGGAACGCGATCCGGCTGCGAGCGTTCGCGAGGACGGCAGCTCGGATCGCCGGGGTGAGCTGGGCGAGGTGCTGGTGCGCGAGCACGAGGCCGAGGCCGAGTCCACGTGCCTGGGCGAGCACGTCGGCGAGATCCGTTGGCAGGTGGAGGTAGTCCTGGAACTCGTCGACGATCATCGTGATCGGAGCTCGGCGCTCCGGGGCGACACGGCTCCGCGCCTGCGCCGCTTGCCAGAGCCGGGCGACGACGAGGCTGCCGATGAGTCCTGCCGCGCCGGAGAGCGCGCCCTTGTCGAGCGGCACGAGGAGGATCTTTCGATTCGTGAAGACGTCGTTCACGTCGAAGCGCGGCCGGGCTTGTCCGAGGACGCGCCGGACGTTCTCGCGCAGGATGAACGGCCGGAGCTTGTTCATGACCGGCGCGATCACCTGGGCGCGAGCGTCGTCGGAGATGCTCTCGTACCAGGCCCAGAACGGGCCGAGCGCGAGATCGTCGCGGACGGGTGCGGTAAGCCGGCGGCGCATGGCGGGGTCGGTCAGCAGTGTCGGCAGGGCGACGAGCGTGGCGTCGTCGGTGCGCGCGAGCGTGAGGAGCGCGGCGTGGATGACGTCAGCGCTGCGCGGGCCGAGCGCGTCGCCGTAGAGGCCGCGCAGCACCGCCATCACCTGGTCGGAGACCAACTCGGGCGCGCCGCCCGAGAGCGGGTTGAGCCCGACCGGAGCTTCGTGGTCAGTCGGGTCGAGGACGACGACGTCGTGAGCGCGCTTACGCGGGATCCTCGCGAGGATGTCGGCGACGAGGTCGCCTTTCGGTTCGATGAGGACGAGGCCGTGGCCGGCTTCGATCGTGTCGAGAGCGATGCGCGCCAAAAGCGTGCTCTTGCCGACGCCGGTCGGGCCGAGCACGTGGGTGTGCATGAGCCCGTCACGCACGTCGAGCGCTACTGGTCGGCGGGTCGAGGGATGGGTTCCTTCGCCGAAGACCCGTCCCTTGCTCGGCACGGCCTCCGGAACTGCGAGGCGGCGAGCACCTTGTCGATCGATCCCGGGGTAGACAGCGTCGCCGAGGGGCCAGCCGAGGAGGCCGACGAGTTCGTCGATGTTCACGGCGACCGGGAAGTGACGGGGCGGCGTCGCCGACTCGACGGCGCGCGGATCAGCCTTGCGCACGGCGAAGTGCGCGCCCGCCGCTTCGGCGGTGCGCACGCCACCGATCACGGCGCGGAGCGCGCCCTTGCCGACCGCGGGCTCGGAGATGTTCGTCGCGACGCGCACGATCGCGCGGTAGCCCTGGGTGCCGACTTTGGCCTGAAGGTCGCGCCGGTCAGACGCGTCCAATGGTGCCAGCCCGTACCGGAACGCTTGCCCGAACGCGCGAGCGGTCGTGGGCAGGCCGGTGGAGTCCTTCGGCACGTGCATCGGCGCGAGCCGGTCGCCGAGTTGGTACTGCAGCACCGACGTTCCCGTGGTGCCCGCCAACGCGCTGATGACGGATCGCGTCACGCCGATCGGGTCGTCGACGCGCAGCGCACGCTCACGGCTTGCGAGCCGTAGGTCGAGCGCGACGAAGAGTCTGAGCGGCTCACGGACGACGTCTTCGAGCAGGACGTCCGGGAGGAACGTGGCGAACGCGTGCCGCAGTCGCTCGATGTCCGCGCTCGCGGTCCCGGCGAAGTGCCGGAGCCGCCCGCGCGCCGAACGGATCTCGAACGTCACGCTCGCCGGGCGGCGGGTCGACGCGAGATGCCGGAGCAGGGCTCGGACGGCATCTTCGTCGAGATCGCGTGGCCAGTGCAGGCGCACCCACGCGTCCGGCGGATCAATCCGGTGCAGGAACGGCGCAATGCCGATGCCGGCGAGGGCGACGCCGCCGAGTGCAGCCGCGACTTCGACGGACCGGTTCACGCACTCCTCCGTTCCTCACGGAGGCGCTTGGCTTCCTGGGCATCCTTCTCGGCTTGTGCGATCGCCAGCGCGACGACGA
>JAFMJW010000054.1 GCA_017853315.1 Alphaproteobacteria bacterium
GGTCGGCACCGGCGTGGGCGTCGCCGTCGCCGTCGGGGCCGGGCTCGGCGTCGGCGTGGCGGTCGGCACGGGCGTCGCCGTCGGGGCCGTCATGAGCACCTGCGACCACCAGGTTCCGAAACGGCCGCTGCCGTTGCCGCTTCCGACGTTCGTCGCCGCGTACTCCTGGAGGGTCCAGAAGGTGGAGTCGTCGCTCGGGTCGACCCCGGTCGCGCTGTAGTCGCCCCAGCGGTTCGAGGTCCCGCTGAAGGTCTTGTAGTAGGGCCCCTCGCCCGCCTTGCCGACCGTCACCGCTCCCATCGTCCCGGCCGTGTCCGCCGAGGACCGGCCGACCCAGACGGCCTCGGCGTAGCGGGTCGCGTCGGTCCGGGTGAAGCCGAGAACCGCCGCGTTCAAGGAGTTCGCGGCGATGCTCGGGAACATGTGGAAGACGCCCGCGCCGCCGTCGATCTTGCCCGACTGGACGATCGGGCTCGTCGCCGAGGTCGGCGTGAGCTGGTACCAGAAGGCCGCGACGCGGTCGGCCGTCCCCGTCGCCGGCAGCACGGCCGAGTGGGCCGCCCACAACTTGCCGTTGCGCAGCACCGGGCCGGCACTGATGCGGTAGTCGCCCGAGTCGAGCCGACGGCAGATGCCGCCGCCGCCGCAGCTCGCGCCCGTCGTGCAGGCGCTCCCGTCGTTGGTGCCGCCGTCGCAGGTCGAGGCGAGCCCGCTCTGCTCCGCGTCGAGGGAGGAGAAGGAGAACTTGTTGGCCGAGGCCACGGCGAAGAGGCCCGACCCCGCGAACGACGAACCGGGGACGACCGACCAGGTCGGCGCCGCCCCGGTGCCCGTGATCCGCGAGAGGCGGAGCAGCGGCGTGCCGCCGCTCGAGTAGCCCGCGCTGTCGATCAGGTAGAGGGTGGCCTCGGACGCATCGAAGGTGATCGCGGGCTGGAGCCCGAACCCGTCGGCACCGCCCGCGGTGTCGAACCCCGGGTCGAAGGTGGTGAGCGTCAGGCTGCCGCCCGCGAGCGCGCTCGCCTTGTCGATCACCCACATCTTCGGGCCGACGAAGCCGTTGCTCGAGACGGTGAACATGTTGTTCGCGACGGCGATCCAGGTCGAGTTCACGCCGAGGCCGGGGAAGTCGGCCCAGTCCGTCCCGGTCGAGTCGGCGGCGAACGAGTAGAAGTTCCAGGTGCCGGTCGGGTCGTTGGTCGCGCTGATCGCGAAGAACACCCTGGAAGTCGCGAGCCTCGCGTTGGCGTCCGCCGTCGCGATCCAGCGGCCCGACAGAGAGTCGTAGATCACGTGCGGGTCGAACGGCGATCCCGAGAGTCCCGTGCCGCTCGTCCAGAAGGTCGACAGGGAGACGGTCGAGACCGTCGTGCCCGCCTTGGTCTGCACGCGGACCTGCGTGTTCAGCATCGTCACGACGTGCGACGGGCCGACCGCACCCATCGTGTCGGGAGGGATGCTGGTGTTCGAATCGCCGAGGCCCTGGAAGCCCGAGCCGGCAACGAGGCTCGTCCCGGCGGGGACAGGCGCGGCCGGAGCCGGCGCGTCGACCGACGAGGACGGCGACGCCGACGAAGGCGACGCGGGCTCCTTCGCGGGGGCGGGGGCGATCCCGATCTCGCGGGGGGGAGGCGCCGGCCCTCGCTTCGGGGCCGCGACCGGGGGCTCGACGAAGGTCCGCGCCCGCCTCGCCGCGGCCTCGCTCGCCGCCATGTCCGAGAGGCGCGCCGTGCCCGCGAGCGGAATCTCGAGGCTCTCCGCGCGCGCGCGCGCGACCGGCGCGAGGATCGACAGGGAGAGGAGCGCCGCGAATGCGGCGAGGCCGCGCGCGTGGCGCGAGGCGACCCCGGGGGCCCTGCTCGTGTTCGGCTTGGTCATGGAGCGGTGGCTGCTTATGCCACGCCCGTCCAGTCCGGGCGACCGTCGAAATCGACCGGGGCCATCGGCCCGGCGAGGGCGGCCACGGCCGCCGCCCGGGGGCTCGAGGGGGGGCGGGGGCCGTCTTGGAGGGCGGCACCCGAACCCGCAGTCCGCCAGCCCCGGCGGTCGCCCCAGGCGCGACCGCCGGGGCCCGGGATCTCAGAGGAACAGCGAGACGCCGAAGTTCGTGATCAGGTAGTTGTAGGTCGTCCCCGGCGCGGGTGTCCCGTCGTAGACGTCGCTGAGCGAGAAGCGGAGCGCGACCTGCTTCCAGACCGGGACCGAGATGCCGAGGTCGGTCTTGAGAAGGTAGTCGTGGGTGAAGTCGCTCACGGAGGGCAGGTACTGGAGCCGGCCGTCGAGCGTCGCCCCGGCGTAGGGCAGGGTGTAGAACCACTCCAGGCCGAACGCGACCGAGAAGTAGTCGTTGTGGAACGGCGCCGAGAACGCCCCGCTGCCGCAGCGCGGGTCGGGGGGATCGATCGCGTCGCCGCCGCAGTAGCCGAAGTAGCTCTCGTAGACCCAGGCCGCGCCGAGCGTGCCGGCGAGGAAGTCCTTGGAGTCCTTCTCGGAGGACTTCCAGATCTTGTAGCCGAGGCCCGCCTCGGGAATGCCGCGGATGCTGAGGCGCTGCACGCCGTTGTACTCCACCGAGCCGTTGCCATACGCGTAGAGACGCGGCGTCAGGTCGTACTCGGCGCGCATGCTGCCGAAGACGCGGTCCGCGAGGGTCGTCTGGGTCTCTCCCAGCTTCTTCTGCGTGCCGTACCACCAGCCGACGTCGAACAGGAGCCGGAACGGCCCCTTGCTCCGCCGGGCCTGGCCCACCAGGCTGAAGGTCGTGCTGTCGACCGTGCCCTGCGAGTAGCCCACGCCGACGTCGAGGTTCGCGTCCCAGAAGCGCAACGCGTTCTTCACCCGGGCGAGGGTGGACTCCTCGAGGAGCTTCTGGCTCGTGACCAGCGCAATGTCCCCGGTGGGTACGGCCGCCGCGCTGGTCGCGCTCTCGCCGACGAGGAACGCGCCGTCGCGAATGCCGAGGATGCGGCCGCGGGTCTCCGGGCCGTCGGTCGCACCGAACACGAACTCCTCGTCGGTCGTCAGGCTCGTGATGTTCTCGACCGGAATCGAGACCTTGACGTCCTTGCCGTAGGGCAACTCGACGTCGACCTTCGAGCCGCTCACGCCGACGACCTTGCCGTGGATCGTGTCGCCACCGACCACGACCTCGTCGGCCCGGGCGATGCCGGTGGCCGCAGCCAACGACACTGCGAGAACCGACGCCGCGGCGCGGCCCGCGGGCCCGCGCATGCTCCCCCACATCATCTCGACCTCCCCACCTCGACGGTGCGTGCGCCCTGGCACGACCGGAGTCCGGGCTTCTAGTTCCCTGAACCGGTCGCGGAGGTCAAGGCTCCCCGTCCCGGTCGCGAGCGAGGCCACGCGCATCGGCCCATGGGGCAAGGCGTTCGAAACTCGGCGACGGTGGCGGGCCGCCGACGTGCGCCGCGATCAGGGAATGATCGGAATCGGGGAGGGGCGGTCGCCGCGGCCGGGGATCAGGCGATCCGCGACGGCCCGCGGCGGCGCACCCGACGCGTCTCCGCGAGGCGGCGGGCAGCGCTCCTCGTCGCGCGCAGTGCGCGCAGGGTGCCGCGCGACGGCTCCGGCCAGCGGGGGCGCCCGGCGGCGGTCGCGGGCCCGTCGGCCGCTCCCGATCGGGTGGACCCAGCCGCCGGAGCTGGTTCATGCGGGGGGACGGAAATCTCGTTCGTCATCTCGACTTCGCACCTTCGCGGGGACCGGCCCCGCCCTCTTCTCGCCCTTCTGCGTCGATCGGGAAGATGGAACCGCCGTGTGGCAGCCAGGTTTCAGGCTCGCGAAGAATCGCCGAATTCGGGAAACCTGCCGACCCCGGGATGAAGGCGCTCGACCGCCCCGCTTGGCCGCCCCGCCCGACCGGGCCTAGACTCCGCGACCCGTCCGCCCCCGGGCGCCGAGACCTGCCATGACCACCGAATCCTCGCCCCCGGGGCTCGTCCACGATCCCTCCCTCGACCGGATCCTCGCAGGCTCGCCCCTGCGGCGCCGGCGGGTCGCGGTCCCGGTCGTCGTCCTGCTGGTCGTGCTGATCGGGCTCGCGCTGCTGTTCATGTTGGCGACCTTCGGCTCCTTCGCGCGCGACGTGCAGGGCGTGTTCCTGCGCGCGCTGCTGCTCTCCTCCGCGATGGCGATCGTCCCCTTTCTCGCCATCCGCTTCCTCGACCGCCGCGAGCGGGAGTCGCCCTGGCTGCTGGCGATCGCCTTCCTGTGGGGGGCGCTGATCGCGACCGGGCTCGCGCTGCCGCTCAACTCGACGATCCTCCGGCTCACCGCGCGCTGGGTCGAGGCGAACTCCTGGGTGAAGGAGACGCTCGGGTCGGAGGCCACGATGCTGATCGGCGCGCCGATCGCGGGCCCGCTCGTCGAGGAGCTCACGAAGGGCCTCGGCGTGCTGGCGCTCTTCTTCCTGATCCGAGCCGAGTTCGACAACGTGCGCGACGGCTTCGTCTACGGGGCGACGGTCGGCCTCGGCTTCACCTGGCTCGAGTCGGCGCTCTACGTCTCGCAGAACTACGCCCAGTTCGGCTTCGCGCCCTGGGGCCTGCAGCTGGGTGCGCGCTACGCGCTCTTCGGGCTCTCGGGCCACGCGATGTTCACCGGGATCTTCGGCGCGATGCTCGGCTTCGCGCGCCAGTCGCACCGGGTCTTGCTGCGCTGGGTCGCCCCGCCCGCCGGGCTCCTGATCGCGATCGCGGCTCACGCGACCAACAACGTGCTGGCACTCCTCGCGGTCGCCTGGGAGACGAGCCAGGGCAAGCCGCCGCCCGAGGCGCCGGTCGCGCCGCCCGACGTCGGGTTGTTCAAGGCCTGGCTCGGCGCGAGCATCGCGAACCTCGTCGTCTTCCTGCCCTTCGTGCTGCTCGTGGGCTTCCTGCTCTGGCGCAGCGGCCGTTACGAGCGCGAGGTGATCTGCGAGGAGCTCGAGGGGGAGGTCGGCCGCTCGATCGCGCCCGAGGACATCCCCGCCATCCGCGCCGACGGCATCCTGCGCACGCGGCGCATCGACCGCATGAACCCGGCCGCGTCGGCCGCGATGGTGCACGCCCAGCACGAGCTCGCCTTCCGCAAGCGCCGGGTGCGCGATCGCGGGGGCGACCCGGAGTCGGACCCGCTCGTCGTCGGCTGGCGCGAGGAGCTCGACCGCCTCTGGCTCGCGGAGGTCGAGAGGCTGGCGCAGGAAACGGCGTGATCGCTAGAGTCGCCCCATGAGTCGCGAGGAGGGATCGGGCGAGAGGCCCGCGGGACCGGGGCCGGACTTCGTCCGGGCGCGAGCGGCGTCCGACCTGGCCTCGGGCAAGGTCCGCGCCGTCCGGACCCGCTTTCCGCCCGAGCCCAACGGCCATCTCCACGTCGGGCACGCGAAGTCGATCTGCCTGAACTTCGGGCTCGCCGCCGAGCTCGGCGGGGCGTGCAACCTGCGCTTCGACGACACGAACCCCTCGAAGGAGGAGGTCGAGTACGTCGAGTCGATCCGCCGCGACGTGCGCTGGCTCGGCTTCGACTGGGGAGACCGCGAGTTCTACGCCTCGGACCGCTTCGAGCGGCTCTACGAGGACGCGGTCCGGCTCGTCCGCAAGGGTGCCGCCTACGTCGACAGCCTGAGCGCGGACGAGATCCGGGCCTACCGCGGCACGCTGACCGAGCCCGGCCGCGAGAGCCCGCACCGCGGGCGCGGCGTCGAGGAGAACCTCGACCTGTTCGCGCGCATGCGGGCGGGCGAGTTTCCCGACGGCGCGCACGTGCTGCGCGCCCGCATCGACATGGCATCGCCCAACATCAACCTGCGCGACCCGACGCTCTACCGGATCCTGCGCTCGCACCACCACCGCACGGGCGACGCGTGGTGCATCTACCCGATGTACGACTACGCCCACCCGCTCTGCGACGCCTACGAGGGCATCACCCACTCGATCTGCACGCTCGAGTTCGAGGACCACCGCCCGCTCTACGACTGGGTGATCGGGCAGCTCGGCCCCTGGGAGCCGCGTCCCGAGCAGATCGAGTTCGCGCGCCTGAACCTGACCTACACCGTCATGAGCAAGCGCAAGCTGCTGCAGCTCGTGCGCGACGGCCACGTGTCCGGCTGGGACGACCCGCGCATGCCGACGATCGGCGGGCTCCGCCGACGCGGCTGCCCGCCGGCCGCGATCCGCGACTTCTGCTCGCGCATCGGCGTCTCGAAGAAGGACGCGCTGATCGACGCGTCGCTCCTCGAGTTCTCGGTCCGCGAGGAGCTGAACCGCACCGCGCCCCGGGCGATGGCCGTGATCCGCCCGCTGAAGCTCGTGGTCGAGAGCTTCCCCGAGGGCGCGGTCGAGGAGATGGAGGCGGTGAACAACCCGGAGGACCCGTCGGCCGGGACGCGCCGCGTGCCGTTCACGCGCGAGCTCTGGATCGAGCAGGACGACTTCCGCGAGGACCCGCCGAAGAAGTTCTTCCGGCTCACGCCCGGCGCCGAGGTGCGCCTGCGCTACGCCTACATCGTGAAGTGCACCGGGGTGACGAAGGACCCGGCGACCGGCGAGATCCTCGAGGTGCGCTGCACGCACGACCCGGAGACGAGGAGCGGCTCGCCGCAGGCGGCGCGCAAGGTGAAGGGCACGATCCACTGGGTGTCGGCCGCCCACGCGGTCGGGGCCGAGGTCCGCCTCTACGACCGCCTCTTCCGCAGCGAGCGGCCCGAGGAGTCGGGCTCGTTCCTCGACGACCTGAATCCCCTGTCGCTCGAGGTCGTGCCCGACGCGAAGCTCGAGCCGTCGCTCGCCGGGGCGAAGCCCGGCGACTCGTTCCAGTTCGAGCGCCTCGGCTACTTCTGCGTCGATCCCGACTCGACCGACGCGCGGCCCGTGTTCGATCGCACCGTCGGCTTGCGCGACACCTGGGCGAAGGTCGAGCAGGCGCAGAAGGGCTGATCGGCCCGCGCGTCTCGGCGCGGCCGTCGCGCCTTCAGGCGGGACCCCACGCGGCGTGCAGGGCACGCGGGTGGCGCAGCGTTCCGCCCTCCGGGCGCGCGCCGTCCTCGCTCGTCGAACGCAGCCCCGGCAGGCGTTCGAGCACCGCATCGAGCGCGGCGAGCAGCTCGCGTCGCGCGAGGTGCGCGCCGGGGCAGTACTTGGCCCCGAAGCCGAAGGTGAGGACGTCCTGCGGCGGGCGGTCGGGATCGTAGCGGTCGGGATCCGCGAACGTCGCGGGATCGCGGTTCGCGGACGCGATGCCGAGCAGGAGGAGCGTGCCCGGTGCGACGTCCTCGCCCGCGACGCGCAGCGGACGGGTCGAGAGGCGCGGCAGGTTCGCGACCGGCGGCTCGAAGCGCAGCAGCTCGTGCACCAGTGCCGGACGAAGACCCGGCTCGCTCCGGGCACGCGCGAGCAGCTCGGGGCGGGCGAGCAGCACGGAGAGCAGGTTGCCCATGGCGTGCGAAGTCGTGGTCGCCCCGACGGCGAACAGCAGCCGCACGTGCGACAGCACCTCCTCGTCCGCCAGCCGCTCGCCGTCGATCTCCGCGTGGGCGAGTGCCGAGAGCAGGTCCTCGGTCGGCTCCGCGCGCCGCGCCCGGAGGATCGGGCCGAGGAGGTCGGTGAATTCGCGCGCGGCCGCGACGGCCCCCCGGGGGTCGCGCGGGTCGAGCAGGCGGTCGGCCCAGCGGCGCATGTCCTCGTCCCGCGCACGCGGGATGCCGAGCTTGCGCGAGATCGCGTGGTACGGGAGCACCCCGGTCAGCTCGGCGACGAGGTCGCCGGTGCCGCGCGCGGCGAAGCGGTCGAGCAGCTCGTGCACGAGGACCACGAGATCGCGTTCGCCGAACCGGGCGATCGCGCCCGACTGGAACGCCGGCGTCGCGAGCTTGCGGTAGAGCCGGTGCTCGCGGCCGTCCATGCTGATGAACGTCCGCCCGACGATCGGCTCGACCGTCTCCCGGTAGGTCGGCCCGCCCGGCAGGGCGCCGTCGTCGCGGAACGCCTCGCGCACGTCGTCGAAGCGCGTGACGAGCAGGGCCGTCGTGCCGAAGAACGGCACCGGGACGAGCGGCCCCCGGGCCCGCAGGTCCGCGTGCGCCCGGTGCAGGACCTCGCCCGGCAGCGGCTCGAGGCCGAGGTCGAGCCCGGCCACGGTCGGCGCGGGATCCCGCATCCGCCGGCCAAAGAGCAAATCGAGCGAAGGGTCAAGGCCCGCCGGGGGCCCGGCGCTCGCGGCCACGATCGAGCGCGGCCCGGAAAACCGCCCGGCCCCGCTCGCCCACGACCACGAGCGCGATCGCGCCCGCGAGCAGGATCGCCGCGTAGAGCCAGGCCGCGGGCCCACCCCGGAACGCGGCGTAGGATCCCAGCGCGAAGAACACCCAGGAGTGGACGAGCATCTGCCCGAGGTAGAGTCCCCACGAGCGCACGCCGAGCCAGGAGAGCGGGCGTCGGATGGCGTCGACGCCGGAGAGCGCGTTCGTCGAGCCGAGCAGCCAGGCGGCGAGCAGCACCTCGGCCGCGCGCCCGGCGCAGCCGGCCGCGGCCGCGGGGACCGGAAGCTCCTGGATCAGCACGGCCATGCACCACGAGGCGAAGCTCGCGAGCGCGAAGCCGGGCTCGAGCGCCTCGCCGAGCCGGCGCGCGAGCCACGCGCCGGCGAGCGCGTGGCCGCCGAAGCGGACCGGCGCCGAGAGTACGTAGCCCGTGCGCCCCATCGTCGCGAGCAGCTCGGGCAGCAGGTCGACGCTCGCCGCGACCCACGCGGTCGCGAGAAGCAGCAGCCGGCGGTCGTCGAGCCGGCGCACGACCGCGTGCGCGAGCGGCCACGCGACGACGAGCTGCACCGCGAGCGTGACGAACCAGCCGGTGCCGACGTTCGGCAGCCACCCCGCGAGGTTGCCCGCGACGAGCGGCCACGACGGCTCGACGACGCGCCGCACGAGCAGGTCGCCCGCCCACCAGAGGGGAAGCATCGCCCACAGCGGGACGAGCAGGCGACGCAGCGACCGCTCCCACCAGGCGACGGCCGAGGCGCCGCTCGCGCGCGCCCACCACTGCTCGGCGTTCAGGCCGAAGATCACGACGAAGACCGGCACCGCGTCGTCGACCAGGTGCTCCATCCACGCGCTCCCCTGCAGCACGCGCGCATGGATCAGCATGACCCAGGCGATCGCCACGCCCTTGGTCATGTCGATCGCGGCGATCCGCTGGTCGCGCCCCGGCACGGCGCGAGACTAGCGGACGCCCGGTCGGGACCCACGCGCGGGCTTCCGCGGCACGACCGGCGAAGCCGGCCGCTCCGGGGCGCCCGGCGGACGTGCACGCGCCGCTTGACCGGGCGCGCGGGCGGGGACGAGAGTCGCGCCATGGCGGTCCGTCGCCGCGCAGGCATCCTCCTCGCCGCCCTGCTCTGCGCCTGTGGCCGCGTCGGCAGCGGGACGTCCGCGAGCACCGATCCCGCGGCGCTCGTGAACGTCTTCACCGGCACGGACGCGGGCGCGCCCGACTTCGGGACCGGCGGCGGTGCGGGCAACACGTTCCCCGGCGCGACCGTGCCCTTCGGCCTCGTGCAGTGGAGTCCCGAGACCCTCCCCGGCCTCCTCAACTCGCCGGGCGGCTACGACTGGGTCGACTCCACGATCCGCGGCTTCAGCCTGACGCACCTGAGCGGTGCAGGCTGCCCCACGCTGCAGGACGTGCCCTTCCTGCCGACGACCGAGCCGGTCGCGATCGCGCCGGTCCGGGCCGGCACCTGGGAGATCGAGCCCCGCTACCTCGCGGGGTTCTCGCACGACGCCGAGCACGGCTCGCCCGGCGACTACCGCGTGCGGCTCGCCCCGGGCACCGACCGCGAGATCTCGGTCGAGCTCTCCGCGACCACCCGCACCGGTGCCGCTCGCCTCGCCTTCCCCGACGGGCACGAGGCGAACCTGCTCGTGAACGCCGGCGGCAGCTCGATGGCGAACGGCGACGCCGTGGTCGCGATCGACCCCGAACGCTCGCAGGTGAGCGGGGAGGTCGAGAGCGGCCAGTTCTGCTACGCGCGGAACCGCTACCGGGTCTACTTCGCGGCCGAGTTCGACCGTCCCTTCACCGCCTGGGGCACGTGGACTCGATCCACGCTCTCGCCCGGTTCGACCTCGGCGAGCGACCACGCCGAGAAGCCCTTCCACCTCCGGCCGATCTCGGGACTCGAGGTGCCGCCCTCGGTGAGCAACGGCGCGCAGGCGGGCGCGTGGGTCTCGTTCGCGCCCGGCTCGACCGTCTCGGTGCGGGTCGGCGTCTCGTTCACGAGCGTGGAGGGCGCGCGCGCGAACCTGCGCGCCGAGAACCCGGGCGACGCAGGCGTCCTGGAGGTGCGACGCCGCGCGCGCGCCGAGTGGAACGAGATGCTCGGCCGCGTGCGCGTCGAGGGCGGCGAGGAGCGCGACCGCCGCACCTTCGCGACGATGCTCTACCACGCGCTGCTGGCGCCGAACGTCTTCTCCGACGCGAACGGCGACTACGCGGGCATGGACGGGATCGTGCACCGCGCCGAGCGGCGGGTGGCCTACGCGAACTTCTCGGGCTGGGACGTCTATCGCAGCGAGATCGCGCTGCTCTCGATCCTCGACCCCGAGCGCGCAGGCGACATGGCGCAGTCGCTGGTCGAGAACGCGCGCGAGAGCGGCTGGCTGCCGAAGTGGCCGGTCGCGGCCGGGCAGACCGACGTCATGGTCGGCGATCCGGCGAGCCCGATCCTCGCCGGCGCGTGGGCCTTCGGTGCGCGCGGCTTCGACGCGCGCGCGGCGCTCGACGCGATGGTGAAGGGGGCGACCGAGACCGGGCGCTCGCCGAACGCCGACTACGTCGAGCGGCAGGGGCTCGACGACTACGTGGGTCTCGGCTGGGTCGCGCAGGACGAGTCGGCCTCGAACGGCGGCGCCACCTCGATCTTCGGCTCGACGGACGCGGTCTGGGGCTCGGCGGCGACCACGCTCGAGTACGCGGTCGCCGACTTCGCCGTCGCACGCCTCGCGGCGGAGCTCGGCGAGCGAGGCCTCTGCGAGGACTTCCTGCAGCGCTCGGCGTCGTGGCGGAACCTCTGGGACCCCGCCGCGAACGCGCTCGTGCCGCGCTTCCGCGACGGCCGCTTCCTCGCGCCCTTCGTGCCCGAGAGCATGGACGGATGGGTCGAGGGCAGCGGCGCCCAGTACCTCTGGATGGTGCCGCAGGACGTGGGCGGGCTCGTCGACGCGATGGGCGGCGAGAGCGAGGCCCGCCGCCGCCTCGCGGACTTCTTCACCGAGCTGAACGCGGGCCCGGCCTCGCGCTTCGCCTACCTGAGCAACGAGCCGTCCTCGCTCACGCCGTGGCTCTGGGCGTGGCTCGGCGAGCCGCAACAGACGCGCGAGACCGTGCGCCGCGCGATCCTCGGCCTCTTCCACGACGGCCCCGGCGGGTACCCCGGCAACGACGACCTCGGACAGATGTCGTCGTGGTACGTGTTCGGCGCGCTCGGCCTCTACCCGGCGATCCCCGGTACCGACGTGCTCGTGCTCGGAAGCCCGCTCTTCGACGCGGCGACCGTGCGGACGGCCGGCGGACGCGAGCTCAGGATCGTCGGCCGCGGCGCGGGACGCGACCGGCCGTTCGCCACGCGCGTTCGCCTCGACGGCCGCGAGCTCGAGCGCTCCTGGCTGCGCTTCGCCGAACTCGCGGGGGGCGCCACGCTCGACTTCGACCTCGCCGAGGCTCCCCCCGAGGGACCGGGCCCCGCGACCGCGCCGCCACCGTCGTTCCCGCCGAGCCGGGCCGCGGACGCGTGCAACCCTCCCTGATCGGGAAGCCGCGGACGACGGCGCACCCCGTCGTGCGTCGATCCGCCCCGGCGCCGGACCGTCAGTGCGCGCGGGCGAGCGCTTCGCCGGCGGGCCGACCGAGCGAGGCGCCGGCGGCGCCCGGGGCCGCCGCGGGTCCCCGGCGGAGCGCGTCGAGTGCCGCGCGGACGCCGGGACTCGGCTTCAGCTCCAGCGACTTCTCGTAGAGACGCGCGGCCTCGTCGACGTCGCCGCGGCGCGCCAGCAACTCGGCCAGGTTGTTGTAGGCCGGCACGTACCCGGGATCGATCTCGATCGCGCGACGGAGCTCGGCGGCGGCCTCGTCGTCGCGGCCCTCGCGGGCGAGCACGAATCCGAGGCCGTTGTGGGTCTCCGCCGTCGGGCGCTTCGGGAGCGCCTCGCGGTAGTGTCGCTCGGCGGCGGCCAGGTCGCCGTCGCGCACCGACATGACGGCGAGGTTCACGTGCGCCGCGGGGCAGGACGGGTCGAGGGCGAGTGCCTTCTCGCCGCTCGCGCGCGCCTCGTCGAAGCGGCCCATCCGCATCTGGGCGAAGGCGAGGTCGCTCCAGATCTCGGCTCGCGGCTCGAGGTCGATCGCCGCCCGGTAGTGCGTCGCCGCCTCGTCGAGGCGCCCGAGCTCGACGAGCGCGAGGCCCAGGTTCGCGTGCGCCTTCGCGTGCTTCGGGTCGGCCGCGACCGCGCGCTCGTATTCGGCCGCCGCCTCGGCGGAGCGTCCCGCCTGGAAGAGCGTCCAGCCGAGCGAGTTGCGGATCTCGGCGTCGTCGGGCGCGAGCTCGAGGCCGCGGCGGAAGGCGCGCTCGGCGCCCGCGTGGTCGCCGGTGCGCTCGTTCGCGATGCCCGCCCGCAGGAAGGAGTAGGGGTCGAGGAACTGCTCGCGGATGTCTGCGATCGCGTCGCCCGGCAGGCGGACGAACTCCGGGATGTTCGCCGCGCGGTCGGACGAGGTGAAGCGCTCGAGCAGGACCGGCGGGCTGTCGTTCCCGCTCTCGTCGACGTGGGTCAGGAAGAGCTGGGTGTAGGGCCCGTTCACCTTCGAGGAGAAGACGAGCCAGCGGCTGTTCGACGACCAGCTGTGCCAGGAGTTCATGCGCGGCGTGTTGTGGGCGAAGCGTCGCGCCTTGCCGCCGCGGGCCGGCACGATCCACAGTTCCGCGTCGGGCTGCAGCAGCATGTACGACTTCGCCTTGCAGAAGACGATCCACTTCCCGTCGGGCGAGAACTTGGGGAAGAAGTTGCTCATGCCGTTCGCCGCCGCGCCCTCGAGCGGGGTCGCCTTGCCGCCCTTCCCGCCGGCGAACGGGATCTTGTAGAGGTCGTAGAGGAAGGGCTTCCGCTCGACCGTGAACTCGGGGATGTCCTTCTGGTCGAGCAGCGCCGCATTCTGCTGCTCGATCCTCTCGGTGCGGTACGCCTTCGCCCGGGCGAAGACGATCTCCTTGCCGTCGGGGCTCCAGGCCGCGTTGGTCTGCACGAAGGCGGGGTCGTCGGCGCCGGGCAGCGCCGCGAACTTCTTCGTCTCGCGGTCGTAGACGACGAGGATGCCCTTGATGGGGAAGAAGAGCTGCGAGATCATGAGATCGGGCATCGCGACGAAGACCGAGCGGTCCTTCACGGTGCTGACGACGTACCGACCCGTCGGCGAGACGCGCGAGAGGAGCCCGAAGGTGAGCTCGTCGTCCTCGCGCTTGAAGTCGGCCCAGGTGATGATCTTCGAGTCGTCCATGACCATGTGACTCGACACGGGCAGGAGGCCGTAGGCGCCCTTGTCGTTGCCGTAGTCGACGTCGAGGCCGAGGACGCTGCCGTCGTCCGCGAAGGAGTGGCAGTTGCCGCACACCGGCAGGTCGTGCAGGACGATCGGCGGACCTTCCGGCATGTCGATCGTGCCGTAGCGCCAGCGGATGCGGGACGGGTCCTGCACGGCCTCGAGGAAGGGGAGCGGCACTTCCCGGTAGAAGAGAGAGTCGCCGACGGGATCCTTCGAGGTGCGGATGCGGACGCTCGCGGGCGCGTCTCCGCCGGCGTGCGCGACGCTCGCGATCCCGCCCGCCGACCGCGACGCGGCCCCGGTCGGCGCGACGGTCACCGTCGCGTCGCGCTCCGCGCTCCGCTCCTTGATGCGCTTCCAGAGATCCTCGGACGGCCGCCAGCGCCGTGCATCGACCTGCTCGCGCGCGATCTCGCCGCCCGCGTCGTCGCGCACGACGACCTCGAAGCGCGAGGCGACGTCGCCGCCCCCCGCCCAGGTGAAGGTCGGCGCGACGATCTCGGGCGGGAAGAGCGTGCCGTCCTGCGGGTAGGTGACGCGGAGCGGACCCGAGGGGTCCGGCTCGGGCACGGCAGGCGCCTTCGCGGCCGGGGACCCGGGTGCGACGGGGCTGCCGACCTTCGCAGCGCCGGCGACGGCGGCGGCCGGTGCGGGCGCGACCGACGCGGTCGCGGAGCTCGCCGCAGCCGACGTCGCGGCGTTCGCGGCCGCTGCGGCGGCGGGTTGCGCATCGACGACCGCCGGCTTCGCGCCGCTCGCGACCTGCCGGCCGCTCCCGGCGGCCGCGCCGGACCGCTCCGCGGGCGCGCGATCGCAGGCGGCGGCGATCAGGAGCGCCGCTGCGAGGATCGATGCGGACGCGGGCCTGAGGCATGGGCGAGCGGCCATGGCTTCATCCCTACGCCCCGGCGGCGGGGAGGGAAAGGCGCGCCACCGCCTCGGCTTCGCAGAGCAGCTCGGGCCGGCACAGGGGCGCCTCGACGAACACGCACGGGAAGCCGCCGAAGCCGCGCGCGCGGCAGATCTCGCGAAGGGCCGGGCCGTCTTCGCGACGCTTGGCATAGACGACGCCCGACACGAGGTCGCCGAGCCCCGCGCCCCGGCCCGCGAGCAGCGATTCGATGTTGTCGATCATCCGGCCGGCCTGCGCCCGGAGGTCGCCCGCGTGCACGCTCCGTCCCTGCTCGTCGATGCTGGCCGTGCCCGACAGCAGCAGGGTCGTCCCGTGCCCGTCGGGCACGCCGAGGCCGCGGGAGAAGTCGGCGCCGTAGGTCCAGGCCTCGTTCAGGAGCGGGGTCGTCATCGGGGCCGAGGTCGCCTCGCCCCCACCGGTGATCGCCTCGAGGGCGATCGACACGTCGTGCCCGGCGCCCGGCGGCGCACCCTGGACCCCGGTGCTGGCCGGACGTCGCTCGAGCCCGGCCTCCTCGAAGAAGGCCCGGCGCGCGGCGTTCAGCTCGTCGTAATCGCGGTCGATGTCGCGCAGCCAGACCCAGGTCCGGACGACGTCGCGAAAGCCGAGGCCGGCCTCGCGCAGCAGTCGCTCGCCGGCGCGGAAGGCTTCGGTCGCCTGCGCGAAGAGGCCCGCGCCGACCCCCTGGAAGCCGGAGGTCCGCACCATCGTGCGGCCGCCGCCGCGCACGACGCGAGCGCCCGAGAGGGCGCAGCCTTCGCAGGCACAGGGACGGGCCGCACGGACGTCGACCACGCTGCGGACTCCGGGCGAACGAGGAACGACCGCGTTCGCCGCGACTTCGAGCGCCGATCCGTCGAGCGGGGGCTGGACCACGAAGGTCGGAGCAGGCGCGGCTCCGCCGAGCGCGAGAGCGCGTGCGCCGAGGATCGTCGCGAGATCGCCGGCGTCGCGTGCGAAGATCGTCTCCCCGACGAGGTCCTGCGGCGATGCTCCCGCCGTCCCGAGGGCGAGCGAGAGGTCCCGGTAGACCGCCTCGACCTGCGCGGCCGGGCCACCCGTGTCGAGCGGCCGCGCCGCGAGCCACAGGCGGTGCGTCTCGCCGGGCCCGTCCGCCCGGGCGGATTCGCGCAGGCGGCGGGACGCGACCTCCGCTCCGATCGAGGGCATCGGGTCAGGCCGCGTTCGCGTCTCTCCGGCGCCCCCGCGCGGGAGGCGCCGCGCTCAGCACGGCGGCAGCGCCGGAGACTGGAAGCTCTCGTCGTAGGTATTGTCGCTGGCGCAGCTGTCGACCGCACCGAGCGAGAGGATGTCGCCCGCGAATTGCGCGAACACGCCCGGCGGCGGGTTGCCGCCGTTCCCGGTCACGGTGTTGCCGGTGATGGTGATGTCCTCCGGCGTCGTGTCCTTGTAGTAGGGCGGGTTGTTTCCGCAGCTGTTGTCGGTGCCGTCCACCGCGACGCAGTAGTCGATCAGCGCGATCCCGAAGAAGTCGTTCCGCTCGATCGTGTTGTCCCCGATCGTCACGTCCTGCACGCCGAGAACCAGCACGCCGCCGCCCGGCGGAAGCGCCGACACGAGGCCGCCCTGGATGTCGTTGGGCATGTTGTTGTCGTGGATCCGGTTGTTCGTCAGCTGCCAGTTGCGGAACGGCGACGGCGGCCACTCGCTCGGGGGAAGACCGGCACCGGAAGGATGGTACAGGCCGACGCCCACGACGTTGTCGTGCACGTCGTTGCCTTCCATGTAGATGTCGTTCGAGACCGTGATCTCCAGGCCCGTCGGGCTCTTCGAGAGGTCGTTGTCGACCACGCGCACGTTCTCGGCCGCCTCGACCCACAGCGCGCTGTCCTTCGAGCCGTAGGAGACGTTCTTCTTCACCTCGCCGTTGGTCGACAGCGTCGGCCAGATGCCGTTCTCGAGGTTGTTGATCGACTCGTTGCCCTCGATGTTGAAGTTCGTCACGTGGCGGAGCCAGATGCCGTTGTTGGGGAAGCCCTCGACGGTGAAGCCCTTCACGACGATGCCGTCGACGTCGGGATCGCCCGAGTTCGCGGGCTCGACCAGGATGCCCTGCTTCTGGCCGGTCGCGGGCAGGATGCGCACCCGGCTGTCCGGGATCTTGCTGTTCGCGACCAGGCTGAGCGGCTTCGTGATGCGGACCGCCGCGCGACCGCCGTGGGTCTCCACGTAGTCGCCGGGGTTCACCTTGATGACGGCACCGGCCGGCGCCGCATCGACCGCGGCCTGGATCGACTCGCCCGGGTTGACGATGATCGCGTCGTCGATCGGCCCGTTCCAGTCGGAGTTGTCGTTGCAGCCGGTCGCGAGGACCAGGGCCGCTGCGAGGCTCAGGAGGGCGGTTCTCATCGAGGTTCTCTCCGGGGTCTTCGGGCGGTGGATCGGGCCCGCCGGCAAACTTCCCCGGGGGCCCCCGCTCTTAGGTCGGCCGGGAGCGGCGTGTCAAGGCTGCGGTCAGTTGTTCGCCGCACCCTCGAGGATCCAGTTCCGGATCTGGTCGATCTGGTCCGCGGGGAGCGGGTCGCTGTTGTAGGGCATCCGCTCGCCCGCCCCGGTCCCGAGGAGCTTCTGGTACAGGTAGCTGCCGTCGGTCGAGAAAGGGTCGATGTAGAAGCCCTGCGGACCGTTCACCCCGTCGGCCTCCACGAGGAAGGTGTTCGGGTACGAGACGTCGCGCGCGAGCACGACGAAGCTCGCCCCCTTGCCGTGACACACCGCGCTGGTCGCGCAGGACTGGTTGTAGATCGGCTGGACGTTGCCCGCGTAGGTCGCAAGCGTGCTCGTCGGCAGCAGGAAGGAGCCCGGGATCGGACCGACGGCGCTGGGCGCGCCCCACTGGTCCTTGC
>JAFMJW010000295.1 GCA_017853315.1 Alphaproteobacteria bacterium
GCCGCCGCCCCGTCGTCCTCGATGCCCTGCTCGAGGATCTTGCGGTCGTGCTCGTCGGCGTACTGCACCGCGAACTTGGGCTTCAGCAGGGAGACGAGCGGCGGGATGAACATGAGCGCGCCGATCAGGTGGAAGGCGAGCAGGAAGACGAGCAGCAGCGCCATCTGGGCCTGGAACTTCATCGGGAAGAAGCACCAGTAGATGACGCTCGCGGTGAGCGAGAGGCCGGTGAAGAGCACGGTCTTGCCGGTGGTCTCGAAGGCCCGCACGATCGCCGCGTCGAAGTCGCGGTCCTTCGGGTACTCCTCGATGATGCGGCTCAGCACGTAGTAGCCGTAGTCGATGCCGATGCCGATGCCGACCGCCGCGACCGGCAGCGAGTTGATGTTGAAGTCGATGTCGAGGAAGTACATCATCGCCTCGGACAGCGGCTGCGCGATCAGCGACGGCAGCATCACGATGAACGCCCCCATGACCGAGACGTAGGTCAGGTAGGAGAGCAGGAAGATCGTGACGAGGATGAGGACGAGGTTCACCCGGTAGGACCACTCGACCTCCTCGTTCGTGGCCGCGAGGATGCCGAGCAGCCCGCCCGCGAGGAGGTAGCGGACCGAGTCGTCCGGCGAAGTCCGTGTCGCGATGAACTCCTTCGCCTTCGCGATCGAGTTCCGGATGACCTCGTGGTCGTAGTCCTTGTAGAAGATCGTGAGCGTCGCGTTCGTCATCCCCATGTCGAAGAAGCGGTCCATCTCGCCGCGGGCCGTGTTCGACGTGAGCAGGAAGAAGAGCTGCCCGACGTGCTCGGTCGAGGCCGGCAGGATCTCCCACTTCGGATCGCCCTCGTGGAAGGTCCGGAAGATCCGCTTCAGCATGGTCGTCGCGGAGACGGTGCCTCCGACCGCGCCCGTCTCGTCGGCCTGCTTCATGTAGCGGGCGAACTCGTCGAGCTGGTTCAGCGTCTTCGCGTCCTTCAGGGCCTCGGGCTTCTTGCCCTCGGCGATGATCACGAGTTGCGAGGCGCCGATGAAGTTCTCGTTCACCTTGCGGAAGGCGACGTTGTGCGGGTGATCGGGATAGAGCAGCGCGGCGCCCGGCGTCGCGTCGCCCGGTTTCACGAGCCGCGAGTAGTAGAGCCCGAAGGCGAGCATGAGAACCAGCGAGATCGCCATGCCGATGCGGCGGTTCCCGGTCGACAGCCAGACCAGGAAGCGCTCGAACCGCTCGTAGCCGCGTGCGAACAAGCCCTTCTTTTCGTGGTGGGTCGCGAGGTGCCTCGGCGGCGGGATGAAGTCGAGGATGATCGGGTGGAGCGTCACCACCGACACGAAGATCGAGAGGATCCAGAAGGTGCAGAGCACCGCGAGGTTCTGGATGATCGGGATCCGCGCGACGATGAGCGTGAGGATCGCGAGCGAGTCGGCCGCGATCGACACCATCGCGGGTGCGTAGATCTCGGTGTACGACTTCACGATCGCCTCGTGCTTGTCGCCGAGCTTCTCGTACTCCTCGTGGAAGCGCTCCATCGACTGGACGGAATGCGAGTGGGCGCGCGCGGAGAGCAGCAGCGGCACGACCAGCACGAGCGGGTCGAGGTGGTAGCCCCACAACCCGCCGAAGCCGAGCCCCCAGATCGCGCTCAGCGCGCCGGAGACGATCGGGATGACGACGCCCTGCCAGCTGCGGAACTCGAACCAGAGGATCGCGATCATGGTGCCGATGCTGGCGAAGAGCACCCACAGCATCGGCTTCTTCATCGAGAGGAAGTAGCCGTAGAGGACCGGGAAGCCGGTCACGTAGATCTTCGTGCAGTCCTTCGGGTTCGGCAGCCCCTCGCAGCCGCCGTTCGCGTCGACGACCTGCTCCTTCTTCACGATGTCCTCGAGCTTCTTCAGCATGCCCTCGAGGTCGAAGTACTCCTCCCAGAAGCCGGCGACGATCATCGTCGCCTTGTCGTCCGGGGAGACGAAGAGCCCGCGCACGCCCTCCGTCGTCGAGACCTTCATCTTCATGAACTCGAGGTCCTCCGCGTTCTCGGGGAGCCTCGGGTAGGTGAGCGGCACGACCTTGATGCCGGTGCCGGCCGTGAGCGTGGTCTTGAGCTTGGGATGGGTGAGCGAGAGCACCTGCTCGCCGTTCACGCCGGGCACGTCGTGGAGGAGCTCGACCGTGATCTCGTCGACCTTCTTCAGCGTCGACGGGTCGTCGAAGATCGTGCCGTTCGGCTTCTCGACGACCATCTGGAGCACGTTCGCCGTGCCGAACATCGAGCGGTACTTCGTGTAGAGCTGGATGTAGGGATGCCCCGGCGGGTAGAGGTCGAAGAAGTTCGTCGTCACCGACATGTGGGCGGACATGTAGTAGACGAAGAAGCCGGTCAGCACCGTGATGACGGCCGAGACGGCGTACTTGTTGCGCAGCAGGAAGAAGAGGTAGGCCTCGATCCATCGCCTCGGGATCACGGACGCTCCCCCTTCCCGGCGAACTCCCCGTCGCGGCCGAAGGCCGCGAGGCCGTTCGATCCGACGACGAGCGCGCGACCGCCGGCCGAGACCGCGAGCCCGCGCAGCCAGTTCATGTCGCGGCCGGTCGGGAGCTTCTTCTCCTTCCAGGTCTCGCCCGCGTCGTCGCTGACGAGCACCGTCCCGATGTCGCCGACGACGTAGCCGCGCGGCCCCGAGAAGCGCACGTCGTAGAGGCTCGGGTTGCGCAGCGCCTCCATGAAGCCCAGCGCCTCGAGCGACTCGATGCCCATGCGGCCGCGCTGGAGGTTCCAGGTGGCGCCGCCGTCGGTGGTGCGCAGCACGAGCCCGTCGATGCCGACGGCCCAGCCCTTCTGCGCGGTCGGGAACGCGACCCCGAAGATCGTCTTGTCGGTGCCGGTCGGCAGCTTCGTCCAGGTGGCGCCGCCGTCCTCCGTCTTCTGCACGGTGCCGAACTCGCCGGCGAGGTAGCCGTGGCTCGCGTCGGGCCAGCTCTGCGAGGTGAGCACGACGTCGTCCTTCAGCGACCGGTTCGTCCAGGTGGCGCCGCCGTCGGTGGACTCGAGCACGGTGCCCCAGTCGCCGACCGCCCATGCGTGCTTCGGAGCCGAGAACGCGACCGAGAAGAGGTTGCGGTCGGTGCCGCCCTCGCGGCGCGTCCAGGTCTCGCCGCCGTCGGCCGTCGTGACGATCGCGCCGGCCTTGCCCACGGCCACCCCGTCGCTCGGGCCGTCGAAGTCGACCGCGAACAGGTACTCGCGGGTCGGGACCTTTGCCGCCTGCCAGTTCCGGCCCCCGTCGGCCGTCCGGAACACCGCGCCGAAGGCACCCACGACCACCGCGTGGTCCTCGTCGAGCAACTTCGCCCCGTAGAGGTTCTCGACCACGCGGGCGCCGCCCGGGGCGCCGCCACCGGCACCGTCCGCCCGGACCGGACGCGGGGCGGAGAGGAGCAGCAGGGCGATCGGCAGCGCCGCCGCGGCGGCGAGGCCGTGCCGAACCTTCGGGCGACGCGACCGGGCCCGCCGGTTCGGTGGAAAAGTTCCGTGCATGCAGTTCGCTCGGGGTGGGAACGGAATCCTGCGATCCCGTCGCGAGATCGCCGCTTATAGGGTCGCCCGGAAAAGGGTGTCAACCGCGACGACACCCTCCCGCGCCTTGATCCCGGGACCTGCGAGGCCCTATGAGCGATGCGCTGCGCGCCGTGCGCGCGCGGCCGGTCGCCGATGACACGTCCCGCCGATCATGCCCGCTCGAATCTCCGGCGAACGCAGCGTCCCGCACCGGGGATGGCTCGATGACGCACCGCGTGGCACCGGACGCCGCGCGCGTGAGGATGCGCGCGCGGAGACTGCGACCGCTCGGACTGTGGCGCGGCGGATCGATCGGCCGGGCCTGGCTCGCGACCTGCGCGGCGCGGCCGGGCGCGATCGCGCTCGTCGACGGCGACGACGAGATCTCGTTCGAGGCGCTCTGCGACCGGACTCTCCGGCTCGCGGACGCGCTCCGCTCGCTCGGCGTCGAGCCCGGCGACGGCGTGCTCTCGCAGCTCCC
>JAFMJW010000296.1 GCA_017853315.1 Alphaproteobacteria bacterium
GACCGGCTGCCGGGCGAGACCCGCGACTACGTGCCGAAGGTGCTCGCGACGGCGCTGATCGCGAGCAAGCCCGAGGACTACGGCATCTCCGACGTCGACCACGACGTGCCGCTTCGCTACGACACGGCTCTCGTCTCGCAGCGCCTCGACGTCGGGACGATCGCGACCCTTTGCGGCAGCACGAAGGAAGAGGTCGCCGAACTGAACCCGTCGCTGCGCCGCGGCGTCGTACCGGCGACCGAGGCCGGCTTCCAGGTGCGGCTGCCGCAAGGCACGGGCAAGCAGTTCGAGGTGAGCTACGCGGCCTTCCGCAGCGGCCGGCCGACCGGTCCGGGGAGCCCCGGCTTCCGCTCCGAGATCTGAGCGCGCTCGTCAGTGCAGGGTGGGCGAGCGTTCGCCCAGCACGCCGAGGACGGTGATCGCGTCCTCGGCGGCGCCCACGTGGTAGAGGACCCAGAAGCCCTCGACCGGCAGGCGGAAGCAGCCGCGCTGGCCGGGGACTTCGTCGCGGCCGACCGGATGGGGATCGCGCTTCAGGTCGAGGATCGCCTGCCCGATCTCCCGCGTCGTGGAGACGGGGATCTGCCGCATCTCGAGCCATGCGCTATACGTGAGGGCGAGTTTCATCGGCCTGCCCGGGAGATCGGCCTCCGGGGCGCCCGCCTTTAGGTTCCCCATGAGCGCCCCGAACCCCTCCGATTCCGGCTCTGCCCGTCGCCTCGTGCGGCCCGCCGTCGCGGCACTCGCCGGCTACGTGCCCGGCGAGCAGCCGTCCGACCCCCGGGTCGTGAAGCTCAACACCAACGAGAATCCCTACCCGCCCTCGCCTCGGGTCGCCGAGGCGATCGCCGCGGCCGCCGGAAACCTGCACCTCTATCCCGATCCGGACTCGAGTGCGCTGCGCCGCGCCGCGGCCCGGCTCTACGGCGTCGACCCCGACGGCGTGGTCGTCGGCAACGGCTCGGACGAGCTGCTCGCGATGCTGCTGCGCGCAGCCGTGGATCCGGGCGAAGTCGTCGCCTACCCGATCCCGACCTACTCGCTCTACGACACGCAGGTCGCGCTGCAGGGCGGCCGCTCGATGCACTTCCCGTATCCCGCCGACTGGTCGCTGCCCGAGGCGATCTTCGGCTGCGGTGCGCGCGTGTTCTTCATCTGCAACCCGAACGCGCCCTCGGGCACGCTCGTGCCGCTGGATGCGATCGAGCGGCTCGCGCGGGAGAATCCCGGCTCGATCGTGGTCGCCGACGAGGCCTACGTCGACTTCTGCGACGGAACCGCGGTCGGGCTCGTCGGCCGCGTGCCGAACCTGGTCGTGCTGCGCAGCTTCTCGAAGTCCTACTCGCTGGCCGGGCTCCGGGTCGGGCTCGCGATGACGACGCCCGCGCTCGCGGCCGAGCTGCTCAAGGTGAAGGACTCCTACAACCTCGACCGTCTCGCGCAGGCGGGCGCGCTGGCCGCGCTCGAGGACCAGGCGGCGATGCGGGCGAACGTCGACCGGGTGCGCGCGACCCGGGCGCGCCTCTCGGCCGAGCTGGGCAGGCTCGGCTTCCGGGTCGTGCCGTCGGAGACGAACTTCGTCCTCGCCTACGGGCCGGGAGAGTCGCAGGAGGGCGTGGCGCGCTCGCTGAAGGAGCGAGGCGTGCTCGTGCGGTGGTTCCGGGCTCTCCCGGATGCGCTCCGCATCTCGGTCGGCACGGACGCGCAAGTCGATCGGCTGCTCGACGAGCTCCGCTCGCTCGTCGCCCGCTGAGCCCGCGGCTCAGCGCACCGGCGTCGGGGCCGGCGTCGGCGTGGGCCGGTCGAGGAAGTCGTCGCGTGAGCGGTCGATGCGCTGGAAGACGTGCTCCGCGAGCACCCACGCGACGCTTCCGCCCTCGGCGTCCGCGACGTGCTGCTTGCGGCCTGCGTCGTCCCGCTCGGCGATCCGGATGCGGCCGAGCGGCTTCCCGCCGTCTCCCTCGAAGGCGATCTGCAGGGCGGGGCGATCGAGCCCGAGCGCGTGGGCGTCCTCGGGTTCGGCGGCGACTTCCGATCCCCGCAGCGTGCGGACGTCGTCGGCGAAGCGGTCGAGCAGCGCCTGGCGCATGGCGGTGTCGCCGGCGTCGGCGAGTCGCCACGCGCCGTCCTTCTTCTCCAGCCGGAAGCCGTTTCCGTCGGCGCGGGTGACGGCGACGGCCGCGACCGCCTCCCGCGGGATCGACACGATCGTCTTGTCGCGCAGGTCCTCGGTGCCCTTGGCGAGCCCCTGCGCGAGGTGGTCGGGGATCGAGTAGACCGGGCCCGCGGGGCCGCGGGCGACCCAGGCCTTCTTCGCGTTCTCGTCGCCGACGGTGCGGCCGACGCGCAACTCGAGCGGCTCGCCCTCGCGGGGGACCAGCACGATCGTGCGCTCGGGGGGAACGAGCCCCTGCTCGGCCGTCGGGGCGCCGTCGGCGAACCCGTCCGCGCGCAGGTTCTCGAGCGAGGTGAGGAAGCCCTGCACCTGCGACGGGTCGGCGCGAAGTTCCGACGGCCGCGAGATCTTCCAGCCTTCGCCCTCGCGTTCGAGGAGGACGTCCGAGCGGCCGTTCGCGGAGATGCGGACCTCGCGGAGGTTCGCCGAGTCGAACGAGAGCACGGTGCGGTCGCGCAGGTCGTCGACGCTCTTCTTCACGCCGGCCTGGAAGGCGCCGGTCGTGAGCAGGATCGAGGGGTCGTCGCCCACCCGCGCGTACGCGCCGTAGCCGACCGGCGTCGCCTTGCCGACGCGGACGGTCGGGAGGCGGGTGCCGTCGTCGAGTTCGATCGTCACCTGCGCGACCGGCGCCTCGAGGCCGTAGGTCGCGGGCGAGTCGGCCGTCTCGGCGACCACCTTCTTGCTCTCGGCCGTGGCGACGGCGTCGAGAAGGTTCCGGATCGTGCCGGTGTCGGCCGGGACGTCGACCGGGGACTCGATGCGCCAGCGTCCGTCCTTGCGACGGAGCTTGATCGAGGCGTCGGGGTAGACGAGGTCGATCGCGGCGACCTGGCGCTTGTCGAAGGCGGCGAGCAGCGTCTTCTTCTCCGCCTCCTTCTCGACCCTGGGCCGCTCGACCCACCAGAGCCACGCTCCGAGAGCCGCGACGAGGAGGGCCAGGACGAGCGTCGAGCGGAACTTCATCGCGACGGGTGCCGTGTCGGGCTCAGAGGTTCGATCGCCGCCACCAGACGGCGAAGCCGGCCAGCATGAGCAGCTCCGGCAGGAGCAGGACCGAGAGGTAGAAGATGCGGGTCGCCTGCGTCGCATCGAAGCTCACGCGCGAGGCGCGCACGGTGCGGGGCCGCAGCGAGAGCAGCTCCTCCTGGCTGCCGAGCCAGCCGACCGAGTTCAGGAACAGGTCGCGGTTGTAGAACTGCCCGATGCCGCGATTGTCGGCGATCTTGGGCGTGCCGAAGACGACGAGCCGGGCCTCCTTGCCGCCCTGGTCGGGCTCGCCGAGCTTCGCTTCGACCGCGACCGCCATCGAGATCGGGCCCTTGCGGTCCTTCTCCGCGTCGAGCTCGGCCTTGCTGTCCTGGAACAGGCGGGGGAGGTCGGTCTCGGCCCAGCTGGTCGAGCTCGACCGGGCGATCGTCGTCGCACGGATGCCCGCCTGGCCGTCCTTCGGCGAGACGCTGCGCGCGAAGCGGAACAGCGTGCGGTCGCGCAGGTCCTTCGTGATCGGGTGCTCGCCGTAGTCGCTCACGTACTGGTCCATGACCTTCTGCGGGCCGCGGAACAGGTCGACCACCTGGTCGATGACCACGTCGTCGCCCAGGTCGACGCCCCAGGTGGCGAGCACGGGCTTGAGCGCGTCGGCCGTGCCGGGAGACGCCATGACGAGCGCGCGACCGCCGCGCGCGAGGTAGTCGCCCAGCGCCTTTGCCTCTTCCTCGGTGACGGGCTTCTGCGGGCCGACGAAGGCGAGGACGTCGCAGTCGTCGGGGACCTTCGCGTCGCGCGCGAGGAAGACCTTCTTCACGTCGTAGTTCTCGGAGACGAGCGCCATGC
>JAFMJW010000297.1 GCA_017853315.1 Alphaproteobacteria bacterium
CGCGGCGCCTTCGTCGGCCGTCTCGAAGAGGTGCGCGTCGAGCACCTCGGCCCGGCAGGTCCGGTGGAAGCGCTCGATGAAGGCGTTCTCATCGGGTTTTCCGGGCTGGATGAAGCGGGCCTCGACCCCGCGAACTCGCACCAGCCCTGAAAGACCTCGGCGGTGCATTCCCGGCCGCCGTCGAGCCGCAGCGCCTTCGGGCAGCCGCGGCTCCCCACCCGGCGTTCGAGCGCCCGGCCGACCCTGAGCCGACGAATTTTCATGACGCTCGGTTTTTACATTGCGCCCGGTCGCCATGTCGGTGTAGGGGTGGTCCGCGATGGAGGCGAAGACCGATCCCGGGTGCGTCCGGCCGACGGCGGGCCGGTCGTCGCGCGGAACCGGACCCGAAGGCAAGAGGACCATCGGAAGGGAGCCCGGCTTCGCCCGGGCCCACCGCGGAGTCCAACCCCGATCCACGGACGAACGACGAAGGAGAACGGCATGAAGACGGGATTCCTCTGCACGGTCGCCGGCGCGCTGGCGATCATCCGAGCGGGCCAGGCCCATGCGCTCGTGCTCGAGGCCAAGAGCGAGGAGCAGGCACTTCGCGCCGACGTCTCCAAGCAGATCATCGGCTACACGGCCTGCATCGCGAAGGCGAACCTCGCGTGCGAGGCCAGCGGCGCGTCGACCGCGCAGGAGTGCGACCTGACGACCGCGACGGCGACCGCGCCTGCCGACGCGAAGGGCAAGTTCGCCGGCGACGTCGCCAAGTGCGACGGCAAGGTCAACTACATGAAGAAGTCGAAGACGTTCACGCCGCTCGCCGCCTACCAGGCGATCGGGTGCGTCGGCGACTCGGACGCGAGCACGGGCGGCAACCAGCCGTACACGAACATGAACACCTACCAGGCCGGCGCGATGGCGAACGCGAAGGCCAACGTGAAGCTGCTCGGCAGCCTGCTGCCCGGTGCCCTCTCGGGCGCTCCGTGGAACTGCAGCGACCAGAAGTGCGTCGCCGGCGTCGCCTCGACGCTCGCCAAGTGGACGGCGGCGGTGCGGACTTGCTTCGCGGCCTGCGAGAACGACTACGTCGGGAAGGCGGGCAACGGCGGCGGCGGCGACCTGCCGACCCCCTGCCGCATCAGCCCCGACGGCCGGACGGGCGGCGAGGGCGCCGACCCGGCGTTCACGGCCTGCGTCGAGAAGGCCTACGCGTCCGCGACCAAGAAGATCGCGCTTCCCGCGGCGATCGCCCAGATCGCGGCCAACATCCAGGTCGCGAACGACGGCTTCTACAATTCGGCCTCGAACTGCCCCCCGTGATTGGGGGCCCGGACTCTTCGGAGACGTCGCTGGTGAAGAAGAGCACGCCCATCCTCACCCTCCCCCCGCGCCGTGCGGGTCATCGCACGCAGCAGGAACGGCGGAAGGAGACCATCGGGAAGCTTCTCGATGCGACCATCGACGCCCTGGCCGAGGTCGGATACGCGCGCACCTCGGTCAGCGAGATTTGCTCGAGGGCGGGCCTCTCCCACGGTGCCGTGTTCTGCCACTTCGACACCGTCCGAGACCTGATCGCCGCTGCCGCGAAGGAAGTCGGGCGGCGCCACCTTGCGCGACTGCGTGCCGAGTTCGAGTCCGCCGGGGAGGGGACCGCCGCGCAACGGGACGCCACGATCGTGCGCGCCGTCGAGTTCCTCGACGCTGCAGCGCACTCGCGCATCAACGCGGTCTGGCACGAACTGCTCGTGGCCTCGCGTACCGACGAACAGCTGCGCCCGGCGGTTCGCAGCGCCATGAGTGAGTATGCACTCGAGATCGAAGCCGCCGCGGGAGATCTTCTCGGAGCCGAGCGCTACGACCCCGTCGACTTCCGTTCCGCCGTCTGGGCGCTCATCTGCGTCTTCGACGGTCTGGCCCTGGGGGGGGCTCTCGACTTCGGGGATG
This sequence comes from Alphaproteobacteria bacterium, assembly GCA_017853315.1. Taxonomy (GTDB): domain Bacteria; phylum Desulfobacterota; class Binatia; order UBA12015; family UBA12015; genus REEB422. The sequence goes on from JAFMJW010000297.1 coordinate 1,933, forward strand.
CCAACCCCCGGGCCGACATCGTGCGCATGGCCCCGGCCATGGTGAAATTCCTGCAAAGCGCGATGGCCGGCGGAGCGGTGCCGGGTCCGTCGGTCCGGCCGAGGAAGACGGGCGCACCCCCGAAGCCACGCACGTCACGAACCCGGTCGCGGGGGAGGGTTGCATGAACATGAAGAAGAGGATGCCTCGCGAGGGCGACGGTCGGGGTGCTCGGATGAACCCCGCGCGGAGCATCCGGGGGGGGCTCGCCATGGGGACGTTCGCGCGGACCACGTCATTCATCGCGACCGTTGCTTGTGGCGCGCTTCTTCTCGGCGCTTGCGGCGACAAGGACAAGGGGAACTCCGCACCGAGCCCCACGCCGACCCCGCCACCGGCGCCGGAATGTCCCGACCACAACCCGCTGCGCAACGCCTACTTCGGCGACCTGCACGTCCACACGGCGTTCTCGTTCGACGCCGTGCTGCTCGGCGTCCAGGCCGAGCCGAGCGACGCCTACGCGTTCGCGAAGGGCGCCCCCATGACGCTGGCCCCGACGGGGCGGGAGCTCACCGGGTCGGCCACCATGACGCAGCTGGCGCGCCCCCTCGACTTCACGGCCGTCACCGACCACGCGGAGTTCTTCGGCGAGTTCCACATCTGCATGGTTCCACCCGCCGACCCGTCGGACCCCGCGGCGCCCTACAACTCCGAGTTCTGCACGAACTACCGGACCGTCGCGTTCGGCAACCGCAACGTACGCACCACGCCGGGGCCCGAGATCTCGTTCGACGTCTTCCGAGCGTTCGCGATCCCGCTCGTCGCCGTTTCGCCGGTGCGCCATCCCTTCTGTCTGGACAACGCCGAGTGCGTCGCCAGCGCGAACCTGATCTGGCAGGAGACTCGGGACGCAGCGCGGCTCGCCAACGACCGTTGCACGTTCACGGCGTTCAACGGCTACGAGTGGACCAAGGTGCAGCCCGACGCCTCGGTCGACGTGGGTGGCGCCATCCTGCACCGCAACGTCATCTTCCGGGGGGAGTCGGTACCCGGGAGCCCGATCACCGCTTTCGAGGCGCCGAATTCGGAGGTGCTCTGGGCGCGGCTCCAGCGCGACTGCCGCGATGTCGGCACGGGCTGCGACGCGATCACGATCCCGCACAACACGAACCAGAGCAACGGCTTCGCGTTCAGGCCGATCGCCGCCGAGCCGGTGCCCGAGTTCCCCCACTTTGCCGACCGGCCGCTCACCGCGGAGGACGCCGAGGTCCACGCGTCCTTCGAGCCCGTCGTCGAGATCATGCAAGGCAAGGGCGCCTCGGAGTGCCGCATCTCGATGTTGTCCGACAGCGGCGTCGCGTACCTGGGCAGCGACGAGCTGTGCGACTTCGAGTCACAGAACACGAACAACAACCTGGTCGTCCCGGTCCCGAACAAGCCGAACCCCCGGCTCTCCTTCGTGCGCGAGGGCCTCAAGGAGGGCCTCGTGCAGGAGGAGGCGCTCGGGGTGAACCCGTTCAAGCTCGGCGTGGTGGGCTCGACGGACACCCACAACGGGACTTCGGGGCAGACCAGCGACAAGGACTTCGCCGTCACGGGTCATCACGGGATCAGCGACGGCGTTCTCTTCCGGAGCATGGGCGTCAGCGCTGCGGCCCAGGAGAACAACGCCGGTGGACTGGCGGTCGTATGGGCGACGGAGAACACGCGCGAGGCGCTGTTCGACGCGATCAAGCGCAAGGAGGTCTACGCCACCAGCGGGGGGCGCCCGATCGTGCGCTTCTTCGGCAGCTGGAGCGTGGACCTCGGGAGCTGTGACGGCCCGGACACCATCGAGATCGCCGACCGCGAAGGCGTTCCGATGGGCGCAGATCTCCCGGCGCGTCCCGGGGGACGGAATGGCGGCCCACGGTTCGTGGTCTCGGCCCAGCAGGACCCGCAGGGCGCGCCCCTGCAGCGCATCCAGATCGTCAAGGGCTGGCTCGACGAGAGCGGCGCGGCGCAGGAGGCCGTCTACGACGTGGCCGGCGACCCGAACAACGGCGCGAGCGTCGACGTGAACACCTGCGCGCCCCGGGGCATGGGCTTCGCCTCGCTCT
>JAFMJW010000298.1 GCA_017853315.1 Alphaproteobacteria bacterium
TTCAACCGCTGCGCCTCGCCGCCCGAGAGCGTCGAGGTCGGCTGGCCGAGCGTCAGGTAGCCGAGCCCGACCGAGCGCAGCGCGACCAGCCGCGACCGGATCCGCGGCACGTCGGCGAAGAACTCGAACGCCTCGTCGATCGTGAGCGCCAGGATCTCGTTCACGTTGCGGCCGCGGTAGCGGACCTGCAGCACGTGCGGCTTGAAGCGCGCACCGCCGCAGGCGTCGCAGGTCACGGTCAGGTCGGCCATGAAGTGCATCTCGATCGTGACCGTGCCCATGCCGCTGCAGGTCTCGCAGCGGCCGCCGTCGGAGTTGAACGAGAACGCACCCGGGGCGATCCCGTCGGCCTTCGCGGAGTTCGTCGAGGCGAGCAGGCGACGGATCTCGTCGTAGGCCTTCAGGTAGGTGACCGCGTTCGAGCGCGCCGAGCGGCCGACCGGCGCCTGCGTCATGAGCACGACCTCGTCGAAGCCGTCGAGTCCGGACACCGAGTCGCAAGCGCCCGCCTCGACACCCTGCCCCTGCGCCCGCAGGTGGTTCATCCAGAGCACCTGCTCGACGAGCGTCGACTTGCCCGAACCCGAGACGCCGGTCACGCAGGTGAGTCGGCCGTGCGGGATCTCGACCGTCACGTCCTTCAGGTTGTTCTCGCGCGCACCGACGATGCGGACGGCACCCGGCCCCTTCGCGGCGGCCGCGCGACCGCGCTTCGCGCCCGGGCCGACCCTGCGTTCCGCACGGGCGGGACGCTCCGCGGCGAGCGAGGCGCCGCCTTCCGCCCGCGCCACGCTGCGCTCGCGCAGGAGGCGCGCGGTCTCCGAAAGGTCGGCCGGCATCGCGTCCGGCGGCCCCTGGTGGATCACGCGTCCGCCGCGCGCACCGCCGCCGGGGCCGAGGTCGATCACGTGGTCGGCGCCCTGGATGACGACCGGGTCGTGCTCGACGACGACCACGGTGTTCCCGACCTCGGTGAGCCGGTGGAGCACGTCGAGCAGACGGCGCGAGTCGCGCGCATGGAGTCCGACGGTCGGCTCGTCGAGGCAGTAGAGCGTGTCGGTGAGCGCCCCTCCGAGCGCGCTCGCGAGGTGGATGCGCTGCGCCTCGCCGCCCGACAGCGTGCGCGCCTGGCGCGCGAGCGTCAGGTAGTCGAGCCCGACCGCGACGAGATAGGAGAGCCGGCTCCGCACCTCGGACAGGAGACGGGCCGCGCGGGCCTGCCGGTGCGGGTCGAGAGGCAGCGACTCGGCCCAGCGTGCGACCTCCGAGATCGGGAGCGCCAGCAGCTCGCCCAGGTGCAGCCCGCCGACCCTGGTCGCGAGCGCCTCGGGGCGCAGGCGGTGCCCTTCGCAGGCATCGCACGGCGTGTAGCCGCGGTAGCGCGCGAGCAGGATCCGAACGTGGGTCTTGTAGCGCTTGCCCTCGAGCCAGCGGAAGAAGCCGTGCACGCCGGGGAAGCGGTGCTCGCCGCGTCGACGCTTCTCGCCGTCCTTCGGCTCGCCGTCGAGCGCGAAACGTCGACTCGCGGCGTCGAGCTTCGACCAGGGGACGTCGGTGCGGACGCCGTGTCGCTTCGCGACGCGCAGCATCCACTCCTGCATCTCCAGGTTGGACGGCGTCTGCCACGGCGCGATCGCCCCGCCCTCGAGCGTCTTGCGCGGGTCGGGGATGACCTTGTCGAGGTCGACTCCGGTCACGCGGCCGAAACCCTCGCAGCCGGGGCAGGCGCCGAGCGGGCTGTTGAACGAGAAGAGGTTGGGCGCGGGCTCGGGCTGTTCGCGACCGCAGTCGCGGCAGGTGAAGCGACGGTCGAGATCGATCGCGCGCGCGGCCGGGGCTCCGGCGGCGGACGCGGCCGTCCCGGCGCTCGGCGCCTCGCCGGCCGGCGGCTCGACGACGAGTCGCACGCGGCCTTCGCCCATGCCGAACGCCGCATCGAGCGCCTCGCGGCTCCGGGCTCGGGCCGTCCGTCCCGCAACGAGACGGTCGAGCACGAGTCGCAGCCGACCGCCCTCGGCGAGGCTCTCGATGTCGCCCGGGTCGGCCTCGTCGATGCGGACGATGCCGGCCGGCCCGAGTGCGCGCCGGTGGCCCTGTCCGACCAGGGCCGCGACGACCTCGGGCCACGGCAGGCCGTGCGGGTCGATCGCCGCCGTCACGAGGATCGTGCTGCCGGCCGGGAGCGCCGCGATCTCGCCGAGCCCGCTCTCGGGGTCGTCGCGCAGCATGCGGCCGCCGCAGGCGACGCAGGACGTCTCGCCGACGTGCGTCCAGAGCAGGCGGAGGTGGTCGTTGACCTCGGTGATCGTGCCGACCGTCGAGCGCGCGTTGCGGATCGCGTTCTTCTGCGCGAGCGCGATCGCGGGTGGGACGTGGTTGATGAAGTCGACGTCGGGCCGCTCCATCCGCTCGAGGAAGAGGCGGGTGTACGTCGAGAGCGACTGCACGAAGCGACGCTGCCCCTCGGCGTAGAGCGTGTCGAAGACGAGGCTCGACTTTCCGGAGCCGGAGACGCCGGTGACGACGGTGAGCGCGCGCTGCGGAACCTCGCAACGGATGTCGCGCAGGTTGTGCGTCCGCGCGCCCTCGATGCGGATCGGAGGCTTCAGGGTTTCTCCCGGGGACCTCCCGACGCTAGAGCCGGGAGCGGGAGGCCGCAACGGGATCCCGGTTCGAGCGGGCGGTCACCGAGCCCTCGCGGCCCCTGCAGCTCGAACGCCGGTCGCCGATGGCGCCCCTAGCCTGCGAAGGGCAATCGACGAACGCGGACCCGGCCGTCCTCGAGTACGGCGACCGCGCCTGCCGCGAGCGGCGCCTCCAGCGTGGAGAGATTGGCGCAGAGCAGGCGGACCTGCTCCTCGGGCCGGCGCTGGCCGGCGCGTCGAAACAGGATCACGGACGGACGTGTCTCCTTGCGAAGGGCAAGCAAGGCCGCGAAGTCGGTGTCGGCAGACACGAGGACCCGACCCTCTCGAGCAGCCAAGGCGAACACCTCTTCGTCGGACGAGCTGCTCATCCCGCGGTCGCGAACGTGAACGGCGTCGTGACCGGCCCCCTCGAGGCAAGCGGCGAAGGCTGGAGAGAGGGCGTTGTCGACGAGGATCCTCACCCGGCCTTGACGAGCGGCAGTTCTCGCTCTCGAACGGCCAGCGCGGCAAAGTGCAGCGCTTCGCGAATGTCCTCGGCCTCGAGATCCGGGTATGCAGCGAGAATCTCGGGCTCGGCCATTCCGTCGGCAACCATGTCCACGACCGTGGCGACCGGAATGCGGAGTCCGCGGATGCACGGGACCCCGTCCATCCGGGCCGGATCGATGGTGATTCGCGGAAGTGACATGGCTCTCCGCATACCATGAGTTGCGGGGCCGGGTGAAGCGCGCCATCGCTCCCTTTCGCGCGCACCACGTTCGATGAAACTACGACGGGGCAATACCCCCGGGGGCGGTTCCGCCCTCCGGTCCGATCCGCCCCGGGCGGTGCCGTCGAGGCTACGCCGGGGAAAACCGCTTCCACTACGCCTCCATCGAGGGAAGGACTTCGGGCGCGCACGGAGCCGCGATGCTACAGACGCCGTCGATGTCGGAGGAGCTGCGCTCGATCGGACTCCGGATGGGCGGCGTCGCGCACGGCTTCGCACCGCCCGGAGCCGAGATCGCCCGGGGCTTCCACCTCGTGCGGGCGAAGCAGGTCCACGGCACGGCGCTCGCGTGGGTCGACGAGCGCACCGGGTCGCCCGCGGGCGAGCTCGACGCACTCGCGACCGACCGGCCCGGCGTCGCGGTCGCGATCGCGACCGCCGACTGCATCCCGATGCTGGTCGCGGCACCCGGCGGCCGCGCCGTCGCCGCCGTGCACGCGGGCTGGCGCGGGCTGCTCGCCGGCATCGTCGGCGCGAGCGCACTCGAGGTCGCGCGACGCGCCTCCGTCTCTCCGGCCGACCTGCGCGTGGCGCTCGGCCCGTCGATCGACGGCTGCTGCTTCGAGGTGGAGCGCGAGATCGCCGCGC
>JAFMJW010000055.1 GCA_017853315.1 Alphaproteobacteria bacterium
GTCTCGGGATTGCCGAACATGACGCCGATCTTCATGCGGATCTGGTTGATGAAGATGACGATGGTGCGGGAGCGGGCGATCGTCGCGGTGAGCTTGCGCAGCGCCTGCGACATGAGTCGCGCCTGGAGACCCATCTGCGGGTCGCCCATGTCGCCCTCGAGCTCGGCCCGGGGCACGAGTGCCGCGACCGAGTCGACGACCAGCACGTCGAGCGCGCCGGAGCGCACGAGCGTCTCGGCGATCTCGAGCGCCTGCTCGCCGTTGTCGGGCTGGGAGATCAGGAGGTCGTCGAGCTTCACGCCGAGCTTGCGGGCGTAGCCGGTGTCGAGCGCGTGCTCGGCGTCGACGAAGGCGCAGATGCCGCCCTCCTTCTGCGCCTCGGCCACGACCTGAAGCGCGAGCGTGGTCTTGCCGGAGGACTCCGGCCCGTAGATCTCGATCACGCGGCCGCGCGGCAGGCCGCCCACGCCGAGCGCGATGTCGAGCGAGAGCGAGCCCGTCGAGACGGTCGCGACGTCGGGCGTGACCGAATCCGCCCCCATCTTCATGATCGCGCCCTTGCCGAACTGCTTCTCGATCTGGCCGATCGCCAGCTCCACCGCCCGATCCCGCTCCCGATTCCCTTCCATCGTCATCCCCCTTGGCCGCCCCGCGGCCTCTTCCCCGTTGCCCGTCTCCGCCCCGGCCGTCCCGCCCTCGGGACCTCGGCAGGCTCCCCCCTAGCGGGTCCTCTCGAGCCGGAAACCCCACCCCGTACCGGCGGGAAGGGCATGGATCTCCTGCCTTTTTCGATCTTCGCCTTTTCTTCGTATCACTTCCGGAAACCGGAATCCAGTACCGGGAGCCCGAGCGCCCAGCGGCGCACCCAGTCGAGCGCCAGCTGGGAGGTCAGGAGCTTCACCCAGTCCCGGGTCCCCCACAGCTGGTGGCGCCGCGAGACCAGCACCCCGTCGGCCGCGAGCGCGAAGCAGACCGTGCCGACCGGGCGCTCGGCGGTGCCCCCGTCGGGCCCGGCGATGCCGGTCGTCGCGACCGCGACGTCGGCACCCGAACGACGACGGGCGCCCTGCGCCATCTCGCGGGCCGTCTCCTCGCTCACCGCGCCGTGGCGCTCGATGGTGTCCCGGGAGACGCCGAGCACGTCGATCTTGGCCGCGTTCGAGTAGCAGACGTAGTCGGCGAGGAAGTACGCGGAGCAGCCCGGGACCTCGGTGAGACGGTGGCCGACGAGCCCGCCGGAGCAGGACTCCGCGACCGCGACCGTCGCACCGCGCGCGCGCAGCGCGCGCCCCGTCTCGGTCTCCATGTTCGTCTCGCCCTCGCCGAACACGACCGGGCCGAGCGCCTCGCGCATGCGCCCGGCGAGCTCGTCGGCGCGACGCTCGGCCTCCTCGGGCCGGCCGCGCACGAGCAACTTCGCCGAGATCTGCGGAAAGCTCGCGCGAAAGCCGATCCGCGCCTCGCCCGGCGCGATGATCGCGCTCACCGCCTCGTCGAGCGCGGACTCGCTCATGCCGAAGGTCTGGAAGGTGCGGACGACCGAGACCTCCCCGGGATCGCGCAGGCCGCGGATCCAGGGTGCCACCTGCCCGTCGAACATCGGCTTCATCTCGCGCGGGACGCCCGGCATGACGACGAGGTGGCGGGTCGCGCGCGTCGGCGCGCCGCCGAGCGGCACGACGTCCCGCTCGCAGGTGACCCGGTAGCCCGGCGCCGTGCCGAGCGGGTTGTCGAGAATGACCGCGCTCGCCGGGAACTGCGCCTGGCGCAGGTTGTTCTGCGACATCGTGCGCCCGATGCGCTCGAAGAACGAGCGGATGCGCTGCGCCGAGGCCTCGTCGAAGCGGAGTTCCTCGCCGAGCAGCGCCGCGACCGTCTCGGTCGTCAGGTCGTCCACCGTCGGGCCGAGCCCGCCGGTGCAGACGACGAGGTCGCCGAGTTCGAAGGCCCGCTCCCAGGCCCAGGTGATGCGGTCGCGGTGATCGCCGACGACCAGCGTGCCGGCGACCTCGAGCCCGAGCGAGACGCAGCGATCCGCGAGCCACTGGGCGTTCGTATCGGCGATCTTGCCCGTCGTGAGCTCGTCGCCGGTGGACAGGATGACGACTTTCTCCAAGCGGAACCTCCGGGCCGACGGCGGCCCCCCTTCCTAGACCCGGGACGACGGGAGGTCCAGAGTCGCCCGCACACTCCCCGCCGCGGCCGCCGATTGCACCGGCTCCTTCGGCGGATACCTTCGGGGCGTCGGGCGGAAGCCACGGAGCGGGCCGCCCGAGATGCGCCATGACCGAAGCCGTCGCCGCAGCCATTCCCTTCTTCGTCGTCACGATGGCGATCGAGGCGCGACTCCTGCGCTCGCGACCGGACCTCGCGGGCTACGGCCGGCGCGACACCCGCGCGAGCCTGCTCATGGGCGCGGGAAACGTGGTCGTGGACGCGGCCGTCGCGATCGCCGAGCTCGCCGTCCTCGGCTGGATCTTCGCGCACGCCCCCGTGCGACTCGACGCGTCCTCGTGGAAGGTGCAGCTCGGAGCACTCGTCGGCGTCGACTTCTGCTACTACTGGTTTCACCGGCTGCACCATGACGTGCGCATCCTCTGGGCGGCGCACGTGAACCACCACTCGAGCGAGCGCTACAACCTCTCGACCGCGCTGCGGCAGTCGTGGACGACCCCGATCACCGGCGCGGTGTTCTACTGGCCGCTCGCCCTCGCCGGCTTCGAGCCGTGGCTCATCATGGCGGCGCGCGCGGTCGACACCCTCTACCAGTACTGGATCCACACCGAGCTCGTCGGGCGGATCGGACCGCTCGAAGCCGTGCTCAACACGCCGTCGCACCACCGCGTCCACCACGGCACCGAGGTCGCGTACCTCGACCGCAACCACGGCGGGATCCTGATCGTCTGGGACCGGCTGTTCGGGACCTTCGAGCCCGAGCGCGCGCCGGTGCACTACGGCATCACGAAGAACCTCGACACCTTCCGCCCGGTCGAGATCGCCTTCCACGAGTGGAAGGCCCTCCTCCGGGACCTGCGCCGGGCGCGCTCCCCTCGCGAGGCGCTCGGCTACGCGTTCGCGCCGCCGGGCTGGAGCCCCGACGGCTCGTCGCTCACCTCGGAGCAGCGCCGCGCGCTCGCCCGCGGCCCCGGGGCGGCCGCCTGAAGCGCGGCGACCGCGGGCCCGGGGCGACGTCGCACCGGATCGGGCCTTGCGCGCCCCGCGGAGATCGCCCTAGTCGATCGGTCATGGCGAGCATCTCGGCCCGCGGGGGCCTCCTCGTCGCGGCGGCGACGGCCGCGGCGCTGCTCGCGCCCGCCGTCTCCGGCGCGATCGTCGCGCGCGACTGCGCCAGGCCCGGTGCCGCCTGCACCATCGCCGAGACCGCGCGACGCGCCGGCGTCCACTTCGGCGCGATCGCCTCGAGCGGGCAGTCGGACGCGGAGCGCGCCCTGCTCGCGGAGCACTTCACGTCGGTCACCGCCGAGAACGCGATGAAGTGGGGCGAGATCGCGCCCCGGGTCGGGAACTACGGGTTCGCGGACGCCGACGAGATCGCCGCCTTCGCCGAGACGAACGGGATGCGACTGCGGGGGCACACGCTGGCCTGGGGCGTGATGCAGATGCCGTCGGACCTCGCCTCGACGGTCGCGGCCGCGGCCGACCCGGCCGCGCGCATGTCGGAGCTCCTCGGCGAACACTTCGGGACGATGGTCGGCCGCTACGGCGCGCGCGTCGCCCAGTGGGACGTCGTGAACGAGCCGCTCGAGGTCGCGGGCACGGTGCTCGCGAAGAACGTCTTCCTCGACGCACTCGGCCCGGGCTACCTCGGGCTCTCCTTCGCGCTCGCTCGCGCGCTCGCACCCGGCGCGAGCCTCTACCTGAACGAGTACGTGCTCTCCTGGCCGAGCCCGAAACTCGCCGCGCTGCGCACGCTGGTCGGGGACCTCCGCGCGGGCGGCGTGCCGATCGACGGCGTCGGGATCCAGGGGCACTTCTACCCGTTCTTTCCGCTGCCCGACCGCGCGACGATGGAGCAGGAACTGCGCGCGATCGCCGATCTCGGCGTCGAGATCGAGATCACCGAACTCGACGTGTCGTCCTGGCACTTCCGCGACGACCCCGACCCGCTCGCGCGCCAGGCGGCCTTCTTCGGCGACGTCGTGACCGCGTGCATGGCCGTTCCCTCCTGCCGGGGGATCACGACCTGGGGAATCCAGGACGGGGATTCGTGGCTCGACCACGCCCCGCCCTTCGACCTCGCGGCCCCGAACGACCCGCTGCTCTTCGACCGGGATCTCGAGCCCAAGCCCGCCTACGCGGCCGTGCGCGACGCGATCGCGACCCGCGCCGTCCCCTTCGAGGACGAGGCGTGGGGCGTCTTCCGGAGGGTCGGGAAGCTGCGCCGCGACGGGCTCCTGCGGGGCCCCTCGGTGCGCACGGCGCGGCGAGTGGTCCGGCGCGCGGCGCAGATGCTGCGCGCCGAGCGATTCGCGGATGCATGCGACCGCCTCGCCCGCGGGGTGCGCGCGGCGAACGAGGCCACCGGGCCCGCGGTCGCCGAAGCGGCGGTGGCGATCACGGCGCTTCGTCTCGGACTTCTCTGCGACGAGGCCTGATCTCGCGCGCCCTGCTCAGGCCGGGCCGGCCGCCGCGAGGGCGAGCAGCGCCCGTGCGACGAGGTTCGCGTAGACGCCGCTCACCACGTCGTCGAGCACGACGCCCGCGCCGCCCGGCCAGGAACGGTCGACCGCCCCGGCCGGCCACGGCTTCGCGATGTCGAAGACGCGGAACGCCGTGAACGCGAGCGCGATCGCGAGCGCGCTCGGCGGCAGGCCCGCGAGCGCGACCAGCATGCCGGCGATCTCGTCGATCACGATGCGGCCGCTGTCGTGCTCTCCGATCAGGCGGTCGGCGCGGTCCGCGATCGCGACCGCGGCCACGACCGCGGCGACGAGCAGCAGGGCCGCGAACAGGGACGGACGCCACAGGACGGGCGCCGCGAGGTAGGCCGGGATCGCGAGCAGCGAGCCCAGGGTCCCGGGGGCCTTCGGGACGTTCCCCACGCCGAAACCGGTCGCGAGAAGGAGGATCAGACGGGAAGCGATGCGATCTCTTGGAGGGCGGCGGGTACGGAGTCAAACCGGGCGGCGTGCCGGCGGCTCGCGGTGCGCCGCGGCGACGACGTCCGCACCGGGCGCGAAAGGAGGTCGCGCCGCCGCTTGCGGCCACCGCGGGGGTCGTCTACCCCGCGCTCCATGCCCGCCCCGAAGCTCTCGCGCCTGCCGAAGATCGACCCGCTGCCGATCTCGCCGACGACCTCGATCGTCGACCTGGTCGACCGCTGCCTGCTGTCCTACAACGCGGGCCGCCTGCGGGAGGCCTGCCAGCTCTTCGCCCGCAAGATCCTCGAGCCCGACGTCACGGTCGGGGTGAGCATCACCGGCGCGCTCACGCCGGCCGGGCTCGCGACCTCGGCGCTGATCCCGCTCATCGAGGCCGGTTTCATCGACTGGATCGTCTCGACGGGCGCGAACCTCTACCACGACACGCACTACGGGATCGGTCTCGCCATGCACCAGGGCAGCCCCGGCGTGGACGACGTCGAGCTGCGCGCCGAGGGCGTGGTCCGGATCTACGACATCTTCTTCGACTACGACGTGCTGCTGAAGACCGACGCCTTCTACCGCGAGGTCATCTGCCAGCCGGAGTTCCAGCAGGAGATGGGAACCGCAGAGTTCCACTGGAAGGCCGGCCGCTACGTGCTCGAGCGCGAGCGCGCGCTCGGCCTCTCGCGGCGCTCGCTGCTCGCCGTCGCGCACACCCACGGCGTGCCGATCTACACGTCCTCGCCCGGCGACTCCTCGATCGGCATGAACGTCGCGGCGACCGAGCTCGCGGGAAACGAGCTGCGGATCAACCCGTCGCGCGACGTGAACGAGACGGCGGCGATCGTGTGGGACGCCAAGCGCGGCGGCGGCAAGAGCGCCGTCTTCATCCTGGGCGGCGGCTCGCCGAAGAACTTCGTGCTGCAGACCGAGCCCCAGATCCAGGAGGTGCTCGGCCTCGACGAGAGCGGCCACGACTACTTCATCCAGATGACCGACGCGCGCCCCGACACCGGCGGACTCTCCGGCGCCACCCCGAACGAGGCGGTGAGCTGGGGCAAGATCGACCCCGAGGCGCTGCCGGACACCGTGGTGTGCTACCTCGATTCGACGGTCGGTCTGCCGGTGCTCGCCGCCTACGCGCTCGCGACGCACGCGCCCCGGACCCCGCGACGGCTCTACGACCGGCGCGACGCGCTGATCGACGAATTGCGGCGCGCCTACCTCGAGGACTCGCAGCGACGCTGACCGCGCGGACGGGTCGCGCGGGCTTCGGCGCGGTCGGCGGGGCTTGATTTCGAAGCGGGAGCGATGGCAGGACGTGCGTTCACCCGAGGGACCTTCCGGGCGATCCACCGACACCTCGAACCCGGCTCACGCACCCGAGCGCACCTGCACCGATTCACCACCTCCTCCTTCCGCGCACCGACTCCACGATCGCCCGGTCCCTTCGGGGCCGTTCCGCCGATGCTAGGCTCGACCCCGTGAACGCGGGGTCGAGCCCATCCGCGGACGGCGCGGCGCACCCGGTCGTCTTCTTCGACGGCGAGTGCGTCCTTTGCCACAGCGGCGTGCGTTTCCTCGCGGCGCGCGACCCGCGCGGACGGCTGCGCTTCGCGCCGCTCGACGGCGAGACGGCCCGACGCTCGCTCCCGCCGTCGCTGCGCGACGCCGGCCCCGACGGCACGGTCGTGCTGCTCGAACCGGACGGATGCACGAGCGTGCGCGCCGAAGCCGTCCTGCGGGCGCTCGCCGCGACCGGCGGCGCATGGTCGGTCGCCGGCGCGCTCGCTCGTTCGCGAGCCCTGCTCGCCCTACTCGACGTCGGGTACCGCGCGCTCGCGCGCCGGAGAACGCGGTGGTTCGGAAGAACGACCGAGTGCCCGCTGCCCGATCCGTCGATGCGCGAGCGACTCCTGCCCTGATCCCGTTGCGGGGGGCGGGGTCCGTCGGCGCCTCGCCGGCCGCGACGAGTCCCGCCGCTCAGCGGTAGAACGCGGCGATCGCCTCGACGACGCGGTCCTGCTGCGCGTCGGAGAGTTGCGGGTAGATCGGCAGGGCGAGCGACTCCGCGGCCGCACGCTCGGTCTCGGGGAGGTCGCCGCGCCTCCAACCCAGGTCGGCGAAGCATTCCTGGAGGTGGAGCGGGATCGGGTAGTAGACCTCGCTCGAGATGCCGCGCGCGGCGAGGTGGGCGCGCAGATCGTCGCGGCGCTCGGCGCGGACCACGTACTGGTGGAAGACGTGGAGCGAGCCCGGGTGGACGACGGGCGTCGCGACGTGCCCGTCGAGGCCGGCGGACGCGATCAGCCCGTCGTAGCGCGCGGCGCGCGCCGCGCGTGCCCGCGTCCACGCGTCGAGCCGCCGCAGCTTCACCTCGAGCAGCGCGCCCTGGATGCCGTCCATGCGGCTGTTGATGCCGACTTCCAGGTGCTCGTAGCGCTTCTCGGAGCCGTGGACGCGGAGCCGGCGGACGCGGGCCGCGAGGCGGTCGTCTCCGGTCGTGACGAGTCCCGCGTCGCCGGCCGCGCCGAGGTTCTTCGTCGGGTAGAAGCTGAACGCCGCGAGGTCGCCGACCGTCCCCGCCGCGCGGCCGTCGCGCGCCGCGCCGATCGCCTGCGCCGCGTCCTCGACGATCGCGGCGCCGGCCGACCGGGCGATCGCGTCGAGCGCCGGGAAGTCGGCGCACTGGCCGTAGAGGTGGACCGGCAGGAGCACGCGCGTGCGCGGTCCGACGGCGGCTCGCACGGCCTCGGGGTCGAGCAGGAAGTCGTCGCGGCGGACGTCGGCGAACACCGGGGTCGCGCCGAGCCGCGTGATCGCCGACGCGGTCGCGAAGAAGGTGAAGGCCGACGTGACGACCTCGTCGCCGGGGCCGACGTCGAGCGCCATGAGCGACAGGAGCAGCGCGTCCGAGCCCGACGCCACGCCCATCGCGTGGGCGACGCCGATCCGACCGGCGACCGCCTGCTCGAAGGACGCGACCGCCGGCCCGAGCACGAACTGCTGCGAGCGCAGGACCTCGAGCACGCGCGGTTCGGCCTCGGCCGCGATCTCGCGCCACTCGGCCGCGAGGTCCACGCTCGGGACCGGCTCGGTGCCGCCGCCGGCCGCGGGGAAAGCCGCGCCGCTCACGGCGCCACGCGGTCGCGCAGCACCGCCGGGAGCGTCCGCAGCAGGATGCGCGCGTCGAGCCCGAGCGACCAGCGATCGACGTAGTCGAGGTCGGCGCGCAGCCCGTCGAGGAAATTCTGCCCGAGCCGGTTGCTCACCTGCCAGAGGCCGGTGATGCCCGGGGGCATCGAGAAGCGCTTGCGCTGCCAGGGTTCGAAGCCGGTGATCTCGCCGGGCAGCATCGGCCGCGGCCCGACCAGGCTCATGTCGCCCGCGATCACGTTCAGGAGCTGCGGCAGCTCGTCCACGTCGAAGCGTCGCAGCCAGCGGCCGACGCGGGTGACCCGCGGGTCGTCGCGCAGCTTGAAGATCGGACCGTCCGCCTCGTTCAGCGGGTGCAGCATCGGCTGCACCTGCTCCGAGCCGTCGAACATGCTGCGGAACTTGAACATCCGGAAGCGGCGCTTGTTCAGCCCGATGCGCTCCTGCACGAACAACACCCGCCCCGGCGAGTCGAGGCGGATCGCGACCGCCGCGAGCAGCCAGAGCGGCGAGGTGAGAACGACGAGCAGCGGCGCGAGCGCCAGGTCGATCACGCGCTTCACCGCGCGTCCCCACGCGGAGTGGGTCTGCGGATTCACCGACAGCAGCGGCTCGCCACCGAGGGACGAGAGGTGGGCGCGTGCGAGCGATCCGCCGAAGGCGTCGAGCGCCACGTGCAGGGCGACACCCTCCCGGTCGCAGGCCTCGACGAGCCGGTCGATCTCGGCCGGCCCGATCCCGCGGGCCGCGACGGCGACTTCGTCGATCGCCTCGTGGCGCAGCAGCTCGCTGATCGGCGAGATCGGGACCGCGCCCGAGCCGTCGTCGCCGAGCGCCTCGCGCACCGCCGCGACGGGCCGCGAGAGCGCTTCGCCGGAAAGGCTCGCGACGACCGTGACCCCGAACAGAGCCTCCTCGCCGAGCGTCCGCGCGAGCCTCGCCGCGGGCTCACCGTCGCCGATCATGAGCACCCGAGCCGCACCGGTCCCCGAGACCCGCATGCGCCTCGCCCACCGCCGGAGCGCGAGCCGCACGCACACCAGCAGCGCCGCTGCGACCAGCCCGTAGAGCCCGACGAACAGGCGGCTGATGTGGGAGAGCTTGAAGACGAAGATCGCGGTCGCGGCGACCACCAGAGCCTGCACGACCGCGATCGCGACCGAGCCGAGGATCCGCCCGCGGTGCAGCAGGGTCACGGCCCCGTAGGCACCGCGACGCCGCAGCGCGAACAGCGTCGCGGTCGCGACGAGTGCGGCCGGCCCGAAGTAGACCGACGGGTCGTAGAGGTTCGTCAGGTCGGACGGCAGGAAGCGTCGCTTCACCTCGTAGGCGATCGGGAACGCGAGCAGCAGCGCGAGCCCGTCGGCGAGGCGGGCGAGGTGGAGGACGTGGGCCGCCGGGCCGCCGCGCGAAACGGAGGTGGCCGCGCGAGCCCGCCCGTTCGTGCGCGGGACGCCTCCTGCACCGCGGGCCGCGCCCGCGGCGGCGACGCTCGCGCTTCCTCGCGCCGTCGACGACATCCCCGTGGCTCAGGTATCGCAGCCCGGAGTCACCCGCAACCGCGGCGAGACGCCGGCATCCCGCTCTCTCGAGCGCACGACGGCGACGCGTTCAGGCGGAGGCGGAGACGAGGCGTCGGGCGAGATCCTCGTAGCGCGAGGCGACCTGCTCCCAGTCGTAGAGCCGCGCCACGCGCGCGGCCGCCGAGCGTCCCATCAGGCCGCGCAGCATCTCGCGACGGTCGACCTCCTCGGGCGTCGGCCCTCCGAGCGTTTCGCGCAACCGCGTTGCCAGGTCGCGGGGCGAGTTGAACGCGTAGTAGACGCCCGAGTCGCCCAGCACCTCGCGGTGCTCGGGGATGTCGTTCGCGACGATCGGCAACCCCGCGGCCATCGCCTCGAGCAGCGCGGGATGCGTGCCTCCGACGTCGGTCGCCTGCACGTAGAGAGCCGCGTGCGACCGGAGCTCGTCGTACCCGGAACCGAAGACGTAGCCCGCGAAGCGGATCCCCGGGTCGTCGCCCGCGAGTTCGCGCAGTCGCGCCTTGTAGGCGCTCGCGTAGGGCGCGTCGCCCACGACCACGAGGTCGAGCGCGGGTCGCGCGTCGCGAAACGCGCGGATCACGACGTCGGCGTTGTTCTCGGGCTCGAGCCGACTCACGTAGAGGACGTAGCCGCGCGGTCGCACCCCGAGCCGTTCGAGCTCGGCCGTCCCCCGCGCACGCGGCGGCTCCGCGCCGTAGGAGATCTTCTCGACGCGCGGCGCACCGCGCGCCTCGTAGATGCGGCGGATGTGTTCGCAGTCGGCGATCGTGACGTCGGCGAGCCGCGGCCCGACCCGCTCGGCGACGCGGTAGAAGGCGCGGCCCGGCAGGCCCCACTTGCGCCGCGAGCTCTCGATCCCGTCGATCGCGAGCGCCGTCCGCGCGCCGGAGCGGCGCAGGATCGGCAGGGCGAGGAAATTCGCGCTGTTGCACAGCAGCACGAAGTCGTGGCGCTCGCGTGCGGCCCAGCGGGCCGCGCGCAGGGTGTGGGCGAAGGTCTCGAGGTACTTCGAGCGGGGCGCGGGAAGCACGACCAGGCGGACGCCCTGCCAGGTCGTGCCGTGGAGCGCCGGGTCGACGCTGCCGGCGCGGCCGTACACCGTCACCTCGTGGCCGCGCGCCGCGAGGCGCACCGAGAGCTTCTCGGCGAAGGTCTCGAAGCCGCCGTAGGCGGCGGGGATGCCACGCGTCCCGAGGACGGCCATCCGGAGGGGGCGCTGGATCGGCAAGCCCCTCTGGGTAGCACCCGTTCGGCAGCCCCGAAATCCTCCATGGGGACCTTTCCTCGGGGAGGTGGCGCCGACGACCGATGGCGCGCGCCGTCCGGGGCGCTTTGCCGATTCCGCCGACTCTCGGGTACGCTTCACGCGTGGACGCGCCGCGCCTCACGCCCGAATGGCTGCGCGAGGGGCTCGATCACGAGGGCTACTTCACGAACGCCCGCGTCGAGACCGCGATGCTGCTCGCCGTCCGGCTCGGCAAGCCGCTGCTCGCCGAAGGACCGGCCGGCGCGGGCAAGACCGAGATCGCGAAGGTTCTCGCCGCGATCCTCGGCGCCGAGCTCGTGCGACTGCAGTGCTACGAGGGACTCGACGAGGCGCGTGCCCTCTACGAGTGGAACTACCAGAAGCAGCTCCTCCGCATCCAGGCCGATCGCGGCGCCGAACGCGGCTGGGACGAGGTCTCCCACGACGTGTTCTCGCGCGAGTACCTGCTGGAACGGCCGCTGCTGCGCGCGATCTCGTCGGCGCGCCCGGTCGTCCTGCTGGTGGACGAGGTCGACAAGGCCGACGAGGAGTTCGAGGCCTTCCTGCTCGAGATCCTGAGCGACTTCCAGGTCACGGTGCCCGAGCTCGGGACCATCCGCGCCGCGCGACGCCCGGTGGTCGTGCTGACCTCGAACCGCGCCCGCGAGCTCTCGGAGGCGCTCCGTCGCCGCTGCCTGCACGTGTTCGTCGACTTCCCGCCGCCCGCCGTCGAGGCCGAGATCGTCGCCCGCAAGGTGCCGGGGCTCGACGCGGATCTCGCCCGCCACGTCGCCCGCTTCGTGGCGGGGCTGCGCCGCCTCGACCTGCGCAAGGCCCCGTCCATCGCCGAGACCCTCGACTTCGCCCGGGCGCTCGTCGCCCTCGGCGTCCGCGAGCTCGACCCCGCGACGGTGCGCTCGGCCGCGGGCCTGCTGCTGAAGCACGAGGAGGACCTCCGGAAGGCGGAGCCCAAGACCTCGGCGCTGGTGAACGGCGCCCGCGGCGGACGCGAAGGGCCCGACGGGGGGGCGGGCTGACCGCGGTTCGCGGCGAAGAGCGCGGACCGCCCGGAAAAGGCTTGATCTGGCCGGCCCCCGGGCGCAGGATCGAAGCCGGATGGCGGGGTCGAAGCGAACGTCGGAGGAGTCGCTCCACGGCAGCCGAGGGCTCGCGGGGCAGGTGGGGTCGAGCGAGATCAAGCTCCTGTTCTTCACGAACGTCGCTCTCCAGTTGTTCGACGGGCACCTGACGCTGCGCGGGCTCGGCCACGGCTACGTCGAGGGCAACCCGTTCATCCAGAGCGCGATCGAGTCGATGGGCCCGGTGTCCGGCGTGTTCGCGGCGAAGATCCTCGCGATCTGCTGCCTCGCGGCGGTGCACGAGTTGCACTTCCACGCCCGCCCCTGGATGCGGACGGTGGTGGCGACGTTGCTCGCGACGATGGCAGCCGTCTACACGACGCTCGCGATCGTGCCCTGGAGCCTGTTCCTCGCCCGCGTCGGCGGTTGACGCCGCGGCGCCGCCCGCCCGCGCCACCCTCGGAGCCAACCGTGGCGGGCGCGCGCGCTTCGTGGCATGGTCCGGGCCCGATGTCGGCCCGAGACGCCATCCTCGACACCGTCGGGCGACCCGAGCGGGCCGCGATTCGCGGTGCCGTTCGCGAGTCGTTCCCCGCGGCACGGCCCGTCGGCCCGTCGGCGACCGGGAGGCCGCGATGAGCTTCCGCTCCCCGAACCTGCGGAGCGCGCTGCTGATGCTCCTCTTCCTCGCCCTGCTCCCGATCGTGGGTGCGATGCTCTACGCGACCTGGCACGCCTGGCGCGAAACCCAGGATCTCGGCGTGAGCGAGATCCGCGAAGAGGCGACCGACGCCGCGAGGCGCCTCTCGACCAGCATCGAGGAGGCTCGCCGCGTACTGAACCGGCTGAGCCACGACCCGTCGATCATCGCGGGGGACCGGGGCGCCTGCGAGCGCTTCACGGCCGACTACCAGCAGCTCCACCCGAGCTTCCGGAACATCGGCGTGATCGGGGCCGACGGCGGTCTGCTGTGCAGCGCGAAGCCGCTCGGTGGGCCGGCGAACTACTCCGACTTCCCCCTCTTCCGCGAGACCATGTCCTCCCGGTCGATGCTCCTGCGGGAGCTCCCGCGCGAGCTCTCGGGGAAGTCGATCCTCGCCTGCGTCTTCCCCGTGCGAGGCACGGGAGGCGAATTCCGCGGCGCGACCTTCGTGAGCCTCGCCTTCCGCTCGCTCGCCGACCTGACGATCGGCGACCGGCTGCCGCCGGGCTCGACCGTCACCCTGTTCGACAACCGCGGCATGGTCGTCCTGCGCGAGCCCGACCGCACGGAATGGAACGGCCGCTCGGCGGAAGCGTCGCCGACCTGGAAACTGCTGCGCTCGGGCCGGCTCACCAAGGCGACCGCGCCCGACCTCGACGGCATCGAGAGGATCTTCGGCGCCGAGCGGATCCCGGCCACGCGCGGACAGCCCGACGGCTGGCTCGCCGTGGGCGTGCCGCCGGACATCGTGACGGAGGAACCGCGCCGCAACCTCGGCTGGCAGCTGCTCGGCCTCGCCGTGACACTCGCGGCGTTCGCCGCCGGGACCTGGTGGGGCATCGACCACTACGTCCTGCACCCGGTCCGTTCGATCGAGCAGGCCGCCCGGGGGATCGCCTCGGGACAGGTGGGCGCCCGCAGCGCCACCTCGCGCGGAGCGAACGAACTCACGCGGCTCGGAGTGGCGTTCGACGAGATGGCCGACGCGCTCGAGCGCAGCCTCGGCGACACGAACCGCGCCCTCGACGTCGTGCGACGCAGCCAGGACCGGCTGCGGATCCTGTCGCGCGCGCTGCTCGAGGGTCAGGAAGCCGAGCGCTCCCAGCTCGCCCGCGAGCTCCACGACGAGGTCGGCCAGGCGCTCACCGCCGCGACGCTCAACCTCGACGCGCTCCGGGCCGGCGAGAACGCCACCGACGAGAAGGTCGACGAGGCGCTCGACGTCGTGAAACGGGCGCTCAACCAGGTCCGCGACCTGTCGCTCGACCTGCACCCCTCGATCCTCGACGACCTGGGCCTCGCGGCGGCGCTGCGCTGGTACCTCGGCCGGCAGGCCGAGCGCTCCGGGATCGAGGTGAGCGTGGATGCGAGCCGGCTCGACCGCCGCCTGCCCAAGCCGGTCGAGACGGCCTGCTTCCGGATCTGCCAGGAGGCGGTGACGAACGTGATCAAGCACGCCCACGCGAGCCGGGTCGCCGTCTCGATCGGCGTCGAGGACGGGAAGGTCCGGATGACGGTGGCCGACGACGGGCGGGGCTTCGACGTCGAAGAGGCCCACGAGCGCACGCGGCGACAGCCGAGCCTCGGCTTGATCGGGATGGAGGAACGCGCGACTCTCCTCGGCGGGTCGCTGGAGGTCGCCTCCCGGCCCGGCGAGGGAGCCGAGATCCGGGTCTCCCTCCCCCTGCAGGAAGCGACCGCCGAGGCACTCTCCCCATGAACGAGCGAGCGAAGACCCGCATCCTCCTGGTCGACGACCACACCCTCGTGCGAGCGGGGATCCGCAAGCTGCTCGAGGCGCTCTCGACCGTCGAGGTCGTCGGCGAGGCGGGCAGCGGCCGCGAGGGTCTCGTCGCGGTGCGCGAGCTCGACCCGGACGTCGTCGTGATGGACATCGGCATGCCCGACATCAACGGGCTCGAGGCGACCGCGCTCATGCTCGCCGAGAAGCCCGGCGTGAGGGTGCTCATCCTGTCGATGCACCGGGCCGACGAGTACGTCCTCGAAGCGATGCGGGTCGGCGCCTGCGGCTACCTGCTGAAGGAGTCGGCGACGGCCGAGCTCGGCCTCGCCGTGGAGGCCCTGACGCGGGGCGAGAAATACCTGAGCCCGGCCGTGTCGGGCGCCGTCGTGCGCACCGCGATGGGGCCCGGGGAGGCCGCGCCCCCCGCCGCGGCGACCGGCCTCGTGACCAACGCGAGCGAGGCTTCCGCGCGTCTCACTCCTCGCCAGCGCGACATCCTGCGGCGCATCGCCGAGGGCGGCTCGACCAAGGAGATCGCCTACGACCTGGGCCTGAGCAGCAAGACGGTGGAGACCCACCGCGCGCAGCTCATGGACCGGCTCGGGATCCACGACGTGGCCGGCCTCGTCCGCTTCGCGATCCGCATCGGGCTCGTCAGCGCCGACCGCTGACGCGGGCCGGCTCGGGTTTCCCCCGATCCGCCGCGGCGCATTTCCCGGTGGCCGCGTGGCTGCGCCGTGGCCATGATCGCTTCGTCGGGAAACTCTCCTTGGCGAAGCCGATCCGCATTCTCGTCGTCTCGGGCGATGCGCCCGGGCGTGCCGCCGCGACGCTGGCCCTGCGCGCGATCGCCGGGGTCGAGCTGCTGGCGCCGGTCGCCGACGGGGCCGAGGCGATTCGCCGCGTCGCGCGCCGGGACCCCGACCTGGTCCTCGTCGACTTCCTGCTGCCCGGGCGCAGCGGCCTGCAGATCGGGGCCGCGCTCCGTCGTCGCCGCATCGCGCCGAAGGTCGTCCTCGTGTGCCTCGGCGGCGGCGAGGCCTGGGCCGCCGCGGCGCGCGAATTCGGCATCGACGCGGTCCTGCGACGCCAGGACCTCGTGGACGAACTGCCGGACCTGCTCGCCCGGCTCTTCCCCGGGCGACTGCCCCGCCCGGTCGATCCCGACCCCGACGAGAGCGCCTCCCGCACCGGCGCGCCTCTCGCGCCGGCACGGGAGGCGTCCGAGATCACCCGCGCTGCAGGACGCTGATCGCGCAGACGCTGCCGCCGCCCATCATGTGGCAGAGGCCCGTGCGCGCGCGCTCGAGCTGGCGCGGTCCGGCCTCGCCGCGCAACTGCAGCGTGGTCTCCCAGATCTGCGCGAGACCGGTCGGGCCGCCGGGGTGCCCGCGCGCGACGAGACCGCCGTCGGTCGACACGGGCACCCGGCCCCCGCGCTCGAAGTCGCCGCGCTCGATGCAGGCCTCCGCCTCGCCCCGGCCGCACAGGCCGAGCAGCTCGTAGTACTCGAGCTCCTCGATGACGAAGGCGTCGTGGACCTGCACCAGGTCGAGATCCTTCGGACCGAGGCCCGCTCCCTCGTAGACCGCGCCCGAGGTGTCGACCGTCATGCGGGCCGGCCCGACGACCGGGCCCATGAAGAGGTGGCCGCGCTCGTAGCGCTCGGACTGCAGGTCGGAAGCGAGCACGCGGACGACCGGCCGGTCCGGCCGGAGCTTCTTCGCCATGTCGGCGCGGCCGACGATCGCGCAGGCGGCGCCGTCGCCGATCGGGCACGACATCATCGCGGTGAGCGGCCAGGCGATCATCTTCGACGAGAGGATCTTCTCGGGCGAGATCGGCTTGTCGGGGCGGCGCTGGCTCATCGGGTTCAGCGCGCCGTTGTTCCAGTTCTTCGCCGCGATCTTCGCGAGGTGCTCGGGCTTCGTGCCGCGCTCGTGCATGCGGCGGGTCGCCCACATCGCGAAGAACCCGGCCGGGAGGATCGAGTCCTCCAGGTAGGCCGGGTCGGTGTTCATCGACGTCTCCTGGATCATGCTCGTCATCTTGTCGAAGCCGAGCACCATCACGAGGTCGTAGCGCCCCGACGAGACCGCGTGGCACGCCTCGAAGAAGGCGGCCGAGCCGGTCGCCGACGCGTTGTCGAGGCGCTGCACCGGGAGCCCGGTGAGCCCGAACTCCTTCATCACGCGCACGCCGGTCATGACGGGTGCGAAGATCTGGGCCACGTAGGCCGCGTCGACGTCGCGGAAGGAGACGCCCGCGTCCTTCATCGCGGCGAGGCCGGCGATGCGGCCCATGTCGGCGTTGCTCGAGTCGGGGAACATCCCGAAGGGGTGCATGCCGACGCCGAGCACCGCCACGTCGTGGAGCTTCGTCTTCCTCATCGCGCACCTCCCGCGGCGGCCGTCGGCTTGAAGCGCAGGATGACGACCTCGGTGTCGCCCTCCTCGCGGATCGACTCCAGTTCGGCGACCAGCGGCATGCCGACCGAGAACTCCTCCTGCTTGCCGGCGAGCGGCACCTGGACCCGCGGGCCCTCGGGCAGGTCGATCTGGCCGACGCCGTAGCCGACGTGCTCCATCTTCATCGAGCCGAAGAGCGGGAAGTGCACGAAGGTGAAGCTGTAGAG
>JAFMJW010000005.1 GCA_017853315.1 Alphaproteobacteria bacterium
CGACGGCCGCGGCGGCGGCCACGGGCTCGGCCTCGACCGCGCCGTAGAGGGTCGTGCGCTGCCGCGGCACCCGGCCCATCGAGCGTACGAGTCGCTCGATCTCCTCGGCGGAGGTGTACTCGCCGGCGTCGGCCCCGGCCTCGCGGGAGATGCTCTCCTCCATCAGGGTGCCGCCGAAGTCGTCGACACCGGCCGCGAGGCTCAGCGCGGCGAGCTCGTGGCCGAGCTTCACCCACGAGGTCTGCAGGTGGGGGATCGAGCCGCGGAAGAAGACCCGCGAGGCCGCGTACATGCGGAGGTCGGGCGCCCCCGAGGGCGTCGGCTCGACCAGTCCGCGCTGGTAGAGCGCGGTCTTCTCGTGGATGAAGCGCAGCGGCACGAACTCCGTGAAGCCGCCGGTGTCGTCCTGGATGCGGCGCAGCAGGGCGAGGTGGGCCGCGACGTGACGGTCGGTCTCGACGTGGCCGTACATGACCGTGGACGTCGTGGGCAGGCCGATCCGGTGCGCGGTCGTCACGATCTCGATCCAGGTCGCCGTGTCGACCTTCTTGTGGGAAAGGATCTCGCGGACCTCGTCGTCGAGGATCTCGGCGGCCGTGCCGGGGACGCTGCCGAGGCCGGCGTCGCGCAGCATGGCGAGGTAGTCGCGGTAGGTCATGCTGGTGCGGCGCGCGCCGTACATGATCTCCATGGGCGAGAAGGCGTGCACGTGGATGCGCGGGAACGCGCCCTTGATCGCGACGAGCATGTCCCGGTAGGTGAACGCGCCCATCTGCGGGTTGATCCCGCCCTGCATGCAGACCTCGGTCGCACCGCGATCGACGGCTTCGGCGACCTTGGCGAGCACCTCTTCGGTGCCGTGGTTGTAGGCGTCCTTCTCCCAGCGCTGGCGCTTGAAGGCGCAGAACTGGCAGTTCACGAAGCAGACGTTCGTGAAGTTCACGTTGCGGTTGACGACGTAGGTGACGACGTCGCCCACGTCGTCGGCCCGGATGCGGTCGGCCGTCGCGACCAGGGCGCGCAGGTCCTCGCCCTGCGTGCGCAGGAGCCCGAGCAGAGCCTCTTCGTCGATGCGATCGCCGGCGAGCGCGGCCTCGAGCGTGCGTGCGACCGGCGGGCTCGCGGTCGCGATCCGGCGCTCGATCGGCGTCCCGTCGGGCAGCAGCGCGCGCACCTCGTCGCCGGGCGGCGTCACGGCCGGGCCTCCGCGTCGGCGGCGGGGGAGAGACGGGCCTGCCAGGCGTCGATCGCCTCCCGCATCTCCGGGGCGACGAACTCCGCCCGGGACGCGTATTCCGGGTAGATCGGCAGGCGCTCGGCGAGGCGATGGCCGTGGGCGGCGCAGCGCTTGGCGAGCGCGCCCAGGTGCGGCCAGGGCGCTTCCGGGTTCACGTAGTCGGGGGTGAGCGGCGAGATCCCGCCCAGGTCGTTGATGCCGGCGTCGAGCAGGGCTTCGAGCGCCTCGGGATCCGAGAGGTTCGGCGGGGCCTGGACGTTCATCGACGGCCCGAGCAGGAGGCGCGTGACGGCGATGGTGCGCTGGAGGTCGAGGGCGTCGGGCTCGCCGGCCGTCGCCATCGGGATCTCCGGCTTCGCCCGGAAGTTCTGCACGATCACTTCCTGCACATGGCCGAAGCGGTCGTGCAAGTCGCCGATCGCGAGGATCGTGTCGACGCGCTCCTCCGGGGTCTCGCCGATCCCGAGGAGCAGTCCGGTGGTGAACGGGATGTTCTGCTCGCCCGCGTCGCGCAGGACGCGGAGCCGGGCTTCGGGATCCTTGTCCGGTGCGTACCAGTGCACCTGCCCGCGGGCGCGGAGCCGCGGGCTCGTCGACTCCAGCATGAGGCCGAGGCTCGCGTTCAGCGGTCGCAGCAGCGCGAGGTCCTCCGGCGTCATGAGGCCCGGGTTCGAGTGCGGCAGGAGCCCCTCGTCGAGGGCGACCCGGCTGCACCGCGCGACGTAGGCGATGGTCGAGGCGTGGCCCGCCTCCGCGAGCCAGCGGCGATATCCGGCGAAGGCGGCCTCGGGCTTGTCGCCGAGGCAGAGCAGGGCCTCGCAGCAGCCGAGCCCGCGCGCGCGCACGGACCAGGCGGCGACCTCCTCGAGCGTCATCGTCCAGGCGCCTTCCTCGCCCTCGTCGCGCCGGAAGGTGCAGTAGGCGCACCGGTCCCGGCAGAGGTTCGTCACCGGGAAGAACGCCTTGCGCGAATAGGTGACGACGCGTCCCTTGCCCATGTCGCGCAGGTCGCGGGCGCGGGTGAGCAGGTCGTCGACCTCGTCTCCCTGCGCCGACAGGGCCCGGATCGCCTCGTCGCGACTCGGGGGACGCCACGCATCGCGAGCCGAGGTTCCGATCGTGGTGCCGGCGACGTCCAGCGCTTGCGTCCTCATGGGGATTTCGTCGCGTCGGCGGCGGCTGCCGGTCGCCGTGCCGCGGCGCGCCCGCCCACTCGCGACCTAGAGGAGGGTCGGGGGGCAGTCAACCGACCGCGGGCGCGGTCGCCGGATCCAACGGATCGAGGGAGGCAGGGGCGCCGACGGCCCGGGCCGGTGCAGGGCGGTTCCTCGTCGGGGGGCCGAGGGCGAGGGCGAGCTGGACGGGCGGGGTCCGAAGCTCCCGCCCGGCGAGGGTACCGGACTCCACCGGATCGGGGGCGGTCCGATCTTCGAAGTCGTCCCGGCGCCGCGGCTCCGGACGCCCCGCGTCCGGGCCCGCTGCCGGGGCGGCGGGGGCGAGCCCGGCGAGGGGAAGCCTCGCCGCGAAGGCCTGCAGGTAGAGCGTCCACTCGGAGAGGTCGCGCGTCGCGCCGTCGGAACGCTCGAGCGCGAGGTCGACCAGCGAGCGCAGCTGCCCGGGGTCGAGTCGGGGACCCGCCGCCGCGTGTCCGGGCAGGATGCGCCACCCGAGCGGCCCGTCGGGCTGCTCGCGGGCTCCCCGCGCGAGCGCGCGAAGCGCGGGGTCGGCCTCGCATCGCACCGGGATCGTCGTGGTGGCGAGCGGCTCCGACGCCGGGAGGTCGGTCGTGGCCTCGCCGCAGGGGGCCCAGCGGCGCAGGCGGCAGGACGTGTGCCGCTCGGAGAATGCCCGCTCGTCGCGTTCGAGTTCGAGCGCCAGCTCCGAGTCGCGGCGCAGGACGGAGCCGAGGACGCGAAGCGTCTCGCCGCAGTCGGTGCACTCGAGGAACGTCATGCCCGGATCACCCCCCGAGCCCGGCGACACGACGGCGAGCGGTCGCCGCCTCTTCCTCCGGCCGGATCGGTTTCCGGTCGCTCCACCGCACGCGCACGACCGGGCCGTGGCCGCTCGGGCGCGGGCGCTCGATCCTCGCGCCGAGCGCGGAGGCGGCGCGCTCGAGCACGTCGCCTCCGCCCCACGGGCCCGCTTCCGCGTCGGCCGGCGACCCGATCGCCGCATCCTCGGCGCCGCGGGCCTCGAGGTCGATCGCCCACTCGTCGTGACGAAGGGCGCTCGCCCGCACCCGGATCGCGGCCCCGGGGCGGCGTGCGAGGAGTTCGAACGCGAGCACGCCCATGAGCCGCCCGAGTGCGGCCGCGTCGGCCCGGGCGACGAGTCCCGGGGGAATCTCGACGTCGACGTGGCCGCCGGTGCGGATCGCCTCGTCGCGAACGGGCGCGAGCCACGACGCGATCCATGCCGCCACGTCGAGCGGCCCCGGTCTCGGTGCGAGGCGTCCGCCCTCGCTCTCGGCGAGGAAGAGCAGGCCTTCGAGGTAGGAGAGCAGGCGGGCCGAGCAGCGCCGGATCCGGTCGAGCGCCTCGCGGTGCGAGCCGTCGAGCCGCTCCCCGGCCTCTTCGTCGAGGATCTCGCTGTAGCCGACGATGGCGTGCAGCGGGGTGCGGAACTCGTGCGAGAGGTTCCCGAGCAGGTGCCCGCGGATCTCGCTCGCGCGGCGCCGGGCCGCGCGAGCAGCGAGCGCGCCCCGGACCGAGGCCAGGACCGACGGTCCGTGAAACGGCTTCGCGATGTAGTCGCGGGCGCCCAGCCGCAGGCAATCGACCGCGGTCTCGAGGGTGCCGTGTCCCGTGACCACGAGCGCCTCCACGTCGATTCCCCCGTCGCGGATCGCGCGGAGGGCCTCGGTCCCCGAGAGGTCGCGCGGCATCGTCAGGTCGAGCAGGACGACGTCGAACGCGTCCTCGCGGAGCAGCCGCAGCGCGTCGGTGGCGCGACCCGTCGTGGTCACCCGGTACTCGGGCTTGAGCAGCATCCGCAGCGACTCCCGGGGCCCGGGCTCGTCGTCGACGACGAGGATGCTGCTCGGCTCGCGCATGCGCGCGTGTGCGATGCACCCGGCGTGCCACGACGGCCTCGCGCGGCGTCGCGCGATCGACGCCCGTCGGCCGCGGTCTTCGCCGCATCGCGAAGCCGGGGTCGCTCTCGCGTTGCTGCACGACGTTCGCGAATGAACGTACGTTTCCGTGCACGGCGCGGACGCCAGCGCACCTGCGCGGTCCGCGCGTCCGGGCGAAGCGACGGGGGCGGGCGGGGATCAGGACGGCCGGTCGGGGATGCCGAGCTTGTCCATGCGGTACTTCAGGATGCGTCTCGTCGTGCCGAGCCGCTCCGCGGTGCGCGTCTGGTTCCAGTCGCAGCGGGCGAGCGCCTCGCGGAGGATGGCCCGCTCGAAGTCGTCCACGGCCTCGGAGAGCGATCGCTCTCCGCGCAGCACCGCCTCGCCGCGATCGTCGTGTCGCGGCATGGCACTCGTCCGCATCGGCTCGGGGAGCTCCTCGGGGCGCACCGGCCCGCCCGTGCCGAGGATGAACAGCCGCTCGACCAGGTTCTCGAGCTCGCGGACGTTGCCCGGCCAGCGGTAGCGCTCGAGCACGGCCACCGCCTCGGGCGAGAACGGGCGCTCGACCACCCCGAGCTCGCCCGCCTTCTCGCGCGCGAAGTGGCGCAGGAGCAGCGGAATGTCCTCGCGGCGCGCGCGCAGCGGCGGGAGCGCGAGCGAGACGACCGCGAGGCGGTAGAAGAGGTCCCCGCGGAAGGCTCCCTCGGCGACCGCCTGCTCGAGGTCGCGGTTGGTCGCCGCGACGATCCGGACGTCGACCGAGACGGGCTTGGTGCCACCCACGCGCATGAGTTCGCCGGTCTCGATCACCCGCAGCATCTTCGCCTGGAGGGCCGGGTGCATCTCGCCGATCTCGTCGAGGAAGATCGTCGAGCCGTGGGCGAGCTCGAAGTGCCCCACCTTGCGGGCGTCCGCGCCGGTGAAAGCACCGCGCTCGTGGCCGAAGAGCTCGCTCTCGAGCAGGTTCTCGGGGATGGCGGCGCAGTTGATGGCGGTCATCGGGAGCGCCGATCGCGGGCTCTGGTGGTGGAGCGCGCGTGCGATGAGCTCCTTGCCGGTCCCGCTCTCGCCGGTCACGAGCACCGTGGTCCTCTGCGGGGCCACCATCGCGACGGTGCGGAAGATCGGCTGCATCGCGGCGCTGCGGCCCACGATGTTGCCGAGCTGGTAGCGCCGTCCGACCTCCGCCCGCAGCTCCTCGACCTCGCGCTGCAGGGCCGCGGTCCGGCTCGCGTTGTGGACGACGGCCCGCAGCTCGTCGAGGTCGAAGGGCTTCTGCACGTAGTCGAACGCGCCGAGCTTCATCGCGGTCACGGCGGTCTTGAGCGTGCGCGTCGCCGTGAGCATGACGACCGGCAGCTCCGGGTGCCGGCCGCGCAGCCGCTCGAGCACCGCGAGGCCGTCCATCCCCGGCATCAGGATGTCGAGGAGCACGACGTCGGGGCGCGCCTCGGCGGCGAGCGCGAGCGCGCGTTCGCCGTTCTCGGCCTGCACGACCTCGAAGCCGTCGCGCAGCACGAGGCGCAGCGACTCGCGCACGCCGAGCTCGTCGTCGACGACGAGCACGCGCGGGCGTCGCGGGCCGCCCTCTTCAGGCGTCGCGTCGGAGGCCATCTCGTCCGGCGTGGCGTTGGCCGGCCCGCGCGGCGGGACGTGCCGCCTCGGCCCCGGGGAAGCGGATCTCGACGAGCCGCCGCCCGTCCTCCTCGCGCGAGACGAGCGAGGCGCCGCCGTGGGCGAGCGCGCCGCGGGCCAGCAGCAGGGGCAGCGGGAGGTCGTCGTCGAGCCCGGTCACGCCGCGCAGGTGGCTCGTCGCGCCGGCTTCCGGGAGCCGGAGGGAGAGCGCGTCGCCGTGGACCAGGACCGCGAGCGTCCCCTGCGGTTCGATCGTCTCGACGACGTGGCGGGCGACGGCGCCCAGCGCGGCCCGCAAACGTGGCTCGTCCGCGACCGCGACCAGCCGCGCGCCCGGCTCGACGTCGAGCGAGCAGTCGTTGCCGGCGCGGGCCGCCTGCGCCTCGGAGAGTGCGTCGCGCAGCACCGCAACGACCTCGATCGTGTCGGGATCCGGCGGCGCGAACCGGGAGAACGCGAGGATGTCCTCCAGCGTGTCGTCCATCCGGGTGATCGCTTCCTCGGTCAGGTCGCGGAAGCGCGCGAGGTCGGCGGGGTCGCTCGCGAGCTGGGCGACGCTCTGCACGAAGGTTCGCACGGTGACGAGCGGGTTCTTGATGCGATGGGCGAGTTCGACGGCGATCGCCTCGCTGCCCACGCCGGCGACCGCCCCGGTGCCGTCCGAAGCCCGCTCCCCCGCGGGATCGTCGCGGCGCGCTTCTCTCGCGAGGCGTGTCGCTTCACGCGCGCTCGCCGTCCCGGCGACCGGCGCCCAGCGAAGGTCGTCCGCGTCGACCAGCGGGCCCTCGACCTCGACCAGCGTGCGAGCGAGCACCCCGTCGAGCTCCGCCGCGTCACCCGGCCAGTCGTGGTCGAGCAGCGCATCGAGCGCCGCGGAAGAGAGGGCCGGGGCCTCGCGTCCGAGGTCCGCCGCGAGGGCGGCGACCCGGGCGCGCGCGATCTCGGCGAGGTCCGAGCCGGCGCGCGCGAGCGACGGCGTGCGCACCGTGATCGTGGTGACGAGCGCCCAGAGTTCCGGGCGAAGAGTCTCGCGCAGCGCGTCCACGTCCGCGAGGCTCGCCGAGACGAGGCGCGGTCCGTCGACGCCGCCGTCGAGCAGCCGCAGGAGCGCGGCCTGGGCGTCGTCGTCGAGACGATCGATGCCGTCCACGGCGAGCGTGCAGCGCGGCGACGTCGCGGCGCGGATCAGGCCGGCCAGGAGTCCGTCCCTCGAGCCGAGGAGGTCGACCTGCACCAGGCGGTCGCGGCGACTCGCCGTGTGGATCGAGGCCGCGATGCGGTCGAAGGCCGGGCCGCAGCAGTCGAGGCAGAGCACCGGAAGAGAGGAGGGCGCGACCCTCTCGAGGGTGCGGGCCGCTGCAGGCGGGAGGAGCCGCTGGGCCGGGAGGCTCTGGCGACGGGCGTTCATGGCCTGCTTCCGACGGAGCCCGAGTCCGGGGCCCGCGAGACCGCGGGATCGTTGCGACGGGCGCGGACCGCGCCGAAGGCGGCGAGGACGATGCCGGTCGCGACCAGCAGGCGACCGCCGGTCGCGACCACGTGGTAGAAGTCCTGCCGGACGCGGGCGATCTCGACGTCGGCATCGACGGCGGCTTCGCGCGCGCGCGTCCGCGCCCGGTGGATCGGCGGTTGCGAGATCCCGGTCTCGGCGATGTCGCGCAGTCGCATCGTGCCGGTCGCCCAGTTGCCGAGCCCGAGCGCGATGAGCCCGAGGCCCGCGACCAGGAGGTGGTTGCGGTACCACGCGCTGCGCGGGGGCGAGGTCTCGGGCACGACGGCATCTCACCCATTCCGGGCCCGGGTTGCAACCCGGGGTTGCCCCGGAGGACGTCACGCTTCGCGTCGCGGGCGGTCGCGTTGCACGCACGTCTGCGCGGACGGCAACCGGACGCGCGCGCGCTGGCCTCCTCCTTGCTCCGGCGAGGGATCGAGGGGGGCGGCGGCGCGACGCGTGGTGCGTCGCGTTGCCGCCCGGGGGAGCGGGCGGGCCGGCTGCGAAAGCGTGTCGGTCCGCCCGACTTCGTCTTCGCGCCGGCCTTCCCGAGTCTCGTTATGCGTGCCCGGGCATCGATCCCGGCCTCGCCTCGCTGCTAAGTCGTCGCTTCGGAGCGTCGACGAGGGCGCGGAGGGGGGCGGAGATGGATGCGGCGACGGTCGATCGGGACGAGCGGGAGTCGGCGACTCCGTGGCCGCGCGCCGGTCTCGTCTCGAGCGGGGCCGCTCTGCGCGGGCCAGCCCCGCTCGAGAGACGCGCGGACCGCGGGCGGGGGGTCGATGCGCTGGTCGGCGCGAGCGAGTCGATGCAAGCGCTTCGCTCCGAGGTCCGCTGCTTCGCGCGCAGCGGGGCGAGCGTTCTCGTCGAGGGCGAGACCGGGACGGGCAAGGAACTCGTCGCGCGCGCCCTCCACGAGGAGAGCGACCGCGGTGCCGGGCCATTCGTCGCCGTGAACTGCGGCGCGCTGCCGGAGCAGTTGGTCGAGAGCGAGCTCTTCGGTCACCTCCGTGGCGCGTTCACGGGCGCCCATCGCGACCATCCCGGGCTGGTCGAGGCGGCGGCACGCGGGACGCTCTTCCTCGACGAGGTCGAGGACCTGCCCGCGCCGCTCCAGGGCAAGCTTCTGCGGCTCCTGCAGGAGGGCGAGTACCGGCCGCTCGGCGCGACGCGGCCGCGGCTCGCCGACGTCCGGGTGGTGGCGGCGTCGAACCTCTCGCTGCGCGTGCTCGTGGCCGAGCAGCGCTTCCGCAGCGACCTCTACTTCCGGCTCGACGTGCTCCGCCTGCGGCTGCCGCCGCTCCGCGCGCGGCTGGACGACCTGCCGCTTCTCGTCGAGCATCTCCTGTCGAGCGCGGCCGACGCCGGGCGGCGCGCCGCGCCGCCGCCGCCGCCCGGTCGGGTCCTCGATGCGCTGCGTTTGCACTCGTGGCCCGGCAACGTGCGCGAGCTCGCGAACCTCGTCGAGCGGGCGCGCGTGCTGGTCGCGAGCCGCGGGCCCGAGGCGGGTTGGGCCGACGCGCTGGCCGGCCTCCACGACTCGCTCCCGGGTCCGGGCGCGGGCGCGGCAGAGCGTCTGCCACGGCCCCCGGCCCGTTGCGAGCCAGCGTCGTCCCCGGAAGCGGAAGTCCTGCGTCGCCTGCTCGACCGTCACCGGTGGCGGCGCGACGCGGCGGCGCGCGAGATCGGCGTCTCGCGCGTCACGCTCTGGCGGCGCATGCGGAGGCTCGGGCTCGCCGGGCTCGCCGGCGAGCCGACGGAAGCCGGCCCGGCGGCCGAGGGCTGAACCGACCTCTCGCGGCGGCGCCTCGCAGACGCGACCAGATCCCGTCGCGCGGTTGCGACGCAACGGGCCGCTCTGTATCGCTCGCGCGTGCCGGGCCTCGGTTGGAGTTTCCTCGGGTGCGTCGACTACGGGGCCGCGAGGCGCCTGCAGGAACGACTCGCCGAGCAGCGCAGGGCGGGACGGATCGGCGACCTCCTGCTCCTGCTCGAGCACCCGCCGGTCGTGACGATCGGACGCAACGCGCGCGACCCGTTCGGCGAGGAGGACGCCGGTTCCTCGGCCGTGCCGCGCATCCGGGTCGACCGCGGAGGTGCCGCCACCTACCACGGCCCCGGACAGCTCGTCGTCTACCCGGTCGTCGAGCTGCGCTCGGCCGGCCGCGGGGTACGCCGCTTCGTCGACGACCTCGAAGAGACGCTCTGCGCCGTCGCGCGGGAGTTCGGGGTGGAGGCGTTTCGTCGCGCGGGCTTCCCGGGCGCCTGGGTCGAGGGCTCGCCCGCCCGCAAGCTCGGGTCGGTCGGCATCGGGGTGCGCCGCGGCGTGAGCCTGCACGGCGCCTCGCTCAACGTCTCCCGCGCGAGTGCGCGCGGCTTCGACGGCTTCGATCCGTGCGGGCTTCCGGGAGTCGTGGCGACGAGCCTCGAGGACGAGGCGCCGAACTGGGTGCCCGGGCTCGGGCGCGTCGCGGAGAGCTTCGTCGACGGCTGGGCGCGGATCACGGGCGACCCGCGGCCCGAGCGGGTGGCGATCGAGATCGGGAGTCCGGAGGCGGGACTCGCCGCGGCCCCGCACGCGGCCGGGGGGGACGAGGTGCCGTCGTGGACGTGAAGCCGCTGCTCGACCGATTCGCCGGTCACGACCGCCGTGCGCTCGCCCGGCTGATCACGCTCGTCGAGAGCCGTTCCCCGGAAGTGCCCGCGATCATGCGGGAGATCTACCCGCGAACCGGGCGCGCGACGGTGGTCGGCATCACGGGCCCGCCGGGCGCGGGCAAGTCGACGCTCGTCGACCGCGTCATCGCGCACCTGCGAGCCGCGGGGCGCAAGGTGGGGGTCGTCGCGATCGACCCGTCGAGCCCGTTCTCGGGTGGAGCGGTGCTGGGCGACCGGGTGCGCATGCAGCAGCACTTCCTCGACGAGGGCGTGTTCATCCGCAGCCTCTCGACCCGCGGCCGCCACGGCGGGCTCGCCCGCGCGACCCGCGAGGTCGTCCACCTGCTCGACGCCTTCGGGCACGACGTGGTGCTGGTCGAGACGGTGGGCGTCGGACAGACCGAGCTCGACATCATGAAGCTCGCCCAGACCACCTGCGTCGTGCTCGTCCCCGAGGCGGGTGACACGATCCAGGTGATGAAGGCCGGGCTGCTCGAAATCGCCAACGTCTTCGTCGTGAACAAGGCCGACCGCGACGGCGCGCGCCGGCTGAAGAACGAGCTCGAGGTCATGCTGCAGCTGCGACCGGCGGCCGACTGGAACGTGCCGGTGCTGCTCACCGAGGCGACCGCGGACAAGGGCATCGAGGAGCTGTGGACGCGCATCGCCGAGCACGGCGTCGCGAGGCGGGCCGCGCGCGGCGACGAGGAGCAGGGGCGCGAGCGCTTCGAGGAATGGGGCGAGATCCTGCGCGACGAGGTCGCCGAACGCATCGACCGCTCGCTCGCGCAACCGGACCTCCTGCCGCTCGGCGAGCGGGTGCGCGCCGGCGCGGTCGATCCCTACACCGCGGCGCTCGACGTCCTCGGCGATGCGGAACTGCTCGCGAGGATGCTCGGGGACCGGAGGGCCGGCGGACGATGAGGCCGTGGGGCGGCGGCCTGCCGACGAGCGCGGACGGCGGCCGGCTGCTCTGCATCGGCGACGTCCACGGGTGCGCCTCGGAGCTCGACGTGCTGCTTCGCCACGTCGACGCCGACGTCGGCGACCGGCTGGTCTTCCTCGGCGACTACGTCGACCGCGGGCCGCAGTCGCTCGACTGCGTGCGGATCGTGCTCGAGATGAAGCGCGCGATGCCCCGGACCGTGCTGCTGCGCGGCAACCACGAGGAGATGTTCCTCGACTTCCTCGGCATGGGCGGGGCCCATGGGCGCGCGTTCCTCGGCAACGGCGGGATGCAGACGCTGCGCAGCTTCGGGCTCGACGGGCCGCTCGGCACGAATCCGCCCGCGGCGGAGGCGGCGGTGCGCGAGGAGCTCGAGTTCCTGCGCGACGAGCTCGTCCTCCAATTCGCCGAGGGCGGGGCAGTGTTCGTCCACGCCGGTCTCCGACCCGGCGTCCCGCTCGCCGAGCAGGTCGCGGACGACCTGTTGTGGATCCGCGAGGAGTTCCTGCTCGCCGACCCCGGGCTGCCGTGGCTCGTGGTCTTCGGCCACACCCCCTACCGCGACGGGCCGCTCTTCGATGCGCCGCGCAAGGTCGGGCTCGACACGGGGTGCGTCTACGGCGGCCACCTGAGCTGCCTCGACCTGACCGAAGGGCTCCTCCACCAGGTGCGCAAGGGCGACCGGCGCGCGAAGACGATCGACGTGACCCGCAGGCTCGAGGGCCTCGCGGCCTGAGGCCGCCCGGGGATGCGTCGTCGCGTGTCGCTCCGGGCATCGACAACGCGGGAGCCCGTTGCTACGGCCTCCCGTCGTTCCCGGATCGGCGGCGTAGCTCAGGTGGTAGAGCAGGGGTCTCATAATCCCCGCGTCGGAAGTTCGAGTCTTCCCGCCGCCACCTCCTCACCCTCCGCGCGCGAGGCGCGCTTCACGGCCCGCATCGAAGGGCGCGTTGCCCGCGCTCTTGCCCGCGCCTGCGGGGTCGGCCCGGGCGATCCCGTCGTGCTCGCGCTCTCCGGCGGTCCCGACTCGGCGACCCTCCTGGCGCTCCTGGTCGCGATCCGGGGCCGCGACTCCGGTTCGGCCCCCGTCGTCGCGGCGCACCTGAACCACCGGTTGCGGGGTGCGGCGAGCGACCGGGACGCCCTGTTCGCGGCCGCCACCGCGCGCGCATCCGGGGTCGCGTGCGTGGTGGGCGAGCCCGCGGACCCGATCGGCACGGCCGGGAACCTCGAGGCCGGGGCGCGAGAGGAGCGTTACACGTTCCTGTGCCGGGTCGCGCAGGCGGTCGGGGCCCGCACCTGCGTCGCGCACACCCGCGACGACCAGGCGGAGACCGTGCTGCTGAGGCTCGCGCGCGGTGCGGGCGCTCGCGGGCTCGCTGCCATGGCGGCCAGACGCGACGACGGCGTGGTGCGGCCGCTGCTCGACGTGTCGCGCGAAGACCTGCGGCGCTACGCGGGCCTGCGCGCGGTCGCGTCGGTCGTGGACGTGACGAACGAGGATGCTCGAAGGCTTCGCAGCCGGGTGCGGCACGAGGTGCTGCCGGGCCTCTCGCTCGCGCTCGGCGTCGACGCGACGGAGCGGCTCGCGCGTCTCGCAGACGAGTTGCGCGTCGAGTCGACGCTCGCGGAGATCGGCGTGGCTTCGCTTCTCGACGCGCTCGCCTCGCCGACGCGGCTTCCGGTGGCACTCCTCGCCTCGGACGATGCGTCGGGGCGCGTCGTGCACTCCTGGCTCGTGCGCGCGGGGCTCCGGCCGACCCGGGCGCAGGTGCAGGCGGTGGTGGCCGTCGCACGCTCCGGGCGTCCCGGGGGCCGGGTCGATCTCGCGGGCGGCGCCCGGGTCGAGCGGCGCTACGGGGAGGTCGTGGTGACGACATCGGCTCGGGCCGCGCGGCCCGACTGGGGCGCGGTCGAGTTGCCGGTCCCCGGTGGGGTGCGGGCCGGAGGCCGCTGGTGGATCGAGTCGCGGATCGAGCCGGAGGGTTTCGACCCGGCGGGCGGGGGCGACGACCCGTTTCGAGTCGTCCTGTCTTCCGGGGACGCCCGGCTGCCGCTCCGGGTCCGCCCGCCCCGCCCGGGGGACCGGATGCGGCTGTCCCGGGGCGGGCGCAAGCTCTCGGACCTGCTCGTCGACGCCAAGGTGCCCCGCTCGGCGAGGTCCGGACTCGCACTGGTCGTGGATGCCGAGGACGCCGTGCTCTGGGTCCCCGGTGTGCCGGGAGCCGTCCGGGGCGGCCGTCGCGCGCGCGGCGACCTCGGCCTCGTCGCGCGCCTCGACTGAGCGCGGCGGGAGACGGCTCGGCCGCATCGCGTCGGGGCGAGACGGCAGTTCCGCAATTGCCGGTCTCGGGGGGCCGTGGTACTCGGAAGGGGTTCGTCGCCGACGGGTGCCTCCCTTGCAGAGATCAGGATTGAACCAGTTCTCGCGGAATCTCGCGCTGTGGCTCGTCCTCGGCCTGATGATGCTGCTGCTGTTCCAGGTCCTGAACAAGCAGGAGCCCCGGGAGCCCGAGCGGGACTACAGCGAGTTCTCCGAGGCGCTCGGGCGCGGCGAGATCTCCGAGGTCGTGATCCAGGGCCACGTCATCCGTGGCCGCTTCCAGAACGGCGACCGCTTCCGGACCTACGAGCCGGGCGACACGGAGCTCGTGCAGCGGCTGCGCGAGAAGGGCGTCAAGATCCAGGCGAAGCCCGAGGACGGCGACCCCTGGTACGTGATCCTGCTCGTGCAGTGGATGCCGATGCTGCTGCTGATCGGCGTCTGGGTCTTCTTCATGCGCCAGATGCAGGTCGGCGGCGGCAAGGCGATGTCCTTCGGCAAGAGCCGCGCGAAGCTGCTCACCGAGGCCCAGCAGAAGAATACGTTCGCCGACGTCGCGGGCGTGCAGGAGGCGAAGGAAGAGCTCGAGGAGATCATCGCCTTCCTGAAGGACCCGAAGAAATTCACCAAGCTCGGCGGCCGGATCCCCAAGGGCGTCCTGCTGGTGGGCTCGCCCGGCACCGGGAAGACCCTGCTCGCGCGCGCGATCGCGGGCGAGGCGGGCGTGCCCTTCTTCTCGATCTCCGGGTCCGACTTCGTCGAGATGTTCGTCGGCGTCGGCGCCTCGCGGGTCCGCGACCTCTTCGTGCAGGGCAAGAAGAACGCCCCGTGCATCATCTTCATCGACGAGATCGACGCGGTCGGCCGCCATCGCGGCGCCGGGCTCGGCGGCGGCCACGACGAGCGGGAACAGACCCTGAACCAGCTCCTCGTCGAGATGGACGGCTTCGAGTCGAACGACGGCGTGATCCTGATCGCCGCGACCAACCGCCCCGACGTGCTCGACCCGGCCCTCCTTCGCCCCGGCCGCTTCGACCGGCGCGTGGTCGTGCCGCGGCCCGACGTGAAGGGGCGCGAGGGGATCATCCGGGTCCACACGCGGCGGGTGCCCCTGTCCGACGACGTCGACGTGGCGCTGCTCGCGCGATCGACGCCCGGCTTCTCCGGCGCCGACCTGGAAAACCTCGTGAACGAGGCCGCTCTCCTCGCGGCGCGGGCCAACAAGGACCGTGTCGACCAGCGCGACCTCGAACTCGCCAAGGACAAGGTCCTCATGGGGTCCGAGCGCCGCTCGATGATCATCAGCGAAGAGGAGAAGCGCAACACGGCTTACCACGAGGCCGGGCACGCGCTGGTCGCGAAGCTCATCCCGGGCGCGGACCCGGTGCACAAGGTCACGATCATCCCCCGCGGCATGGCGCTCGGGCTCACCCAGCAGGTGCCGGTCGACGACCGCCACACGGCGAGCCGCGACATGCTCGAGAACAACCTCGCCATCTTCTTCGGCGGGCGCGCGGCGGAGGAGATCGTTCTCGGCCACACGACCACCGGTGCGGGCAACGACATCGAGCGCGCGACCGACCTCGCCCGCAAGATGGTCTGCGAGTGGGGCATGAGCGAGCGGCTCGGACCCATGACCTTCGGTGCGAAGGAGGAGAACCCGTTCCTCGGGCGGGACTTCCACCAGGCGCAGGGCATCTCCGAGCGGACCGCGTCGGAGATCGACGCGGAGATCCGTCGCTTCGTGACCGAGGGCTACCAGCGCGCACGCGACCTGCTCTCGTCGAACCTCGCCGCGCTGCACGCGGTCGCGCAGGCGCTGCTCGACCGCGAGGTGCTCGACAGCACCGAGATCGACGCCCTGATGGCGGCGAACCCGACCCCGGGCGGCCTCTCCGCGTCCCCCGCCTGACCGCGGGCCGCGCCCGGCTCCGGCTTCCCGGGTTGCGATCGGGGGGCCGTTCCTGCACCACGGAAAACGTGGACGTCTTCGGGCAGGTTCGGATCGCCGACGTCGCCGACATCCTGATCGTCGCCGTCCTGGTCTACGCGATCATCAACCTGATCCGGGGCACCCGCGCCGTCCAGATGCTGGTCGGCCTCGCCGTGCTGGGCGGGATGTACCTGCTCGCCCAGTCCTTCGAACTCTACACCCTCTCCTGGATCCTGCGGGCCTTCCTCGGCTCGTTCTTCCTGCTGGTCGTCGTCCTCTTCCAGGACGACATCCGCCGGGTGCTCACGCGGGTCGGTCGCGCCCGGCTCTTCGGCGGCGACCGCGGGGCGCAGGCGGTCGTGATCGACGAGATCGCCAAGGCGGCGACCGAGCTCGCGGGCAAGCGGATCGGTGCGCTGATCGTGCTCGAGCGCGACGTCGGACTTTCCCCCTTCCTCGAGAGCGGGATCCCGGTCGACGCAGAGGTCAGCTGGGAGCTGCTCTGCTCGATCTTCCAGCCGCAGTCGCCCATGCACGACGGGGCGGCCATCGTCCGCAACGGGCGGCTCGCCGCCGCGGGCTGCTTCCTGCCGCTCACCCACGACCCGACGGTGAGTCGCGCCTTCGGCAGCCGGCACCGCGCCGCGATCGGCATCTCGGAGGAGAGCGACGCCGCGGTCGTGGTCGTCTCCGAGGAACAGGGTCGCATCTCGCTCGTGCACGAGGGCGAGATTCTCCGCAACTGCGATGCCGAGACCCTGCGCACCGGTCTCGAGAGATTCTCCCTCGCGTGACGCCGGCCGGGGACCCGAAGGGGACGGATGCACGGAGCGGCGCTCCGCCTCCGGCGGCCCGAACGTCGGCCGCCCGCCCGCGCTCGTCGCCGTGGACGAACCTCGGACTCTGGGTGCTCTCGCTCGCGACCGCGACCGGTCTCTGGTTCTTCGTCAACACCGGCGACGGCACCGAGGACCGCACGATGCGGGTCAAGCTCGAGGCGAGGAACCTGCCGGCGGAGCTGGTCGTGACCAACGCGCTCACCGAGCACGTGGAGCTGCGGGTGAGCGGGCCCTCGGTGATCGTGGCCGCCATCGATCCGCGCCGGCTGAAGGGCGTCGTCGACCTCTCGAACGCGCAACCCCCGCGTGTCCGCGAGGGGCTCGGCGAGGCGAACTTCAGCCTGCCGCGCAAGGTCCAGGTGAAGCGGATCGTGCCGTCGTGGGCGATCTTCGACGTCGACCGCCTGGTGACGCGGACGGTCGCGGTCCGGCTCGAGCGCCGCGGCGATCCGCGGCCGGGGCAGCGCATCGGCGGCGTCGAGATCGTGCCCGAGCGGGTGACGGTGACGGGGCCCGCCCAGGTCGTCGAGGCCATGAAGGATCTCCCGACCCGGCCGGTCGAGCTCGGCTCCCTCGACGAGAGCGCGCAGCTCGAGGTCGAGCTCGAGACGAGCGGCGGCGTCGTCCGGGCGCAGCCCGCGAAGGTCCTCGTCCGCTTCGACGTGGAGACCGTCCACGAGGAGCGTCGCATCCCGCGCGTGGCGGTCGGGGCCGACGACGCGGGCGCCTGGAGCGCCTCGCCGGGGTCCGTCGCGGTGGTCGTGCGCGGCCCCCGGGAGTCGCTCGATCGACTGGCGCTCGACGACGGATCCGTCTACGTGGACGTCGGCGGACGCGCCCCCGGGACGTCGTTCCGCGCGCGCCCGCGGGTTCGGCTGCCCGAGGACGTCGAACTCGTGCGGGTCGAGCCCGACGAGGTGTCGGTTCAGCCGGCGCGCCCGCGAGGGAACGCCGGGGCCCGGGTGGAGAGACGACCGTGAGCGAAGGCGGCAGGAAGCGACGGCTGTTCGGCACCGACGGCGTGCGAGGCGTCGCGAACGAGGAGCCGATGACCTCGGAGACGGCGCTGCGGCTCGGCCGCGCGATCGCGCACGTCTTCCGCTCGAGCCCGAGGCGGCACAAGGTCCTGATCGGCAAGGACACCCGGGTGTCGGGCTACATGCTCGAGACCGCGATGGCGTCGGGCGTGTGCTCGATGGGGGTGGACGTGCTCCTGGTCGGCCCGATGCCCACCCCCGGCATCGCGTTCCTCACCCGCAGCCTGCGAGCCGACGCGGGGGTCGTGATCTCGGCTTCCCACAACCCGTTCCAGGACAACGGGATCAAGTTCTTCGCCGCCAACGGCTTCAAGCTCCCCGACGAGGTCGAGGCCGACATCGAGGACCTGGTCTTCGCCGACTCGATCGACCACCTCCGCCCGACCGCCTCGGAGGTCGGCAAGGCCTTCCGCATCGACGACGCGCTCGGGCGCTACAACGTCTTCGCGAAGAACAGCTTTCCCCGGCACCTGGCGCTCGACGGCATGAAGGTCGTCGTCGACGCGGCGAACGGCGCCGGCTACCGCGTCGCGCCCGAGGTGATCGAAGAGCTCGGGGCGAGCGTGACGGCGCTCGCCTGCGAGCCCGACGGCGAGAACATCAACCGCGACTGCGGGGCGTTGCACCCGGGGCACCTGCAGGAACGGGTCCTGGCCACCGGGGCGCAGATCGGGATCGCTCTCGACGGCGACGCCGACCGCTGCCTGCTCGTCGACGAGCGCGGCGACCTGGTCGACGGCGACCAGATCCTCGCGATCGCGGCCCGCGAACTGGTGCGGGGCGAGGCGCTCGCCAAGCGGACGGTGGTCGCGACCGTCATGTCGAACCTCGGCCTCGAGATCGCGCTCCGGGAGCTCGGCTGCGAGCTGCTGCGCACGCCGGTCGGCGACCGCTACGTGGTCGAGACCATGGTCCGCCACGGGCTGAACCTCGGCGGCGAGCAGTCCGGCCACGTGCTCTTCCTCGACCACAACACGACCGGCGACGGGCTCGTGACGGCGCTCGCGATCCTCGCGATCATGGCCGAGACCGGCCGCCCGCTCTCCGAGCTCGCCCGCGCGATGACGCGCTACCCGCAGGTCCTGGTGAACGTCCGGGTGCGCGAGCGACGCGACTTCGCGCGCGAGCCCGAGGTCGCGGGTGCGCTCGCCGACGTCGAGGCGGCCCTCGGCGGTCGCGGTCGCGTCCTGCTGCGGGCGTCGGGCACCGAGCCGCTCTACCGCGTCATGGTGGAGGGCGAGGACGAGGCCGAGGTGAAGCGCTTCGCGGAGGCGATCGCGGACACGATCCGCGCGGCCGACGGCTCGTGAACGCGGACCGCGTCGGCCGACGGGTGCTGCTCGGCGTGAACGTCGACCACGTGGCGACGCTCCGCCAGGCGCGGGGCACCAGCTTTCCCGACCCGGTCGAGGCCGCCCGTCTCGCGCTCGAGGCGGGGGCCGACGGGATCACCGTCCACCTGCGCGAGGACCGTCGGCACGTGCAGGAGCACGACGTCCGGCGCCTGCGCGCGACGGCGGGCTGCAAGCTGAACCTCGAGATGGCGGCGACCGACGAGATGGCGGCGTTCGCGCTCGACGTCCGTCCCGAGGACGTCTGCATCGTGCCGGAGCGGCGCGCGGAACTGACGACCGAGGGCGGGCTCGCGGTCGCGGGGAACGAGTCGACGCTCGCCCCGCTGGTCGGGCGTCTGGTCGACGCGGGCATCCGGGTGAGCCTGTTCGTCGACCCGGACCGCGGCCAGGTCGAGGCCTCGCGGGCGGTGGGGGCGCAGGTGGTGGAGCTGCACACCGGGCGGTGGTGCGACGCCTCGGGCGACGCCGCGGCCTCCGAGCTCCGGGCACTTCGCGAAGCCGCGGACGCGGCCGTGCGGCGAGGCCTCGTCGTGAACGCGGGACACGGTCTCACGACCGGGAACGTCGGCCCGATCGCGGCCCTGCCCGCGATGAACGAGCTCAACATCGGGCACTCGATCGTCGCGCGCGCGGTCTACGTCGGGATCGGCGAGGCGGTGCGGGAGATGCGGCGGGCGATCGACCGGGCGCTCGCCGGAGAGTGAGAGCGTGACGTCGCTCGACGAGGCCACGCCCGCGGGGCTTCCGGTCGTCACGACGGCGCAGGCGCGCGCGGCGGACCGACGCACGATCGAGCTCGGGACGCCCGGCCTGGAGCTCATGGAGCGGGCCGGCCGCGGGATCGCCGCGGAGATTCTCGGTCCGCTTCGCGCGCGTGCGGCGCGCGGCGTCGTCGTCGTGGCCGGCCGCGGCAACAACGGGGGCGACGGCTTCGTCGTGGCCCGGTTGCTTGCGGCGGCGGGATTTCGGGTCGAGGCGTGGCTTCTCGGGCCTCGCGAACGGGTGACCGGCGACGCGCGCGCGAATCTCGACCGCTGGCTCGCATCCGGGGGGCGCGTCGAGGAGCTCGGCGAGGCGCAGGGCCCGGCGGCGCTCGCGGCGCGGCTTCGCTCGGCAGGCGTCGTGGTCGACGCGGTCTTCGGGACCGGGCTGAACGCGGAGATCCGGGGGCCCGCGGCCCGCGTGATCGAGGCGATCGCGCTCGCCCGCCGGCCCTCCCGGGAGATGGCCGGGTCGGGGTCCTCGCCCGTCGTGCTGTCGG
The DNA here is from genome assembly GCA_017853315.1 of Alphaproteobacteria bacterium. Classification (GTDB taxonomy): domain Bacteria; phylum Desulfobacterota; class Binatia; order UBA12015; family UBA12015; genus REEB422. The sequence continues at coordinate 19,796 of JAFMJW010000005.1, forward strand.
TCGACCTCCCTTCCGGGCTCGACGGGGACACCGGCGAGCCGTGGGGAACCGCGGTATCGGCGGACGTCACCGTGACGCTCGGCGGGACCAAGCTCGGGCTCCTGCTCCCCGCCGCGCGCGCTCACGTCGGCCGCCTCGTCGAGGTCGACATCGGGCTCGCGCCGGAGGCGCTCGCAGCGATCGAGCCGCTCGCGCGTGCGGCCACGCTCGAGATGGCGCGGGCGCTGCTGCCTGCGCGGCCGGTGTCGGGCCACAAGGGCTCGCACGGGCACGTCGTGGTCGTCGCCGGATCCGACGGCAAGGCCGGCGCGGCGGCGCTCGCGGGGCGGGCCGCGATCCGGGGCGGGTCGGGGCTCGTCACGATCGCGACGCCCGCGGCGGTGCGCGACCTGGTCGCAGGTCTCCTGCCGGAGGCGATGACCGAGGCGTGGCCGGCTGCGGGCGTCGACTTCGGGCCGCTGCTCGACGGCCGCGATGCCGTGGTGTGCGGGCCCGGGCTCGGGCGCGAGGCTGCCGCGGCCTCGGTCGCACGACGGCTCGCGAGCGCGGTCGCGCTCCCGCTCGTGCTCGACGCCGACGGGCTGAACGCGTTCGCGGGCGAGCCCGAGGCGCTGCGATCCGCGCCGGCTGCTCGCGTGCTCACGCCGCACCCCGGCGAGATGGCCCGACTCGCCGGCGTCTCGGTGGCCGACGTCCAGGCCGACCGGCTCGGCGCCGCGCGCGCGATGGCCGGCCGCTCGGGCGCCGTCGTCGTCCTGAAAGGGGCGGGAACCGTGGTGGCGCATCCCGACGGCCGAGCCTGCGTGAACACGACCGGCGGCGCGGTCCTCGGCACCGGGGGCACGGGCGACGTGCTCGCGGGGCTCGTCGGCGCGCTGCTCGCCCAGGGCGTCGAGGCCTTCTCCGCGGCGCGACTCGGGGTCTTTCTGCACGGGCTCGCCGGCGACCGGGTGGCCGGGCGGATCGGGGACGCGGGGCTTCTCGCCTCGGAGTTGGCCGACGAGATTCCGCTCGCCCGGCGGGCGCTCCTCGCCCACTCGGGCGGCGAGCGGTGCGGGGCCCGGGAGGCGCTGTTATAGCAGGGGAATCGTGAGATTCTGGAGCCACGGCGAAGCCGACACGGAGGCCCTGGGCCGCCGCCTCGGCGAGCTCGCCTATCCCGGGATGGTGGTCTGCCTGAGCGGTCCGCTCGGGGCGGGCAAGACCGCCTTCGTGCGGGGGCTCGCCTCCGGTCTCGGGATCGACGAGGCGCGGGTCCACAGCCCGAGCTTCGTCACCGCGATCGAGCACGAGGGGCGGCTCCGCCTCGCCCATCTCGACCTCTACCGCCACGAGGGCACGCTGCCGCCCGCGGACTGGCTCGCCGAGATGCTCGACGGCCCCGGCGTCGCCGCGGTCGAGTGGAGCGAGCGACTCGGCCCCGACGCCCCGGAGGACGCGCTCCGGGTGTCGATCGACTACGGCGCGTCCGGAGACGAGCGCCTCGTCACCGCGGAGGCCGGCGGCGAACGGTCGCGCCGTGCCCTCGACGCCTGGGCGCCCGGAGAGGACCGGCGCGAGGCGGGCCCGGTCGGCGAGACGGGCGCGGCGGCGGAGGACCGATGCGTCCGCTGACCGTGCAGAAGTACGGCGGGACGTCGGTCGGCTCGGTCGAGCGGATCGCGGCGGTGGCCGAGCGGGTCGCCGCGCGCGCGGCGAAGGAGCGCATGATCGTCGTCGTCTCGGCGATGGCGGGGGAGACCGACCGGCTGCTGAAGCTCGCCCGGGCGCTCTCGCCGGAGCCCGATCCGCGCGAGTGCGACGTCGTCGCGGCGAGCGGCGAGCAGGTGACCGCGGCGCTGCTCTCGATCGCGCTCGCGGAGCGCGGCGTGCCGGCGCAGTCGTTTCTCGGGCACCAGGTGCGCATCTCGACCGACAGCGCGCACGGCAAGGCCCGGATCCAGTCGATCGACGGCGAGCGCATCTCGCGCGCGCTCGACGAGGGGCGGGTCGCGGTCGTCGCGGGCTTCCAGGGCGTCGACGAGCGGGGCAGCATCACGACGCTCGGGCGCGGCGGCTCCGACACGAGCGCGGTCGCGGTCGCGGCCGCGGTGAAGGCCGACTCCTGCGAGATCCTGACCGACGTCGACGGCGTCTACACGACCGACCCGCGCGTCTGCCCGCAGGCGCGCAAGCTCGAGCGGATCTCGCACGACGAGATGCTCGAGCTCGCGAGCCTCGGCTCGAAGGTCCTCCAGATCCGCTCGGTCGAGTTCGCCAAGCGCTACGGGGTCCGGGTGCACGTGCGCTCGAGCTTCAACGACAGCGAGGGCACCTGGGTGGTGCCCGAGGAGTCCACGATGGAGGACGTGCTCGTCACCGGGATCGCCCACGACAAGGACCAGGCCAAGATCACGATCAAGGGCGTGCCCGACCGCCCGGGGCTCGCGGCGCGCATCTTCGGGCCGATCGCGGCCGCCAACATCATCGTGGACGTGATCCTGCAGAACACCGGCGAGGACGGCACGACCGACGTCACCTTCACCGTGCCGCGCGGCGAACTCGCGGCCGCGCTGCGGATCGTCGACGAGATCCGTCGCGACACCGGCGCGAAGGAAGTACTCTCCGACTCGACCATCGCCAAGGTCTCGATCGTCGGCCTCGGGATGCGCAGCCACGCCGGCGTCGCCGCCTCGATCTTCGAGGCGCTCGCGCGCGAGGGCATCAACATCCAGATGATTTCCACCTCCGAGATCAAGGTGTCGGTCGTGATCGACGAGAAGTACGTCGAGCTCGCCGTCCGCGCGCTGCACGCGGCGCTGGTCGAGCGCGGGGAAGGGGCGCACCCGTCGTGAGGCGCGTCCAGGTCTACGACACCACGCTGCGCGACGGCTGCCAGACCGAGGAGATCGCGCTCACCGTCGACGCGAAGCTCGCGATCGCCGAGCGCCTCGACGCCTTCGGGGTCGACTACGTGGAGGGCGGCTGGCCCGGGTCCAACCCGCGCGACGCGGCCTTCTTCGCACCCGCGATGAAGCTCGGGCTGCGCCACGCGAAGATCGTCGCCTTCGGCTCGACGCGCCGGGTGAACCGGGCTGCCGAAGAGGACGAGAACCTCGACCTGATCCTGCGCGCCGGCACCCCGGCCGCCTGCATCGTGGCGAAGTCCTGGGACCTCCACGTCCGCGAGGAGCTCCGCATCTCGCGCGAGGCGAATCTCGACGTGATCCGCGACTCCGTCGCCTTCCTGCGCGAGCGCCTCGACGAGGTGATCGTCGACGCCGAGCACTTCTTCGACGGCTGGGCGGCGAACCCGGAGTTCGCGCTCGACTGCGTGCGCGCGGCCGCCGAGGCCGGCGCGACCGCGGTCTGCCTGTGCGACACCCGCGGCGGCAGCATGCCGGCCGTGATCGAGGCCGGCGTACGGGCCGCGCTCGCGGCGATCGAGGTGCCGATCGGCATCCACTGCCACGACGACGGCGAGCTCGCGGTGGCGAACTCGATCGCCGCGGTCGAGGCCGGAGCCCTGCAGGTGCAGGGAACGATCAACGGCATCGGCGAGCGCTGCGGCAACGCGAACCTCGTCTCGGTGGTCGCGAACCTCCAGCTGAAGCTCGGCTACCACTGCGTCGAGCCCGAGCAGCTGCGCGGGCTGACCGAGCTGTCGCGCTTCGTCGACGAGGTCGCGAACCGCGAGCCGCAGAAGCAGCAGGCCTACGTCGGGCAGAGCGCGTTCGCGCACAAGGCCGGACTCCACGCCTCGGCGGTGCGCAAGCACGCGTCGACCTACGAGCACGTGGACCCGGGCCTCGTCGGCAACCACCAGCGGGTGCTGGTCTCCGACCAGGCGGGCCGGTCGAACCTGCTCCACAAGGCGAAGGAGTTCGGGATCCCGGCCGAGGTGATCGAGCCGAAGTTGAAGGGCCTGCTCGCGGAGCTGAAGCAGCTCGAACACCTCGGCTACCAGTTCGAGGGTGCCGACGCTTCCTTCGAGCTCCTGCTGCAGAAGGCGATCCAGGGGCAGAAGATCCGCCACTTCGAGCTCGCGGGCTTCCGCGTGATCGACGAGAAGCGCCACGAGGACGAGGCCCCGATCGCCGAGGCGACGATCATGGTGAAGGGGCCCGACGGTCGCGTGGAGCACACCGCCGCGCAGGGCAACGGCCCGGTGAACGCGCTCGACCTCGCGCTGCGCAAGGCGCTCGCGAAGTTCTACCCGGAGATCGGCGACGTCCGGCTGGTCGACTACAAGGTGCGCGTGCTCGACCAGGGGGTCGGGACGGAGTCGGTCGTGCGTGTCCTCATCGAGTCGGCGGACGCCGACGACCACTGGACGACCGTCGGCGTGTCGAACAACGTGATCGAGGCGAGCTGGCAGGCCCTGGCGGACGCGATCGACTTCAAGCTCTACAAGGACCGGCGCGGACGCGACGGCCGGGGGGCGGGCTCCCCGCCTGCGCCGGCCGAGCCGGTCGCAGCCGGCCGATCCTGATCGGCGCGGCGTCGGGATGAACCTCGACCAGCATGCCGGCGGCCGAGTGCGGCCGGAGGTGGCCGAGGAGGTCGCGCGCCTGCTGCGGGAGGGTGCGGCGACTCTCGCGAACCCCTCGAGCGCGCATGCGGACGGCCGCCGGGCGCGCGCGCTGGTCGAGGCGGCGCGGGAGGAGGTCGCGGCGCTCGTCGGTGCGCGGGTCTCCGAAGTCGTGTTCACCTCGGGTGCGACGGAGTCGAACGCGACCGTCGTGCGCGGCGCCGGGCGGGCCGGGGCGCACCTCGTGTCCACGGCGATCGAGCACGTCTCGGTGCTGCGCGCGCTCGACGCGGCCGGGGCCGACGGGGCCACGGTCTCGCTCGTCGGCACCGACGCCGAGGGCCGGGTCGATCCCGCTCGCTTCGCGGCGGAGGTACGCGAGGAGACCGCGCTCGCGAGCGTCGGCTGGGCCAACGGCGAGATCGGCACCCTGCAGCCGGTCGCGGAGATCGCGGCACTGGTGCGTGCGGTCGCGCCGGGAGCGATCGTCCACTCCGACGCGGTGCAGGCAGTCGCGACCCGCGCGATCGACTTCGGGGCGAGCGGCCTCGATGCGCTGTCGATCGCGGGGCACAAGCTCGGGGCGCTGCCCGGGACCGGGGCGCTCGTCCTGCGCGCCGGGCTCGACCTTCCCGCGCTGCTGCACGGCGGTCCGCACGAGCGCGGTCGCCGCGCCGGAACCGAGAACGTCTTCGGGATCGCGTCGTTCGGGCTCGCGGCTCGCCTCGCGCGCGGCGAGCGCGAGGCCTTTCGCCGGCGCGCCGCCGGACTCGTCGAGCGGCTCTGGGCCGGGATCGCGACGAGCTGCGCGCCGGTCGTTCGGCTGGGCGCGCGGGAGTCGGTGCCGACCGTGCTCGCCGTGGCGTTTGCCGGACTCCGGGGCGATGCGCTGGTCGCCGCCCTCGACCTCGCCGGAGTCGCGGCCTCGACCGGGGCGGCGTGCGCGGCGGGCGGCTCCGAGCCGTCGCACGTCCAGCGCGCCATCGGACTGCCGCCCGATCTCGCGAGCGGTGCGCTGCGGCTCAGTTTCGGGTGGTCGATGGACGAGGCTTCGGTCGACCGCGCCGTCGGGGCCGTCGCGGACGCGGTGGCGCTCGCTCGTCGCGCGGTCGCGGCGGGCCGGGGTGTCGCGAGATCCGACGGGCGGGTGGGACCGAGCCGTGCGGCCTGAGGCGGCCGTGGAGACGACGGCGGGGGAGGCCGCCGCACGGGCCGGCTTCGTCGCGCCGGCGCACCTCCCGCCGGGGACGCGGGTCGTCGCAGCGATGTCGGGCGGCGTCGACAGCGCGGTCGCGGCGGCACTCCTGTGCGGCGCGGGCTACGAGGTCGTGGGCGTCTCGATGCGGCTCGGCGCGTCCGCGTGGCGCGCCGAGGGCCACGCGGGATGCTGCTCGCTCGACGACTTCGAGGACGCGCGGCGTTGCGCCGAGCGACTCGGCATCCCGCACTACGTGGTCGACTTCCGGGAGGCGTTCGCCGCGAGCGTGGTCGAGCCGTTCGCGCGCGAGTACCTCGCGGGACGGACGCCCAACCCCTGCGCGGCGTGCAACCGCGACGTGAAGTTCCGGGCGCTCTGGGACTGGGCGCGCGCGATCGGTGCCGAGGCCGTGGCGACCGGGCACTACGCGATCGTCGGGGGCGGGCCCGACCACGGCTTCGAGCTCCGCGCGGGGGCCGACCGGGCGAAGGACCAGAGCTACTTCCTGTTCATGCTGGGACAGGCCGAGCTTGCCCGCACGCTGTTCCCGGTGGGGGGACTCGAGAAGCACCGGGTGCGCGAGATCGCGCACGCGCTCGGGCTCCCGGTGTCCGCGAAGCCCGAGAGCCAGGACATCTGCTTCGTCGCGGGCCGGCGCTACGACGAGGTCGTGCTGGAGATCGCCGGTCGCGAGTCGCTGCGGCCCGGGCGCATCGTCGACGAGAGCGGCGTCGAGCTCGGGCGCCACGACGGCATCCATCGCTTCACCGTCGGCCAGCGCCGGGGGCTCGGCGGCGGGTCGGCGGAGCCACGCTACGTGGCGTCGATCGACGCGGAGAGCGGCGACGTGGTCGCGGCGCCACGCGCGGCGCTGGCGCGCGATGGCTTGCGGGTCGAAGACGTGCGCTGGGTGGCCGGGCCGTGGCACGGGGCCGCGCGCGTGCGCCTTCGACACCGACACGAGCCGGTCGCCTGCACCGTCGAGCCCCACGGCGGGGCCGCGCGCGTCCGCTTCGGGTCGCCCACCGCCGGTGCCACCCCGGGGCAGGCTGCCGTGTTCTACGACGGAGACCGGGTACTCGGCGGCGGCTGGATCGAGGCGGCCTCGTGACGCGGGTCGACCTCGAGGAGGAGGAATCCGCGGCGGAGGCCCGGCTCGAGGAGCGGCTCGGCTACGCCTTTCGCGACCGAGAGCTGCTCCGGACGGCTCTCACGCACCGCTCGCACACCGCCGGCCCCGGGGCGCAGAACGAGACGCTCGAGTTTCTCGGCGACGCCGTCCTGGGGCTCGTCGTGACGGAGCTTCTCGTGCGGGCCTGGCCTCGCGTCGGCGAGGGGCGTCTCACCCGTCGGCGCGCCTCGCTCGTGAGTGCCATCTCGCTCGCGCAGAGGGCGGCGGCGCTCGGGCTCGGCGAGTTCCTGCTGCTCGGCCGCGGGGAGGAGAAGACGCGCGGCCGCGAGAAGCCCTCGATCCTCGCGGGCGCCCTCGAGGCGGTGCTCGGCTCGATCTTCTTCGAGGGAGGGTTCGAGGCCGCCCGCGGCGTGGTCGAGCGGCTCTTCCGCGAGGAAGTGATCGGGGTCGAGCCACCGGCCTACGGCGGCGGCGAGTTCAAGACGCAGCTCCAGGAAATCGTCCAGCGCGATCTCCACGCGGCCCCGGAGTACTCGATCTCGAGCACGAGCGGCCCCGACCACGCGCGCGAGTTCCACGTCGAGGTCTCGGTCGCGGGGCGCGTTCTCGGGCGAGGCAGCGGCTCGAGCAAGAAGATCGCGGAGTCGGGGGCGGCGCGGGAGGCCGTCGAGCTCCTGCGGGCCGAGGCCGGCGAGGCCGCATCGGCGCCGCGTGCCCTCTCCGCGGCGAGGACGCGAGCATGAACGAGTCCCGCGAGCTCGATTCGGGGGGAATCGCGGACGGCGGCGGTGCGCCCGCGGCCGCCGGCCACCGCGCGGGCTTCGTCGCGCTCGCCGGGCTGCCGAACGCCGGCAAGTCCTCGCTGCTGAACGCGGTGCTCGGACGCAAGCTCTCGATCGCGACGCCGAAGCCTCAGACGACCCGCAACCGCATCCTCGCGATCGAGAGTCGACCCGGCGTGCAGTTCCTGTTCGTCGACACCCCGGGGCTCCACCGGGGGCGGAACCTGCTCGGCGAGCGGATGGCGCAGGCGGCGGGCGACGCGATCGCGGACGCGGACGTCGTCGCCTGGGTGCTCGATGCCTCCCACGCCGAGCCCGAGGCGGAGGCCGCTCTCGCCGCGCGCCTCGCCGAGTCCGGGAGACCCGTCGTCGTCGCTCTCAACAAGATCGACCGGGTCGACCGTGCGACGCTTCTCGCCCGTGCACAGCGGGTCGCCGACCTGCTGCCGGGACGCCACGCGGTTCCGGTCAGCGCGCGCACCGGGGAGAACCTGCCCGAGCTGCTCGAGACGCTCCGGGCCGCGCTGCCCGAGTCGCCGCCGCTCTACCCGGAGGACGCGGTCACCGACCGTCCGGAGCGCTTCTTCGTCGCCGAGCTGGTCCGCGAGCAGGTGCTGCTGGCGACGCACGAGGAGGTGCCCTACGGAAGTGCGGTGGTGATCGACTCGTTCGAGGAGCGCGAGGGCCGGAACCTGATCGCGATCGAGGCGACGATCCTGGTCGCTCGCGACTCCCACCGCGGCATCGTGATCGGCCGCGGCGGGCAGCGGCTGAAGGAGATCGGCCGAAGCGCCCGCCTCGAGATCGAGCGTTTCCTCGACACGCGGGTGTGGCTCGGACTCCGGGTCAAGGTCGACCCCGACTGGTTCGCCTCGGGTGGGAAGCTCGCGGAGATGGGGCTGTGAAGAAGCGATCCGGAAGGTCCCGCGGGAGCCGCCGCCCCCGGGTGCGGCCGACGTCGCGCCCGATCGTCGTCGCGATCGCGGGGCGCCCGAACGCCGGCAAGTCGACGTTGTTCAACCGGCTGTTCGGCCGCAGGCTCGCGATCGTGGACGACACCCCGGGCGTCACGCGGGACGCGAATCGCGCGTTGCTGGTCCACGAGGGCCGCAACTGGGAGATGGTCGACACCGGCGGCATCGAGGAGATGGCTCTCGGCTCCGGCCTCGCGGAGCGGGTGCAGGAGAAGAGCCTCGAGACGCTGCGTGCCGCCGACGCGATCGTGCACCTCGTGGACGGACAGGCCGGGCTCTCCGCCCCGGATCGCGCGGTCGCCGAGCGCATCCGCTCGCTCGGAGTCCCGACGCTGCTCGTGGTGAACAAGATCGACCGCCCCGAGCACGCCGTGCGCGCGCTCGAGTTCACCGCGCTCGGCGAGGGCGACCCGGTCGTCCTCTCGTCGGCGCACGGGCTCGGGGTGAACGACCTCTGGGAGGGTCTCGAAGCTCTGCTCGATCGCGCCGGGAGACTCCCGCCCGCGGCCGAGGAGCCCGAGGAGGAGGAGCCGGCGGACGACGAGGCGGAGGAGGGCGACGGCCGCGCCGCGGCCGCGCACGCAGAGGACGAGGAGGACGATGCGGACGTCGAGGAAGACCACGACGAGGAGGACGGGGAAGAGCCCGACCTCCCCGACGACCGCCCCGCCCGCATCGCGCTCGTCGGCCGGCCGAACGTCGGCAAGTCGTCGCTCCTGAACCGCCTCGCCGGCTTCGAGCGCAGCATCGTCGACTCGACGCCGGGGACGACCCGCGACCCGATCGACGTCGTCCTCGAGCGCGGCGGACGGAGCTACGTCGTGGTGGACACGGCGGGCCTCCGCCGGCCGAGCCGCATCCAGGAGACGATCGAGGGTTACGCGGCCTCGGCGTCGGTACGCGCGATCGAGCGCGCCGAGGTCGCCGTGCTCGTGCTCGATGCGACCGTCGGCGTGACCGACCAGGACCTGCGCGTGGCGGACCTCGTCTGGCGGCGCGGCCGGGGATTCGTCGTCGCGGTGAACAAGATCGACCTCGCGCCGACGCTCGCCGCGGAGCAGTGCCACGAGACGATCCTGCGGCGCCTGCCGCAGTGGCCGCCGGTCCCTCTCGTGCGCCTGAGTGCGCTCGCGGGGACCGGGCTCGGGACGCTGTTCGCGGCGATCGACACGGTCGTCACGGCCTACCGACGGCGGTTCCCGACGCCGCGCCTGAACGACCTCCTGCATCGCGCGGTGGAGTCGCACGCGCCGCCGCTCGCCGGGGGGCGCGCGTCCAAGTTGATGTACGCAGCCCAGGTCCGGCGCGGACCGCACGAGGTCGCGCTCTTCGTCAGCCGTCCCGACGGCTTCACGACCGAGTACCTCCGCTACTTGCGGCACCGCGTCCGGGAGGAATTCGGGCTCGCGGGCGTGCCGGTGAAACTCGACGTGCGCGCGCGTCCGAGGCCGGTGCGCGAGCGTCCGCCGGGAGCCGAGGCGAGCGGGGCACCCGCGAAGGACGCGGCACCTCGTCGGCGAAGGCCCCGCAAGGGGAGCCCCGCTCGTCCGGCGCGCGCCGGGGTGCGCGGCACGACCCCCCGGCCGGCCGCCACCAAGGAGAGAACGACGGCGAAGCCGCGCGGGCCGGTGAAGGGAAGACCGACCGGGGCCGGGCCGGGGCGCGGGCGTCCGAAACCGGGAGCCGCCGGTGGGCGCAAGCCACCGCGCGGCAAGGCGGGTGGGCCCGCGCGCGGCAAGGGCGGCAAGGGTGCGAAGGGCGGGAAGGGCGGCAAGCCCGGAGGCCGTCGCGGCGGTGTGGCCCGGCGCGGCGGCAAGCGATAAGGACGCCCGCCATGGCTCTCCTCGACCGCAACCACAGCGTCGTCGTCGTGATCGACGTCCAGGAGAAATACCTCCCGCACCTCCACGAGGCCGAGCGCGTCGTGGAGGGCTGTCGCCGCCTGATCGAGGGGGCGAAACTCGTCGGCGTCCCGCTGCTGCCGACCGAGCAGTACCCGAAGGGGCTCGGGCCCACCGCGACGACGCTCCACGACGCGCTGCCATCGGGTTGCGTCCCGATCGAGAAGTCGACGCTCTCCTGCCTCGGGTGTGCCGACTTCGCGCGTGCGCTCGAGGCGAGCGGACGGCGGCAGGTGGTCGTCGCCGGCATCGAGGCGCACGCCTGCGTGAGCCAGACCGTCCACGAGTTGCTCGCCACGGGCTACGAGGTCCACCTGGTCGTCGACGCCGTGTCCGCTCGCTTCCCGCGCGACTACCGGGTCGCGCTGCGGCGGCTGGAGGCGGCCGGCGCGATCCCGACCACGGTCGAAGCCGTGCTGCTCGAGTGGGTCCGGTCGGCGGACTCGCCCGACTTCCAGGGCGTCCGTCGGATCATCCGCGACCCGTTGCCGGGTACCCCTTCGGGCGACTGAGCAGGAGAATTCCCATGCAGAGCCGCTGGTCCGACGACGAGGCCCGTTCGTTCGTCGAGCGCTGGGCCGACGCGGGCGAACCGCTCGCGCTGCGCGTCTACACCTCGCGCCTGGTCGGGGCGGAGCCCGACCTGGTCATGCACGGCGGCGGCAACACCTCCGTGAAGATCGTCCGGCCGGACGTGCTCGGCGAGCCGGTCGAGGCGATCTGCGTGAAGGGCAGCGGATGGGATCTCGACTCGATCGAGCCGCGGGGCCTTCCCGCGATGCGGCTCGACGGGCTCCGTCGCCTGCGCGCGCTCGGCTCGCTCTCCGACGAGGAGATGGTGAACCAGCAGCGGACCCACCTCTTCGACTCGACCTCGCCGAATCCCTCCGTGGAGACCCTGCTGCACGCCTTCCTGCCCCACCGGTTCATCGATCACACCCACGCCGACGCGATCCTCGCGCTCACGAACCAGCCCGACGGCGAGCGGCTCGTGCGCGAGGTGCTGGGCGACGACGTGGTGATCGTGCCCTACGTGATGCCGGGGTTCGCGCTCGCGAAGCTCGCGGCCGAGGCCTTCGAGCGCCGGCCCGACGCCCGCGGCATGGTGCTGATGAAGCACGGGCTCTTCTCCTTCGGTGACGATGCGCGCACGAGCTACGAGCGCACGATCGCCATGGTGGACGCAGCCGAGCGCTTTCTTGCCGCGAAGACGGCGGGACGTCTGCCGAAGCCGCTCGCGGCGAGCGAGGCGGAGTCCGGACTCGCCGCGGCGCGCCGCGACGCCGCGCGAATCGCGCCCGTACTCCGTGGGCTCCTGGCCCGCCCGAGCGGCGATCCCGACCGCCCCTGGCGGCGGGTCATCCTCGAGCACCGCGCGACGCCCGAGGCGCTCGCGCTGCTCGGGGCGCCGGAGTGCGAAGCGCTGTCGCGGCGCGGGCCGCTCACGCCCGACCACGTGATCCGGACCAAGGCCGAGCCGCTGTTCGTGCGACTCGACGCGAAGGCGCCCGAGGCGGTGCTGCGCGAGACGCTGTCGGCGGCGATCGAGGACTTCCGCCGGCGCTACGACGCCTACTTCGAGAAGCAGGTCGCGGCGAAGGGGGTCTCGCGCACGAAGCTCGACCCCGACCCGCGGGTGATCCTCGTCCCCGGCATCGGGATCTTCGCCGCCGGGAAGAGCCGCAAGGACGCGGCGATCGCAGCCGACCTCTCCGAGCACACGCTGCGGGTGAAGGCCCAGGCCGACGCGCTGGGCCGCTACGAGCCGCTCGCCGACGGCGACCTGTTCGACATGGAGTACTGGAGCCTCGAGCAGGCGAAGCTCGGCAAGGAGGCGGAGAAGCCGCTCGCGCGCCAGGTGGCGCTCGTCACCGGGGCGGCCGGGGCGATCGGCGTCGGCATCTGCCTCGAGCTCGCCCGGGCGGGTGCGCACGTCGTCCTGGCCGACGTCGACGAGAAGGGGCTCGAGGCGGCACGCGCGAAGGTCGCGGCGGCAGGCGGCGGAGCGGCGGTGGCCGCCGTCCGGATGGACGTGACCGACGAGCGTTCGGTCGCGGCGGCCTTCGCCGAGGCGTGCCGCACCTTCGGCGGGGTGGACGTGGTCGTGCCGAACGCCGGCATCGCCTACGTCGCCTCGCTGGCGGAGAGCGAGGCCGACCGCTTCCGGCGGGTGATCGACGTGAACCTCTCCGGCTACTTCCTGACGATGCGCGGCGCGATCCCGGTCCTGCGCGCGCAGGGGACGGCCGGCAACGTGGTCGTGAACGCGTCGAAGAACGTGTTCGGCCCCGGGGCCGACTTCGGCGCCTACAGCGCCTCCAAGGCGGGCGGGCACCAGCTCGGCAAGGTCGCCGCGATCGAGCTCGCGCCGCTCGGCATCCGGGTGAACATGATCAACGCCGACGCGGTGTTCGCCGAGGGCGACACCCCCTCAGGTCTCTGGAGGGAGATCGGCGACGACCGGGCGCGGTCCAAGGGCATCGAGCCGGGCAGGCTCGAAGACCACTACCGCGAGCGGAACCTGCTGCGGGCCCGGATCACCGGCGCCCACGTGGGCCGGGCGGTGGTCTTCTTCGCGTCGAACGAGACGCCGACGACGGGCGCCACGCTGCCGGTCGACGGCGGGGTCGCGGCGGCCTTCCCGCGCTGAGGCCTCGGTTCCGCGAAAGGCCCTGATTTCCGGGCCCTTGGGCGGAGCGGGGGCGAGAAATCCGCCTTGAGCGGGCGCCGCGCTTCGTATTGAATCGCCCACGGGAGACGGCCCTTTCGCGGGTCGTCGCCCGGAGTCCGGTGACCATCGTGGTGACACGCCCGTCGCTTCCGCGGAGGCTCACGCTTCTCGTGACGGCCCTCGTCCTGGGCCTCCCGGGGGTGGTGCGAGCCCAGGCCGGGCACCCGCTCTACGCGTGTGCGAACCGCCTGGCCGGCGACCTCCGGGACTTCTCCGGCGGCCTCGTCGACGCGGTGGCGACCTGCGCGACCACGCGGCTGCGCACGGCCGGCGTCGGGAACTGCGCGAACGACGCGGCCGTGCTGGCCAAGATCGACGGCTTCGCCGCGACCTTCGCCGACGACCTGACCCGCTGTTCCGCGGCTGAGGTCCGGGCCCTGTGCTCCTTCGAGGCGAGGGATCTCGCGCACCTCGTGCCCGCGGTGACCGGGGCCGAGGTCGCGCAGAGCGTGCGGCGGCGGCTGCTCTCGCTGGTCCTCGACTTCTTCGAGACCCCCCAGCCGGGATGTGCCCGCCCCGCTGTCAAGGTCTCGACCGGCGCGGCGGAGTGCGCCGACAAGATCCGCACGGTGCTGGTCGACCAGTCCGACGCGCTCGCGGGCGAGTACTTCTCCTGCGAGCTGAAGAACCTCGGCAGCAGCATCGCGTGCGTCGACCCCGACGCCGGCGACCCGAACTCGAGCGACCTCGAGAGCGGCATCGCGGGCGTGCTCTCCGACGTGTCGGCGATCTCGAACCGCTGCGACGACGCGAAGGTCGTGGCGATCGGTTGCCCGCTCGGCGAGAACACGATCGCCGGGCTCGTGGCCGCGTTCCAGGCGCGGCTGGGCGAGTTCGTCGCGAAGCTCAACCTCGAGACGTTCCACGCCTCCTGCCGCACCGACCCCGACGGGACCGAGCCGCCGCTCGTGCCGGCGGACGCGACGCTCGAGCCGAGTCTCAAGAAGGTGAAGGTCTCCTGCGGACAGGTGCTCGACGCGAAGTTCTTCGGCGGCGACAAGGGCCTGTCCTTCGACACCGACCTCGACTGCAGCCCCGCGAACTCGGCGACAGACGGCATCGTGGTCGCCGCGTCGGGTGTCCGGATCAACGGTCGGGGCAAGGCCTGGAGCATCACCGGCCCGGGGAGTCGCAGGTACCGGACGGGCGCGGGCATCCGGATCGCCCCGGGCGTCTCCAACGTGAAGGTGCTGGGATTCCGCAAGATCCAGTACTTCGGCGCCGGTGTCGCGGCCGACGCCCCGGCCAACCGCGGGTTGCGCGTCGCGAACTCGGTCCTGTTCCGGAACGTCGATGCGGGCGTGCGGTCGGCCGGCCGTCGAACGGCGATCGTCGAGTCGGTCGCGGACCGAAACGGCATCGGCTTCGACCTCTCCGGCGACGGCACGATCGTCTCCCGGTCGGAGGCGCGCCGCTCCGAGCCGCAGGGCACGGTCGTCGGTGTGCCGACGTCGCCCGGCGTCGGCATCCGCCTCGGCGGGACGGATCGCAACCTGAGCGGGGCGTCGGTCCGGGTCTACAACACGAGCCTGGTGACCGAGAACGCGATCGGTGTCCAGATGCTCGGCGACAAGGGCTCCCTCGAGGGGATCTCCGTGCACTCGAACCTGGGCGACGGCGTGCAGGTCGGCGGCACGGGCAACGTGGTCCGCGACGTCTCGGTGAAACTGAACGGCGGCCATGGCGTGTCGGTGACCGGCGTGGGCAGCGTCCTCGACGGGGTCGGCAGCGACGAGAACGCCTTCTCCGGCTTCGACGTCTCCGGCCCGGGCACGACGATCGTGCAGTGCGGTGCGGGCTCGCCCGGCGACAAGGGGAACGGGCTCGACGGCTTCCACGTGAGCGGGGCCGGGGCGATCCTCGACACGAACCGCGCGGAGGCCAACGTGCTCACGGGCTTCGCGATCCTCGCGCCTACGGCGCTCTTCGTAGGCAACAAGTCGCAGGGAAACCTGATCGGCTACATCTTCCAGGGGGGCGGGAGCACGCTCGCCTCGAACTCCGCCGAGTTCAACCTCGGCGACGAGTTCCGGATCGCGCCGAACAACGTCGACGGCAAGAGCAACAAGGCGAACGGGTCGGGCTTCGCCTTCGGCGCAGCCGGACTCACGATCCACTGAACCCGCTCTCCGGCGAGAGGGGGAAGGGGGTGGCGGGGTCGACCCTCAGCGCGCGACGGGCGGTGCGGCGTCGACCTTGCGGACCGCCGACTCCCGGATCACGCGGCGGACGCCTGCCCCGGACTCGATCACGACGTTCGGAGGACGGATCTCGACGATCGTGAAAGGGCCGGGCTCGGTCATGCCGACGACCAGGTCGCCCACCATGAGTCCGTCGTCGTCGCCGATCGCCATGCATCCCCCTCGCGGCGGGCGGAGTGGACCGCCCGCGCTGTCGTTCAGGTAAGCGAGCCACGAGGGGTCGGCAAGCGGAGGGGGTGGGATTCGAACCCACGAGAGCCCGCGAAGGCCCTGCCGGTTTTCAAGACCGGTGCCATCAACCACTCGGCCACCCCTCCAGCCGACGGACCCGCCGCGGAGCGGGCGCCCTTCGGATACCAGCCTCGGGTCGACGAAGCACGAAGCGGTCGCGGGTGGCGCGGACCGGAGGCGGCCGCGGGCTCGGGAGGTGGGGAGCGGAGAGAGAGGGATTCGAACCCTCGATACGGTGTTACCCGTATACACGCTTAGCAGGCGTGCGCCTTCGACCACTCGGCCATCTCTCCAGATGGGTGAGGAGGTACTCCGCGGCCCGCCGTGCTTCAAGCGGCCCGGCGCCGCCGGGCGCGCGCGACCGACGCTCCGCCGGGCTGGACACGCCCGGGTGCGACGGGTACGAGCGGGGAGCCATCCGATGCGCCCTTAGCTCAGCTGGATAGAGCGTCTGACTACGGATCAGAAGGTCGGGAGTTCGAATCTCTCAGGGCGCGCTCGAGGAACCCCCCGGGAAACCGGGGGGTTTTTTCGTCCGGGGGGAAGACCCGTCGGAGGCTTGCGCGACTCGACGGCGTCGGCGAAGGTCCGCGCCATGCCCGCACCCGAGCGCTTCGAGAACGTCACCGCCGTCGCCAAGGCCAACGTCTACTTCGACGGCCGCGTCGTGAGCCACACGATCCACCTCCCCGGCGGCGAGAGGAAGACCCTGGGGCTCATCTACCCCGGCAGGTTCCATTTCGGGACCGAGGCCGCCGAGCGCATGGAGATCGTCGCCGGCGCCTGCCGGGTGAAGGTCGACGGGTCCGGCCGGGTCGACGAGTACGGGGCGGGACAGACCTTCGAGGTGCCCGCGAATTCCGGCTTCGACATCGAGGTCGCCTCGGGCCTCTGCGAGTACGTCTGCTCGTTCCTGCCCTGACCGGGGCCTGCTTCCCCGGGGGCCGGGCGGCCCGTGCGAGCGGTCGCGCGGATCGCTAGGAGAGCCGGCCATGATCGACTTCGAGCTCACCGACGAACAGCGCGCCCTGATCGACACCGCCCGCAAGTTCACCCGCGACCGCATCATCCCGGTCGCCGCGGAGTGCGATCGCGACGAGAAGTTCCCCGACGACGTCTTCAAGGCGGCCTGGGAGAACGGGCTCGCGAACCCGACGCTTCCCGCCGAGTACGGCGGGCTCGGGCTCGGCGACGTGGACGGCACCCTCATCAACGAGGAACTCGCCTACGGCTGCACCGGGATCGCGACCAGCATCATGGCGAACACGCTCGGCATGACGCCGATCAAGCTCGCCGGCAACGACGCCCAGAAGAAGAAGTACCTGGGCTGGCTCGCTTCCGAGCCCGTCATGGTGAGCTACGCGACGAGCGAGCCCGCCGCCGGCAGCGACGTCGCCGGCCTGCAGTGCCGCGCGAAGCGCATGCCCGACGGCTCGTGGGTGCTGAACGGCACCAAGGCCTGGATCACGAACGGAGGCCTCGCGAGCTTCTACGTCATCTTCGCGACCGAGAATCCCGACGCCCGGCACAAGGGCATCGGTGCCTTCATCCTGCGCCGCGACAATCCGGGGCTGAAGACCGGCAAGCGCGAGGACAAGCTCGGCCAGCGCGCGAGCGACACGCGCCAGGTCATGCTCGAGGACGCCGTCGTGCCGGCCGAGGACGTGCTCGCCGAGCCCGGGGTCGGCTTCAAACTCGCGATGGAGACCTTCAACCAGACCCGCCCCGACATCGGCGCGCTCGCGACCGGCCTCATGCGCCGCTGCCTCGACGAGTCGGTGGCCTACGCGAAGGAGCGCATGGCGTTCGGCCGCCCGATCGCCGAGCAGCAGCTCGTCCAGCAGATGCTCGCCGAGATGGCGATCCGCATCGAGGCGACCGGGCTACTCGTCCGCAAGGCGGCGTGGAACCTCGAGAAGGGCATCCGCAACCCGATCGTGTCGGCCTACGCGAAGGCCTACGGCGCCGACGCCGCGATGCAGAGCGCACTCGACGCCGTGCAGATCTTCGGCGGCAACGGCTACGTGAAGGAGTACCCGGTCGAGAAGTTGATGCGGGATGCGAAGCTCCTGCAGATCTACGAGGGCACGGCCCAGATCCAGCGAGTCGTGATCGCCCGCCACCTGGTCGGGGGCTGAGGCCGGCTTCGTTCCCCGGGGGGCCTCGCCGGGGCCCCGGACCTGCCCCTCGGGAGGGGCAGGGGGCTCGCCAACGGGGGGTCTGCCGGCATAGAAGGCTCGTCAGGCCAGCGACCCGGCGTGCGCGGGCCGATCTCCCCCGATGCCGACTCCTCCCGTCGAAGACGCTCCCGTCGCCTGGCTCGACCCGTGCCGGGACGGGGTGCGCCTTCGCGTCCGGGCGGTTCCCGGGGCTCGGCGCGACGCAGTCCTCGGGCCTCGTGGGGAGGCCCTGCGGGTGGCGGTGTCCGCGCCCGCCGACCGCGGCCGTGCGAACGAGGCACTGCTCGAGATGCTCGCCGACGGGCTCGCCGTCGGTCGCAGGGACGTGGAACTCTTGTCCGGACGATCGGGACGCGACAAGGTGCTGGTGGTGAAGGGCCTCGACGAAGACTCGGTCCGCTCGCGGATCGCGGCGATGGTGGAATCGTCGGCGGGCCGCCGGGGGGCGTCCCGGTGATCGCGACGCGGGAACGCGCCTGCTCGGCCTGCGGCGGCACGACGGAAGCGGCGGCCCAGTTCTGCCGGCACTGCGGCGTCGCGATCGAGCGCGTGCACCCCACCGGGCGGAACCGTCCGATCGCCCCCGAGGCCGACCTCGAGGGCCGGGGCGACTCGGCGCAGACGACGCCGGTCGACGCGGCGGGAAACGATCCGCCGCAAGGCGAGCTCAAGCAGGTCACGGTCATGTTCGCCGACGTCCAGGGCTCGGTCGCGCTCTCCGAGCAGGTCGATCCCGAGGACTGGCACGGCATCATCTCGCGATTCTTCTCGCTGCTCGCGGGTGCCGCGCGACGCTACGGGGGAGTCGTCAGCCGTTTCACCGGCGACGGCATCATGGCTCTCTTCGGCGCCCCGGTCGCGCAGGAGGACCATGCGCAGCGCGCCTGTCACGCCGCGATTCACGCGCGCGAGGTGCTCTCCGAGTATGCAGGCGAGCTGCGGCGGGCGCGCGGCCTCTCGTTCTCGGTGCGCATCGGGCTGCACTCCGGGCCGGTCGTCGCGACCTGGCTCGGCGACGGCGGTTCGAGCGGTTTCACGGCGCTCGGGCACACCGTGAGCCTCGCCGAACGCATGGAGCGACTCGCCGAGCCGGGCCGGATCTACGTCACCGAGGACACGGCCGGGCTGGTCGGCGGGTTCTTCGACCTGGTGGACCTCGGTCGCTTCGACATGCAGGGCGAGAGCCGCCCGATCCGCGTCTTCGAGGTCGCCGGGCGCGGCCAGCAGCGCAGCCGACTCGACTTCGCACGCGTTCGGGGGTTCTCGCGCTTCGTCGGGAGGGAGGCCGAGGTCGGCCGGCTCGAGGGTGCGCTCGAGAAGGTCCTGCGAGGCGAGGGGCAGACCGTCGAGATCGTCGGCCCCGCGGGGGTCGGCAAGAGCCGGCTGTGCGCCGAGTTCGTCGCCGAGGCCCGCCGGCGCGGCATCCCGGCCGTCGAGGTCCACGGCTTCGCCCACCTCGCCTCGATGCCCTACCTGACCCTCATCGAGGACCTTCGTCACCTCCTCCAGATCGAGCCGCAGGATTCGGACGAGGTCGCGCGAGAGAAGATCTCGGAGCAGATTCTCGCCGTCGACCCGACGCTCGTCGAGCGCCTGCCGCTCGTCTTCGGCATGCTCGGTGTCGCCGGCCCCGGCGAGGGCGGACCGTCGCTCGATCCCGGATCGCAGGCCCACGTGCTCGGCGAGTGCGTCGAACGAGCGGCGGTCGCCGGCTCGGCCCGGGGCCCGGTCATCGTGCTCGTCGAGGACGCGCAGTGGCTCGACCCCGCCTCGTCCGCCTTGCTGGAGTCGCTTCTCTGGACGACGCCCTCGACGCGCATCCTCGTGCTGCTCACCTTCCGCCCGGGCCATCGCGCGCCTCACCCGCCCACGAGCCGGGTCGAGCGCATCGAACTCGCGCCGCTCGGAGAGCGGGGTTCCTCGGAACTGCTCCACCACCTCCTCGGGGAGCACCCCTCGGTCGCCCCGCTCTTCGCCCGCATCCTGGAGAGGACGCAGGGCAATCCCTTCTTCACCGAGGAAATCGTGTGGTCGCTCGCCGACGCGGGCGTCCTCGACGGCGAGCGGGGGCGGTTCCGGCTGACGAGGCCGGTCGCGGGCGTGCCGCTGCCGGCGACCCTGCAGGCGACGCTCGGCTCGCGCATCGACCAGCTGCCGGGCGAGCACAAGCGCGTGCTGCAGTTCGCTTCGGTCGTCGGCCTCGAGTTCGACCTGGCTCTCCTGCGTCGCGTCCTCGTCGGCGAACAGCCGCGGCTCGCGACGACGATGACGGCCCTCGCGCGCGCCGGCTTCGTCGACCGCTCCGACGTGGACGACCAGGACCGCTTCCGCTTCTCGCATCCGCTCATGCACGAGGAGGTGTACTTCTCGCAGCTCGGCGAGACGCGCATGCGCTCGCACGCATCGGTCGCGCAGGCGCTCGCGGAGATCGACGCGAGCCAGATCGACGCGCGCGCGGGACTGCTCGCCCACCACTGGGAGAACGCGGGCGAGGCCCTGCAGGCGGCGCGCTGGATGGCGCGCTCGGCGAAGTGGGTGTCGTCGCGCAAGCTCGCGGAGGCGCTGCGTTCGTGGCGGAAGGTCGCCGACCTGGTGGACGGACTGCCGCGCCTCGATGCGATGGAACTCGCGGTGGAGGCGCGGATCGCCATGCTCGAGTGCGGCGCCCGCACCGGCCTCTCCGAGGAGGACTCCGGCGCGATCTTCGCCGAGGGGGAATTGCTGGCCCGGCGCCTGGACGACCGTCACAGGCTCGCGCGGCTCTTCGGCGCCCGCTGCCAGGTGCTGGCGTTCGCCGGCGACGCGCCGGGCGCGCTCGAACTCGGCCGTCACGCGCTCGAGCTCGTCGAGCACAGCGGCGACCGCGACGTGATTC
Source organism: Alphaproteobacteria bacterium (assembly GCA_017853315.1). GTDB lineage: Bacteria > Desulfobacterota > Binatia > UBA12015 > UBA12015 > REEB422. The sequence goes on from JAFMJW010000005.1 coordinate 40,511, forward strand.
GCGACCGCCGCGCGGAGGTGCTCTTCGGGCTTTTCGCGGCCGGGCAGTTCCGGGAGGTCATCGCGCTCGCGGAGGCGACGCTCTCGCCGTGGCCGGGCGATCCGGCGGTGGGCCGCCTCGGCGACGATCCGCGGGACACCTGGATCCTGTGCTTCCACGCGATGGCCGCGATCGACATGGGCCGCATCGAGGAGGCCCGCCGCGAACTCGAGATCGTGATCGAGAACTCGCAGAGGATCGGTGCTCTCGAAGTGCTCTGCATCGCCTGGGGCTTCAGTCCGGTCGTCGCGCAGATCTCCGGGGAGGGGGCGGATCTCGCGCTCGCGCGCGCCCGTCGGGCGGTGCACCTCGCGGAGAGGCTCGAGAGCCCGCTCTCCTCCTACTTCTCGAGTTGGGGGCTCGGCCTCGCGCACCTGATCTCGGAGGACTGGCCGGAGGCGGAGCGGCTGCTGCGGGCGAGCCTCGAGGGAACCCGGGGGTCCGGCGTGGGCCTGCTCGGCGAGGCGGGCATGCTCGCGAACCTGGCCGAGGCGGTTGCCGGCCGGGGGGACCTCCACGGTGCGCTCGAGCTGACCCGCGAGGCGATCACCATCGGCCGACAGCGCGGGGCGAAGCTCTTCGAGTGCCTGGCACTCCTCATCTTCGCGCGATGCCGGCTGCTGGTCGGCGACGAGGCGGGGGGCGCCGAGGTGGCGGAGGCGGTCGCGGCTGCCGACGCGCTCATCGAGACGGAGGGCTTCGCGTCGATGAAGCCGCTGGTGCACGTGCTGCGGGCGTTCTCGGTCCGCGGAGACCAGGCCGTCGAGCGGGGCATCGACGAGCTCCGGACGGCGCGCCGTCTCTTCGTCGAGATGGGCGCTACGGGGAGCGCGGAGCGGATCGCGGCCCTCCTCCCGACGGGGGTCGCGGCGTGACGCCGCAGGAGAGGGCGGACAGGCTCGACGACGAGCGACGCCTTCGCCGGCTCTACGAGCTCGGCATCGCGTTCTCCTCCCGCACCGACGTGGCCGCGGTGGTGGAGGTGGTGGTCGACGAGCTTCGCGAGGAGCTGGATTCGGAGGGCGCGGCGGTCCTGCTGGTCGACCCGAAGCAGGGCGACCTCTACTTCCCGTGGGTGGCACAGCAGAATCCGGAGGTTGCACGCCGACTGCGCGACGTGCGGGTTCCGCTGGGCCGGGGGATCGCGGGTGCCGTGCTCCGGAGCGGGCGAGCGATGCGGGTCGACGACGTCGAGTCGCAGCCCGACTTCTACCGCAGCGTCGACTACGAGACGACGTTCCGCACGCGCTGCATGCTCGCGGCGCCGCTGCTCACGCCGTCGGGCCCGATCGGCGTGGTCGAAGTCGTGAACCGTCGCGATCGCCCGTTCGACGACGAGGACCTCCGGTTCCTCGAGGCCCTGTCGCTCAGCATCGCGGTCGCGATCGACAATGCGCGCCTGTACGCGCGGCTGCGCGAGGCGGAGTCGAAGCTGCGCGACGAGGTCGGGGTGCTGCGCCGGGACCTCGCCACGCGGACCCGCTTCGAGGGCATGGTCGGCCTGAGCGCTCCGATGGAGGAGGTCTTTCGCCTCATGGCGAGCGCCGCCTCGGCGCCTGTCGCCGTCCTGGTCGAGGGCGAGACCGGCACCGGCAAGGAGCTCGTCGCGCGGGGCATCCACCGCTCGAGTGCACGCGCGCAGGGGCCCTTCGTCGCGGTCAACTGCGCGGCGCTTCCGGAGACGCTGCTCGAGAGCGAGCTTTTCGGCCACCGGCGTGGCGCGTTCACCGGCGCCGACCGGGATCGCCGGGGTCTCTTCGAGGCGGCGAGCGGCGGGAGCATCCTCCTCGACGAGATCGGGGAGATGCCGCTCGCCATGCAGGCGAAGCTGCTGCGCGTCCTCCAGGAGTCCGAGGTCATCCCGCTCGGCGACACGAAGCCGCGGCGGGTCGACGTGCGCGTGATCTCCGCGACGAATCGGGACCTGCGACGCGAGATCGCCGAGCGGCGCTTCCGCGAGGATCTCTTCTACCGGCTCTCGACCTTCCCGATCCGGCTCCCGGCGCTGCGGCAACGGCGCGAGGACATTGCACTGCTCGCCGACCACTTCCTCGCCCTCGCGGCGGAGCGGCACCACAAGCGGATCGACGCGATCGAGCCCTCGGCTCTCGACGCACTGGCCCGGCACGACTGGCCGGGCAACGCCCGGGAGCTGCAGAACGAGATCGAGCGCGCGGTCGCGCTCGCGAGCTCGGGCGACCGGATCGGGCTCGCGCACCTCTCGCTGCGCCTGGGCGCGCCGGTCGCCGCGAGTCGGTCGTCGTCGCCGGGCGCGCAGGCGGTGCCCGACCTCCCGGGGGAGCGGGCTCCCGAGACGATGGACCTGCGCGAGGCTCGCGAAGCCTTCGAGGCCGAGTTCATCGCGCGCATGCTCGAGCGCCACGGCGGCAACGTGTCGCGGACCGCGCGTGCCCTCGGGCTCTCGCGCGCGATGCTGCACAAGAAGATCCGCAGCATGGAACTGCGCGCGATCAGCGGCGCAGGCGGATCCAGGCCGAGAGCAGCCGCCTCGTGACGGGTGTCAGGCGGGTGCGCTGCCATGCGTCGCCGGCCTTGCGGATCGCGTCGGACAGGGTCGGGTAGGGCAGGATCACCGACGAGAGGCGCCCGAGGCCGATCCCGCTCTCCATCGCCACGACGACGCCGGCGAGGATCTCTCCCGCGTGGCTCCCGACGGCGGTCGCGCCCAGGATCCGGTCGCTGCCGCGGCGGAGGTGGATTCGCAGGAATCCCTCCGCGGCCTCGTCGAGGACGGCCCGGTCGACCGAGTTCATCGGCACCTCGACGGTGTCGAGGGCGACGCCCGTGGTGGCGGCCCGCGCGGGGTCGATCCCGACGCGCGCCACCTCGGGGTCGGTGAACGTGCAGTGGGGCACGACCAGGTCGCGGTAGCGGCGACGCCCGGCGAAGAGCGCGTTGCGGAGCACGAGGCGGGAGGAAGCGTCGGCGGCATGGGTGAACAGGTCGGGCAGGCACACGTCGCCCGAGGCCCAGACCCTCGGGTTCGTGGTCCGCAGGCGTTCGTCCACGACCAGTCCGGCGGGGGCGACCTCGATCCCGGCGCGGTCGAGCTCGAGGCGCTCGAGGTTCGGGGTCCGGCCGGTCGCGACGAGGATGGCGTCGCAGGCGGTGGAGCCTTCCTCTCCGGGCGCGCTCCAGTGGACGACCCGGTCGCCGCTCGCCCGATCGACGTCGACGCGGACGGGCACGCAGCCCGTGCGGAGCCGCACACCGTCCTGCGCGAGGGCGGCGGCGACGATGCGCGACGCGTCGGGCTCCTCGCGGGGGAGCACCGCCGCGGCACGCCCGAGCAGCGTGACCTCGCTCCCGAGGCGAGCGAAGGCCTGCCCGAGCTCGCAGCCGATCGGGCCGGCCCCGATCACGACCAGCCTCGCGGGCAGGCGTTCGAGGTCGAAGACGGTGTCGCTGGTCGCGGGACGGGCGTCGGCGAGTCCCGGGACCGAGGGGAGAGCGGGTCGTGCGCCCGTCGCGACGATCGCGCGCCGGAATCGCAACGTGGCCCCGGCCACGTCGATCGCGTCGCGGGAGACGAAGCGGCCTTCGCCGAAGAAGACGTCCACGCCGAGCGAACGGAAGCGCTCGGCCGAGTCGTGGACGGCAAGTCCCGCTCGGAGCCTGCGCATTCTTTCCATGACCGCGGCGAAGTCGGGCTCGACCGCGCCGACGCGGACGCCCAGGGCGGCCGCACGGCGCGCGTCCGCCGCGGCGCGCGCGGAGCGCAGCACCGCCTTCGACGGCACGCAGCCGGTGACGAGGCAGTCGCCGCCCATGCGGTCGCGCTCGACGAGCGCCACGCGCGCGCCGAGGCCGGCGGCGCCGGCGGCGGCGACGAGTCCCGCCGTGCCGGCGCCGAGCACGACGAGGTCGTAGCAATCGGCCGGAGCGGGGTTCTGCCACGCCACGGGCCGTACCCGCTCGTCGAGGAGGACGTCGGCACCCTGGCGGTCGGAGGTCTTCACGCTGGTCGTCGTGCCCCTTCCGTAGCCTGCCTTCCGATGCTTGAAAACGGGGGGGGCTTTCTGCAACCTCAAGGCTTCCGGGCACCGTCGTTTCGAGTCCGTGGGCCCTGCGGTCCAGGGCGGGGACTCGGTACCGGCAGGCGGCGCGACCCGGCCTCGGGAACGCGTCGGAAGGCACGAAGGATTCCGGGGCGACCCGGCAGACCGTCTCGGGGGACACATGGGCAACCCACTGGTCGAGGTCGGGCAGTTCGGGCAGAGCATCTGGTACGACAACATCCGGCGAGGGATCATCACCTCGGGCGAGTTGCAGTCGATGATCGACCAGGACGGGCTGCTCGGGATCACTTCGAACCCGGCCATCTTCGAGAAGGCGATCAACGACAGCCACGACTACGACCAGGCGATCCGGGCCGCGGTCGCGACGGGCTCCCCGAGCGCGGTCGACGTCTACGAAGGCCTCGCGATGGACGACATCCGCTGGGCCGCCGACCTGATGCACCCGGTCTGGGAGAAGACCGCCGGCCGCGACGGTTGGGTGAGCTTCGAGGTCCTGCCCCAGCTCGCCAACGACACCGACGGGACCGTGAAGTACGCCCGCCGCGCGCACGCGGCGATCGGGCGCGACAACGTCCTGATCAAGGTGCCCGCGACGCCGGCCGGCATGCCCGCCATCGCGACGCTGGTCGGCGAGGGCATCAGCGTCAACGTGACGCTCCTGTTCGCGGTGTCGGCCTACCAGCACTGCGCCGAGGCCTACATGGAGGGGCTCGAGCGCTCGGCGGCCCGCGGGGCCGACCTGTCGCGGATCGCGAGCGTCGCGAGCTTCTTCGTGAGCCGCATCGACTCGATGGTGGACGCCGAGCTCGACGCGCTCGCCGCCAAGGAAGGCGACGCGGCGCGCAAGGCCCGGATCGAGGGGCTGCGCGGCAAGATCGCGATCGCGAACGCGAAGCTCGCCTACGAGCGCTACCTCGAGATCGTCGCGGCGCCGCGCTGGAAGGCGCTCGCGGCGAAGGGCGCGCGCACCCAGCGGGTGCTCTGGGCGAGCACGAGCACGAAGAACCCGAAGTACCCGAAGACGCTCTACGTCGACTCGCTGATCGCGCGAGACACCGTGAACACGATCCCCGAGGAGACCTTCGTCGAGTACCGCCGCAGCGGCAAGCCGCACGCCGCGCTCGAAGAGGCCTGGGCGGCGCAGCTCGCCGAGGCGAAGGCGCAGGTCGCGGAACTCGAGGGCTTCGGCATCTCGCTCTCGTCCGTGACCGGCCGGCTGCTCGAAGAGGGCGTGGCGAAGTTCGTCCAGCCGATGGACAAGCTGCTCGCGGCGATCGAGAAGAAGCGCGCGTCGCTGAAGGCGGCCTGAGAAGGAGAGCGGGGGGCACGGCCCCTCGCGCGGGAAACACCGGAGAGGGGGCGGGCATGGCCGCGGCAGGGCAGCAGGAAATCGACAAGAAGTGCATCGACACGATCCGCACGCTCGCGATGGACGCGGTGCAGGCGGCGAACTCGGGCCATCCCGGCACGCCGATGGCGCTCGCCCCGGTCGCCTACGAGCTCTGGCAGAACCACCTTCGCTACGACCCGTCGGATCCCCTCTGGCCGGGACGCGATCGCTTCGTCCTGTCCAACGGCCACGCCTCGATGCTGCTCTACGGACTCATCTTCCTCTCGGGCATCGAGGCGGTGGGCAAGGACGGCCGCAAGCTCGGCAAGCCGAGCCTGACGGTCGAGGACATCAAGCAGTTCCGCCAGTTCCACAGCCTCACCCCGGGTCATCCCGAGCACGGCCACACGACCGGAGTCGAGACCACGACCGGCCCGCTCGGCCAGGGACTCGCCACGTCGGTCGGCATGGCGATGGCGCAGGCCTGGCTGTCGTCGCGCTACGACCGCCCGGGCGCCGAGCTCTTCGACTACGACGTCTTCGCGATCTGCGGCGACGGCTGCATGATGGAGGGCATCTCGAACGAGGCGGCCTCGCTCGCCGCCCACCATGCCCTCTCGAATCTCTGCTGGATCTACGACGACAACCACATCACGATCGAGGGCAGCACGAGCCTCGCCTTCACCGAGAGCGTGCCCCGGCGCTTCGAGGGGCTCGGCTGGAACGTGCTGCACGTCGCCGACGCGAACGACACCGCGGCGGTGGGTGCCGCGATCGAGGCGTTCCGCGCGTGCAAGGACCGGCCGACCCTGATCGTCGTGCGCAGCCACATCGCGTGGGGTGCTCCGCACAAGCAGGATACCGCGGCCGCGCACGGAGAGCCGCTCGGCGAGGAGGAGATCAAGCTCGCCAAGCGCGCGTACGGCTGGCCGGAGGACGCGAAGTTCCTCGTTCCCGACGGGGTGCAGCAGCACTTCCAGGCGGTCATGGGCGCCCGCGGCCTTGCTGCCCGCGAGGCCTGGCAGGGAAGGTTCGCCCGCTTCCGCGAGCAGCAGCCGGCGCTCGCGGCCGAGATCGAGACGATGGAGGCGGGCCGACTCCCTGCGGACTGGGACCGCGACCTGGTCGCCTTCCCGGCCGACGCGAAGGGCCTCGCCACGCGCGAGTCCTCCGGCAAGGTGCTGAACGCGGTGGCGAAGCACGTGCCGTGGCTGATCGGCGGCGCCGCGGACCTCGCGCCGTCGACCAAGACGCTGCTCACCTTCGACGGCGCAGGCTCCTTCCAGCCCGGCACCCACGGCGGGCGCAACTTCCACTTCGGCATCCGCGAGCACGCGATGTCGGCGATCCTGAACGGGCTCGCGCTCTCGAACCTGCGGCCCTACGGCTCGGGCTTCCTGATCTTCTCCGACTACGCGCGCGGCGCGATGCGGCTCTCGGCGCTCATGGAGCTGCCGGTGATCTTCGTCTTCACGCACGACTCGATCGGGGTCGGCGAGGACGGCCCGACGCACCAGCCGATCGAGCAGATGGCGGGGCTGCGCGCCGTCCCCGGGATGACGGTGATGCGGCCGTGCGACGCGAACGAGGTCGTCGAGGCCTGGCGCTTCGCCCTGCAGCACCGCGACGGACCGCTGTGCCTCGTCCTGAGCCGGCAGGCGATGCCGACGCTCGACCGCACGAAGGTCGCGCCGGCCTCGGGCCTGCAGCGCGGCGGCTACGTGCTGGCGGACGCACCGGGAGGCCCGGAGGTCATCCTCGTCGGCACCGGCAGCGAGGTGTCGCTGTGCCTCGCGGCCCACGACGCGCTCGTGGCGAAGGGCGTGCGCTCGCGCGTCGTGAGCCTGCCGTCGTGGGAAGTCTTCGCGAAGCAGGACGCCGCCTACCGGGACTCGGTTCTGCCGCCGGCGGTGCGGGCGAGGGTCGGCGTCGAGATGGCGTCGACCTTCGGCTGGGAGCGCTGGGTCGGCCTCGACGGCGCGATCGTCGGCATGCACCGGTTCGGCGAGTCGGCGCCGGCGATGAAGGTCCTCGCCGAGTTCGGGTTCACGACCGACGCGGTCGTGGCCGCGGCGCTCGCGCAGGTGGGCCGCAAGGCGTGATCGAGCGGCCGACGGGGCCGGCGGGCGGGACGGCCTGTGTCCGCGCCTGAGGCTTCGCTCGACGGGATCGCGCGCCGCGCGCTCGACTGGGTGCGCGACGGCGACGTGCTCGGACTCGGTACGGGTCGGGCCGCGACCGCCTTCGTGCGCATGCTGGGCGATCGCGTTCGGGAAGGACTCTCGGTGCGGGGCGTGCCGACCTCCGAGTCGACCGCCGCGCTCGCGCGCGAGCTGGGCATCCCGCTGCTCGACCTCGGGTCCGCGGGCGAGATCGCCACGACCTTCGACGGTGCCGACGAGGTCGACCCCCGGCTCGACCTGATCAAGGGCTACGGCGGTGCGCTGGTCCGCGAGAAGATCGTCGCGTCCTCCTCGCGGCGGCGGGTCATGCTGGTGGGCTCGGAGAAGATGGTCGAGGCGTTGGGTGCGCACGGGAAGCTCCCGGTGGAGGTCGTCCCGTTCGCCCTCCCGTTGTGCCGCCGCCGCATCGAGCAGATGGGCTTCGGCGCCCCGCTCCGGGGAGGGGACGCAAGCCCCTGGCGGACCGACAACGGCAACTGGATCATCGACGTCGCGCTCTCGCGGATCGAGGACCCGGGCGAACTCGACCGGCGGCTTCGGGAGATTCCCGGGGTGGTCGGCACGGGCATCTTCGCCGGGATGGCCGACGTCGTGCTCGTGCAGCGCGGCCACGAGGTGCAGGTTCTCGAGCGTCCCGGGGGATCGGCGGCGACCTGAGCGGCAGCGGCTGCGCTGCCAGAGAGACGGACGGATGGCGGAGCCAGGGGAGACACTGCTGGGCGGGCAGGAGGGCGGGCCCGTCGCGGCTCCCTGCACGCTGGTCATCTTCGGCGCCGCCGGCGACCTCGCGCGCCGCAAGCTCGTGCCGGCACTCTACAACCTCTCGCTCGACGGGGTCCTCCCGCCGAGCTTCGCCGTGGTCGGGTTCGCGCGCCGCGAGATGGGCGACGAGGAGTTCCGGGCCGCGGGCCGGGAGGGCGTCGACCGCTTCTCTCGACGGGTCGCGGACGCCGAGCGCTGGGCCGGCTTCGAGCGCAGCCTGTTCTACGTGACGGGCTCCTTCGGCGACCCCGCGGCCTACCAAGCCCTGCGCAAGCGGATCGAGGAGATCGAGCCCGGCTTCGGGATCCCGGGCAACCGCATCTTCTATCTCTCCGTCCCGCCGGGCGAGATCGTGACCTGCGTGCAGCACCTCCAGGCGGCGGGTCTGCTGAAGCGCGACGCCCCGGGCGAGCCGTTCTCCCGGGTCATCGTCGAGAAGCCGATCGGCCACGACCTCGCGAGCGCTCGCGAGATCGACGGGGCGGTCGCGGCCGTCTGCGGCGAGCGGCAGATCTTCCGCATCGACCACTACCTCGGCAAGGAGACGGTCCAGAGCCTGCTCGTCATGCGCTTTGCGAACTCGATCTTCGAGCCGCTCTGGAACCAGAAGTACATCGACCACGTGCAGATCACGGTGGCCGAGGAGGAGGGCGTCGGCACGCGCGCCAACTACTACGAAGGCGCCGGCGCGCTGCGGGACATGGTGCAGAACCACATCCTGCAGGTGCTGTGCCTGGTCGCGATGGAGCCGCCCTTCGAGATGACGGCCGACGTGGTGCGCGACCAGAAGGTCGCCGTGCTGAAGTGCCTGCGGGCGATCCCGCGCGGCGAGGACCTCGAGCGCCACGTCGTCCGGGCGCAGTACGCGGCCGGCTTTCAGCACGGCGTGGAGGTTCCCGGCTACCGGCGCGAGGACCGGGTGAAGGCCGACTCGACGACCGAGACCTACGTCGCGCTGAAGGCCTTCGTCGACAACTGGCGCTGGGCGGGCGTGCCGTTCTACCTGCGCACCGGCAAGCGGCTGCCCAAGCGCGCGAGCGAGATCGCGGTGCAGTTCAAGGACGTGCCGCAGATGCTCTTCAACGCGTCCGGCACGCCGATCGAGCCCAACGTGCTCGCGATCCGCATCCAGCCCGACGAGGGGCTCTCGCTACGGATCGCGACCAAGCTGCCGGGCCCGCGCGTGCGCATCTACCCGGTGAAAATGGACTTCCGCTACGGCTCGACCTTCGGCGACCAGTCGCCGGAAGCCTACGAGCGCCTGCTCCTCGACGTGATGGCGGGCGACGCGACGCTCTTCATGCGCCGCGACGCCGTCGAGGCCTCGTGGTCGTGGGTGAACGAAATCCTCGAGGCCTGGCAGGCGCGGGGCAGCCGCTACCTCCCGGAATACCCGGCGGGGAGCTGGGGCCCGGTCGAGGCGGACCGGCTCATCGAGGCGGACGGTCGCGGGCGGGCGTGGCGGACGCTGTGAGCCCCGAGGCCGGGATGCCGGCCGGGAGCGGGACGGGACCGGGGACGGCCTCGGAGGAGTGGACCGAGCAACGCCCGGTCGACCTCGGCGCGATCGAGCGGGAACTCGAGGCGCAGCTCGACGTCCTCGGCCGGGCGGGGCAGGGCGTCGTCCCGACCCGGGCACGGATGTCGAACCTGGTCGTGTTCGCGAGCGGCGAGGCGGCCGACGGCCGCCTGCACGAGAGTCTCGCCGAGATCTCGGAGCGGCATCCGTCGCGGATCCTCCTCCTGGTCCGGGACGACGACCTCGGCGCCGAGCCGAAGGCGTGGGTCTCCGCGCTTTGCCGCGCGGGCGACGGCGGCCGGAAGATCTGCTCCGAGCAGGTCTCGATCCGGGCCGGCGGCGAGGGAGTGCGGCTCCTGCCCTCGATCGTGCGACCGCTGCTCGTCGGGGACCTGCCGACCGCGCTCTGGTGGGCCGTTCCGACGCCGCCGCCGCTCGCGGGAGAGGTCTTCGCCGAGCTCGCCGCGATGGCGCGACGCATCCTGTGGGACAGCCGGGACTGGGCCGACGAGGCGGTCGGCCTGCGATCGGTGGGGCGATGGGCGGAAGCCGTCGACCCGCGCATCGGGCTGGCCGACCTCGCCTGGGTGCGGCTCGCGCCGTGGCGACTCGCGGTCGCTCGCGCACTCGGTGCGGAAGCGGCCGCGACGACGTCGGTGCGCGTCGTCCACGGTCCGCACGCGTTGCCGAAGGCGCTGCTGCTCGTGGGATGGCTCGCGGCGCGGCTCGGGTGGAGACGTCGCGACGGCGGCGCGATCACCCCATCGTCGGCCCGTTGGACCCTGGACGGGCCCTCGGGAAGAGACGTCCGGGTCGAGGTGCTCCGGGCCACGGACGGCCCGCCGCTTCTCCTCGAGGCCGGCTTCGAGGTCGCAGGGAGCGTTTCTCGAGTGGTCTCCGTGCGAAGCGAGCCCGATGGTCGCCTCCGCATCGATCCGCCGCTTCCCGGTGCGGAGGTGCTCCCGTCGCCGAGTGGGGGACCCGGCGACCTGGTGGCCCGCGAGCTTCCCGACCTCGACGGCGACCCGCAGTTCCGGGCCGCGCTCGCCGTGGCGCGCTCGCTCTCGGAGGACGTCGTCGGCTGACTCGCCGGCGATCGTCACGACATGGCGGCGGGAGGCGAGCGCGGGCGCGACCCGGGTCCGACCGATCCGGACCAGGGGATCTGGCGCGGCCGTCGCGTCGCCCGTCGCCACGTCTCGCCCGACGGGCTCGTCGTGCTCGTCGGGCGCAGCGCGGAGGACAACGACATCCTGTCGCTGAAGCTCGCGGCTCCGCGCGACTTCTGGCTCCACGTCGCCTCGGGGCCGGGATCGCACGTGGTCGTGCGGAACCCCGACGGGCTTCGACGCCTGCCGCGTGACACGGCCCGCTTCGCGGCGGGCCTCGCCGCCGCGCATTCGAGTGCCCGGGACGGGGGGCGCGTCGCCGTGCACCTGGCGTTCGCCGCCGAGGTGAGCAAGCCCCGGGGCCTGCCGCCGGGGAAAGTCCAGATCGGACGGTGGGAGAGCGTGACGGCGAGCCCTCTGCACCTGCCCGCCGAGGGCGAGGCCACGGGGGCCGGGACACCTGGGCCTGGTGGGACCAGGGTGCCGTCGAGAGGGACCCGGGACGCCCGCAGGCGTCCCTGACCCAGCCTCGGGCAGGGGCTCGGCCGGTCCCCCTAGGGGGCCGAGTGCGCGACCGCGGCGCGAATTTCCTTGACTTTGGAATTCGTGAGGCCGATAACCCGAGGCTCGCCCCGATCGGGTTCCACCCTACGGGCGGCGTTTCTCGACAACCATCGA
>JAFMJW010000299.1 GCA_017853315.1 Alphaproteobacteria bacterium
GCGAGCGTCGACGTGAACACCTGCGCGCCCCGGGGCATGGGCTTCGCCTCGCTCTGCACCGTCTGGGAGGACCCGGACTTCGATGCCCGGCAGCGGGCCTTCTACTACGCGCGGGTCGTCGACAATCCGACCTGTCGATGGAACCAGCAGTATTGCGCCGACCGTTTCGGGAACGTGGCCGAAGCGTGCGCCGCGGGGCTCCCGCAGGCGCAGAAGCTCGGCGTGTGCTGCGACGGCACGGATCCCTACCGTCAGGCGTGTGCCGCAGAGCTGGCCAATCAGGCCGCGGATGGCGTGCCCTGCGGCGACCCGGCCATGCCTCGCGACGTCGAGGCGTCGTGCTGCGCGGAGAACTACCCGGAGGTCCCGAAGACGGTCCAGGAGCGCGCCTGGACCTCACCGATCTGGTACTCGCCGAGCTGACCGCCGTGCGGAAGGACATCCAGATGCAGCTGCGCCGTGCCCTGCGGTGGCCCCCGCTGCACTTCGCGCTGGTCGGAGGGCTGCTGTTCGCGGGGAAGGCCGCGCTCACGGGTGGTCCCCGGGCGGGCGAGGAGCGTCCGCGGGTCGAGTTGACCGATCGGCGCGTGCGCGTGCTCGTCGCCCAGGAGGCGAGGCGCATCGGCCGCAGCCCCGACCCGGCGACCGTACGAGTCCTGGTCGACCGCTTCGTCGAGGAGGATATTCTCTACCGCGAGGCTCTGCGCCGTGGACTCGCGACCGACAACCCCGCCGTGCTGGGCCGCCTGCGCCAGAAGCTCGAGTTCCTCGACGACGAGCATGCGGACGGGATGGAGGACGCTGCGGTCCTGCGAGAGGCGGCCGGGCTCGGTCTCGCCGACGACGATGTCGTGCTGCGGAACATGTTCGTCCGCAACATGCGCCTGCTGCTCGAGCGAGAGGCCGATCGACCGCCCACCGAGACGGAGCTCGAGTCCCATCTGCAGCGACGCGCCGACGAGTTCCGCACGCCGGCGCGGGTGAGCTGGCGACACGCGGTCCTGGCGAACACCGATCGCGTAGAGGCGCGCCACGACGCTGCCGAGACACTTCTCGACCGGCTTCGCAGCGAAGGGCTGCCCCCGGAGCGGGCGGCGGCGCTCGGCGATCCGTTCGCCGGGGGGCACGCGTTCCGCGGCATGACGCGCCGACAGATCGAGACGCGCTTCGGAAGCGAGTTCGCGGACGCCGTCCTCGCGCTACCCGAAGGCCGCTGGTCGGATCCGATCGCCTCTCCATTCGGCCTTCACCTCGTGTGGGTCGAGCGGCACGATCCCGAGCGACTACCGAGCCTCGACGAGGTGCGAGACCGGGTGATCCTGAGCTGGCGCCACGAGCGTCGCGAGGCGCATCTCGCGCAGGCGATCACCGATCTCCGCGCGCGCTACGACGTGATCGTGGAGGACGGCTCCACGACGGGAGCCCACTCCGGATGACGGCGCGGCTCGTGGCCGTGAGGGCTCTCGTCGCGCTGGTTCTCGGGGCGGTGCCCGCGCGCGCACACCCGCTCGCGCCCGCCCTGCTCGAGCTGCGCGAACGCGGCGGTGGTCGCGTCGAGGTGAAGTTCAAGACGCCTGCGGTGGCTGTCCGCGGGACGAACCTCGCCCCGCTGCTCCCCGAGTCCTGCTCGGCCCCGACCGCTTCGACGTCAGAGCGCGAGGGAGGCGGGGTCGTGGAGCGGTACGCCGTGGCCTGCAGCGCGTCCCTGACGGGCGCTCGGATCGGCATCCGCGGGCTCGAGGCCAGCCCGACCGACGCCCTGCTGCGCGTCGAGCTGGCCGACGGCCGTCGCATCCAGGCAGTCCTGCGCAGCTCGGAGCCGAGCCTGGTGATCCCCGAGCGGCCATCGCGGCTCGCCGTCCTGCGCGACTACGTTCGCCTCGGCGTCGAGCACATCGCCGGCGGCTTCGACCACCTGCTCTTCGTGTTCGGTCTGCTCGTGCTCGTCGGCGCCCGGATGCGCCCGCTGCTGAAGACGGTCACCGCCTTCACGCTCGGCCACAGCGTGACGCTCTCCCTCGCCGTGCTCGGGTTCGTGGCCTTCCCGAGCGGGCTGGTCGAGCTGGCGATCGCCGGCAGCATCTTCGTTCTGGGCGCCGAGCTGGCGCAGGGCCCGGACGTGCCACCGGGCAGGCTGCGTCGCTTCCCGTGGATGATGGCCGGGGCCTTCGGTCTGCTGCACGGCTTCGGCTTCGCGGGCGCGCTGGCCGAGGTCGGCCTTCCGAGCGGCGAGATCCCCCTCGCGCTGTTCGCGTTCAACGTCGGCATCGAGCTGGGCCAGCTCGCCTTCATCGGGCTCGTGCTGGCCGCGTGGCGGCTCGTGATCCGCGCGCACGTTCCGCTGCCGTCCTGGTCCAGCGCGCTGCCCGCCTACGGCGTCGGCTGCCTCGCCGCCTACTGGTGCATCGCGCGAGCCGCCGTCCTGATTCGGTGACGCAGGGGCTGCGTCGCTCACATCCTCACGTCATGGCGCACTACGGCGCGTTCGAGCCTTACGGAAAGGAATTGCATTTCCATGGTCCATGAACTGATCATTTCGGGTGGTACCGTGATCGACGGTACGGGCACGGACGGCACGCGCGCCGACGTGGCCGTCGACCGGGGCCGAATCACCCGCGTCGGCGATCTCTCCGGGGAGCGGGCGGCTCGGACCATCGATGCCACCGGCAAGATCGTCACGCCCGGGTTCGTCGATCTCCACACCCATCTCGACGCGCAGGTCGGCTGGGACCCGGAGATGCGGCCGAGCTCCTACCACGGCGTGACCACGGCCCTGATCGGCAATTGCGGCGTGACCTTCGCGCCGTGCAGCGAAGCCAACCGGCGCTACCTCGCGGAGTTGATGCAGTCCGTCGAGGACATCGACGCGGATGCGATCATGGACGGCCTGCCGTGGAACTGGACCAGCTACGGCCAGTATCTGGACGCCGTCCAGTCCCTGAAACCCGCCCTGAATGTCGTCGGTCTGGTCGGACACTCGGCGATCCGCTTCGAGGTCATGGGCGACAAGAGCTGTGACCACGGCGTGCAGGCCGACGACCGAGAGCTCGAGCGCATCGTTCAACTGGTGAAGGAATCCGTTGCCGAAGGTGCCGCGGGCTTCTCGACGTCCCGGTTTCTGCTCCACAGCGTGCCCGACGGGCGCCTCACCCCCGGAACCTGGGCCGATGCGCGGGAGACGCAGGCCATCCAGCAGGCGGTGGTCGATGCCGGCGGCCGAGGTGGGCTGTTCCAGGTCGCGCCGGACCTGTTCTCGCGGTTCAAGAGCGAGCGCGAGATGTTCGAACAAGGCGCGAAGATCGGCTGCCAGGTGCTTTTTTCCGGTGGTGTCGTCGCGGAGGGCGACGGCGGTGTCGCGAGATGGAGCGAGTTCCTCGAGCGCAACAACGAAGCTGGAAACCGGATCTCGTCGCTCTGTCACGCCCGCCCGAGCGGGTCCTTCTTCGGCCTCGCTCGGCAGCCACTCCTGTCCACGCCCGCGTGGCAGGCGCTCATGGCGCTGCCCACGATCGCCGACCGCGTGGACGCGCTGCGCGATTCCGGGACACGGGAGACGCTGATCTCGGAAGCCAAGGCGGCGGGAGGGTTCGGGCATGTCGCGCGCAAGCTCCACCCCCTCGGGATGGACGAGTGTCCCGACTTCGACCTGGACGACAGGGGCAGCATCGAGCAGCTCGCGCAAGAGACCGGGAGCGACCCCGTCGAGATCTACGTCGCCCGCCTCCTGCAGTCGGAAGGACGGGAGTTCCTCAATCTGTGGGCCTTCGGCGATGCCGTGCAGAATCAGTGGAAGTACATGGAGAACCCGTACGTCATCCCGATGCTCGGCGACGCGGGGGCGCACGTCGGTCTGTTCACCGATGCGGACTCGCCGACCTTCCTGCTCAGCGAGCTCACGCGGCGACGCGGGATCTTCACTCTACCCGAGGCGATCCACCGCATCACCGCTCGATCGGCTCGAATCCTCGGTCTCGTGGAGCG
>JAFMJW010000300.1 GCA_017853315.1 Alphaproteobacteria bacterium
ACACGTAGAGTTTCCAGGCGTTCATCTCGTCGGGCGAGAAGGCGACGGGCCCCAGGTCGGGAGGCGACGCGAGGTCGATCGAGGCGACGGCCTCGTCGACACCGTCGCCGGAAATCGATGCGACGGGCACGACCTGCCAGGGCGCGAGCGCGACCTCCGCACGACCCGAGGCGACGGCCTCGCCCGCCGGATGCAGGCGCACGGAGGAGAGCGCCACCGACCCGCGTGCCTCGGGCGGCACTTCGATCGAGAGCTCGTCGCCGGCCTCCGGTCGGGCGGCGAGGCCGACCTTCGCGCGTCGCTCGGCCGCCGCGAGCACGACCTCGTGCGAGTCTCCCGCGAGCGTGACGACCAGCGCGCGCGGGTTCGGCTCGGGTACGACGTCAAGCACGAGCTCGGCGACGGCGGGCGCCGTCGCGCTCTCGGCCGGGCGCTCGGCGGGGACGTCGCGTGCGAGGTCGGGCAGTCCGCCCGAGATCCGCTGCGAGATCGCGCCGCCGCGCTCGAGGCGCGCCACCAGCGGGAAACAGGCCTCGTCGATCGGCTCGGCCGGTGGCTCGAGCGCGACGCGACCGCGCGTGCTCCAACCGTCCCAGCCGCGCCGAAAGTCGCCGTTCTCGACGTCGGGCAGTCCGGTCTCCTCGACGATCGCCGCCGGGAGCCCCTCGCCGGTGCCTCCGTCGAAGACGGCCGTCGGTGATCCCTCGACGCGGCACAGGACGTCGGCCGAGGAGGCGCGAGGCATCGAGGGCTCGCTGCCTTCGCCGCGACCCGCGGGGGCCTTCGCGGACGAGGACGCCTCGCGGATCGCCTCGCGCCAGCGCGCGACGAACCCGCGCGCCCGCCGCGACCGACACGTCTCGCCCGAGGGCAGCTCGACGACCGCGACGGTGCGGATCCCTTCGGCCGCGAGCGCGAGGTGGGCCGCCGCGAGCCGACGAGCGGTGGCCTCCGGCGGCAGGCGCGGCGGGCCCGCGAGGCCGTCCGCGCCCGTCGATCGGGGCGCGAGGCGGACCGGGATCGCGAGCGCGCCGTAGCCGCCCGCGCGCACGCGCCGGGCTTCGCCGCGCAGCAGCGCCGCCCGACACGCCTCGGTCGTCGCGGCGAGCGTCTCGCCGTCGGCGCGCGCGAGCAGCGCCCCGCGCTCGACGCCCGGCGGGCGCGCGCGCGACGCGCCGATCGTGGCGAGCGAGGCCGCCACGATCGACAGCGCCGCGATCGCGAGCGCCGGCCGGCGCCGGGGAGGAGAGGGAGCCCCCGCGGGCGCCGGCTCGGCTTCGGACTCGGGATGGCGATCCATGCGCCCCAACCGACGGCGCGGCCGGTCCGGACTTTCGCCTGACGGTGGAACGACCGTCGCGCGATCCGCTTGCACCCGCCTCGGGCCGGTGGTGTCGTCCCTGCGGCGCGACGCGCAGGCGACGCGGGATCCAGCGGTGAAGGAGGAGGCGACGGACACCGATCGGCCGGGGGCCGGGCTCGCGGGAAGGCTGCTGCTCGGGCTCGCCGGACTGCTCGGCGCGATCCTCCTCGCCGAAGGAGTCGCGAGGCTCGTCGAGCCGCCCGAGAACCCGAGCGCGGTCGAGGCCGTGTTCGAGGCCACCGACGCCCCGGGCGTGAACTACGTGCTGGTCCCGGGCTACGACGGCACCGCCTTCAACGCGGACCTGCGCACGAACTCGATGGGATTTCGCGGCCCCGAGTGGTCGCGCGAGAAGGCACCCGGGACGTTCCGGATCGCCCTGCTGGGCGACAGCCACGCCTTCGGCTTCGGCGTGGCGTTCGAGTCCACGACCGGCGAACTCCTCGCGCGCTCGCTCTCCTCGACGCTCGGACGCCCGGTCGAGGTGCTGAACTTCGCCGTGACCGGCTACAACACCTTCCAGGAGCTCGGCGTGCTCGAGCACTTCGCGCTCCCGATGCATCCCGACCTCGTCATCATCGTCCCGTCGAGCAACGACGTCGACAAGGCGGCCTTCGCCGACCCGGAGCACTTTCTGGTCTCGAAGCCGGTGGCACCCGGCGACCGCACGCCCGAGCAGGCGGAGAAGCTCGCGGCCTGGCGACGCGAGGCCTACGCCGGCGGCGAGTGGAGCCGCCTGTGGACCGCCATGCGGCGCGCGTGGACCCGCTGGAGCTCCGCGCCCACCGAGGAAAGCCGACGCGGCAAGCAGCGCTGGATGGGCGAGGTTCGCGACGGACCGGTCGAGCCGATCCTGGTCGAACCCGTCATGGAGCCGCTGCGGCGGATGATCCGCATGACCCGCGCGGCGGGCGTCCCGGTGCTGCTCGCGACCTTCGCCGGGAGCCAGAAGTGGCGTCTCATGCTGCGTACGCTCTCGCGCGAGGAGAACGTGCCGATGGTGGAACTCCTCGGCGTGTTTCCCGAGACCTTCGACTGGGACGACCTCGTGCGGCAGTTCTCGCTCGGCTGGAACCCGCATCTCGGCCCCGAGGCGCACCGCCGCTGGGCGAAGGCGATCGAGGAGAAGATCCTCGCCGAGAGGCTCGCCTCGCAGGCGACGGACGGAGCGCCGGTCGCGCGCTGAGTTCCGCTCAGGCGGTCTCGCCGGTCGGAGCCGGTACGCCGCCGAACGTCGCGATCAGGAAGCCGACGACGATCGCCTGCAGCACGAAGCCGATCACGCACACCGCGATCGCGCGGCGGGTCGAGTCGTAGTCGAGCGCCTGGCGCACGGCGACGACCATCGCCGCGAGCGTCCAGGCGCCGGCGGCGAGAAACGCGATCATGCGCAGCCCCGGCACGATGCCGAGCAGGCGCAGGAGCCCGGGCGCGGCCGCGAATCCGGTCGCGCGCAGCAGCTGGCCGACGTCCGCCTCGGTCTTCGGGCCGGGGAGCAGCCGCGTGCCGACCAGGAACGAGAGCGCGGCCCATGCGACCCAGCTGACGAGCGAGAGCAGCACGCCCGCAAGCGCCGCGCCGAGGCCGTCTTCGGCGCCGGTGCCGATCGCGGCCGCGAGGCTCGCGGCGACGACGACCGACATCGCTTCGCCGAGCGCGTCCTCGTCGTGCTCGACCTCCTCGTAGAGCGCCGGGTCGAGCTTCGCGGCTCGAAGGAGGCGGTCGGGAAAGGAAGCCACGAACCTCCCCTAGTCGCCCGCCCCGGGTCGGGCAAACCGCGCCGGAGCGATCCGCTTTGACGGGCGTGGGCCGGCGGCGTAGCGCAGGGCCATGCGCATCGGCATCCAACTCGCAGCCCTCCCCGCCCGTGACCTCCTCGCGCTCGCCCGCCGCGTCGACGAGCTCGGGTTCTCCGACGTCTTCGTTCCCGACCACTGGGCCTACGAGAAGCAGGGCGGCGGCGGGCTCGACCGCGGGCGCGATTCCTGGGAGGCGATGGCGATCCTCGGCGCGATCGCGGCCTCGACCTGCCGGGTGCGGCTCGGATCGCTCGTCCTGTGCAACCTGTTCCGGCACCCGGCGTCCACGGCGCAGGCGACGACGACGCTCGACCATGTGAGCTCGGGTCGCGCGATCCTCGGCATCGGCTCGGGCTGGACGCGCGCGGAGTTCGAGATGATGGGTGCCGAGTTCCCCGACGTGAAGCCGCGGCTGCGTCGGCTCGAGGAGTCGATCCGCGTGATCCGCAGCCTGTGGACGCAGGACCGAACCGACTTCGAGGGCGAGTTCTACCGGCTGCAGGACGCCTTCGTGTCGCCGAAGCCGCTGCAGAAGCCGACTCCGCCGATTCTGCTCGGCGGCAGCGGCAAGGGGCTCCTGCGGATCGCGGCGCGCCACGCCGACATCGTGAACGTGATCGCCGACAGCGGCCGCGCCGGCACGGTCCTGCCGGCCGAGGTCGCGAAGGTGACCGAGGAGGCGTTCGTCGAGAAGCTCGCCTTCGTGCGCGACGAGGCGCGCGCGGCCGGCCGCGACCCGTCGCAGATCGTGCTCGGCTCGACGGCGTTCATCTGCAACTTCACGGACTCGCCCGAGGCGGCGCTCGCGACCGCGGGCG
>JAFMJW010000301.1 GCA_017853315.1 Alphaproteobacteria bacterium
GCCGACGGCCGCTTCCGCGGCGTGATCGCGCACGACGATCCCGGCGTGCACAACTGGATCGACCCCGAGGGGCACCGCGAGGGCACGATCGGCATCCGCTACCTGTTCCCGGAGACCGTGAACCAGCCGACGATCACCCGGGTCGCGGCCGGCGAGGTCGAGCGGCTGCTCCCCGCGGGGACGAGACGGGTCGGACGGGAGGAGCGCCGCGCGACGATCGAGCGGAGACGCCGAGCGGTCCAGCTCCGCTACGGGTACTGAGTCCGGCGGGCCGGCGACGATGTCCGAAGGTTACATCCACGGATTCTCCTCCGAAGAGCGCGACCGGCTGGTCTCGCAGGCGCGCATTCTCGCGCCGGGGGTCTTCGACGGCTGGGACCTCTCCGGCGTCCGCTCCCTGCTCGAGATCGGCTGCGGCGTCGGCGCGGAGCTCGAACTCGTCGCGGAGCGCTGGCCCGACGTGCGCCTGGTCGGCATCGACCGAGCCGCCTCCTACCTCGCGGCCGCCCGCGAGCGACTGCCCGAGACGATCGGCCTCGTCCGGGGCGACGCGCTCGCCCTGCCGTTCGCGTCGGGCTTCTTCGACCGCGTGGTCACGATCTGGATGCTCGAGCACGTGGCCGATCCCGTCCCGGTCCTGCGGGAGGCGCTGCGCGTGGTCGCGCCCGGGGGCTTCGTCGAGTGCCTGGAGGTCGACAACGCGAGTTTCCGGATCGACCCGCCGATCCCCTCGATCGCGCGCTGGTTCGAGCGCTTCAACCGCGTGCAGCAGGCGGGCGGCGGCGACCCGTTCGTCGGGCCGAAGCTCGCGGCCTGCGCGGAGCGCGCCGGCGCGCGAACCGTCCGGGCGGACGTGGCCCGGATGATCGACAGCCGCGCGCGCCCCGAACGGCGCGAGACCTGGATCGGCTACCTCGAGAGCCTCCTCCTGTCGGGAGCCGACACGCTCGTGCGGACGGGCGAGGCGACCCGGCAGGACGCGGACGAGCTCGCGGCCGCGTTCCGCGAGCTGCACGCGCGGCCCGAGGTCGGGTTCCGCTACTTCGCGACCCGCATGCGCTGCTCGCGCTAGGGCGCCCCGCCGGTTCGCGGCCCGTTCGCGGGACGCGACTCGCCTCCCGGCCTCCCGGGAGCGGGGCGCCCGCTTCCTCCGCCCCGGCCCGCGGTGATAGTCGGAGTCCCGATGGATCGGTTCGTCGTCGGCACCGGGCGCTGCGGCTCGACGCTGCTCTCGCGCATGCTCGCGACCTCGCCCGAGATGGCGAGCCTGTTCGAGTTCTTCAACGGGCTCCCCGGCGACCGGCGCTTCGCGCCGGGCAAGGTGCCGGGCACCGACGTCTGGGAGATCGTCTCGCGGCCCCACCCGTTCGTCACGATGGTGACGAGCCGCGGCCACGAGGTCGAGGAGGTCTGCTACCCGTTCGGCCAGCCCGGAAAGCGCTTCGGCAAGGACGACGACGTGCCCTGGCTGCTCGTCTCGACGCTGCCGCGGCTCACCGACGACCCCGACCGGCTGTTCGACGAGTCGCGCGAGTTCCTGCGCGCGCAGCCGTCGAGGACGATGCCCGAGCACTACCGCGCCTACTTCGAGTGGCTCGCCCGCCAGTGCGGCAAGACGACCTGGAACGAGCGCTCCGGCTCCTCGATCGAGTACCTGCCGGCGCTCGCGGAGGCCTTCCCCGAGGCGCGCTTCGTGCACCTCCACCGCGAGGGCGAGGAAGCCTCGCTCTCGATGCGCGAACACGCGGCGTTCCGGCTCGCGATCTCGATCGTCTACGGGCTCGACCCCGAGGTCGACCTCGCGACGGCACTCTCGACCGTGACGCCCGTCCCCGGCCGCGACGACCCCGTCGCGCGCATGCTCGCCCGGCGCCCCCACGCCGCCCACTTCGGCACCTTCTGGAGCGACCAGCTCGCGACCGGCTTCCGCGGCGTCGCCCGCCTGCGACCGGAACAGTACATCGAGGTCTCCTTCGAGGACCTGGTCGACCGGCCGGCCGAGACGATGCGGCGGATCGCGGGCTTCTTCGAGATGGACGCGGAGCGCGACGGCTGGATCGACCGCGCGGCGGCGATGGTGCGCGGCCGCCCCCCCGCGCGCGCGCCCGAGCTCCCGGCCGCCGAGCGCGAGCGCCTCGCCGAGGTCTGCCGCGCGGGCAACCGCCTGCTCGGCCGTCCCGTGCCGTCGCGCATCGAGGTCTGACGGACGCCGTCGTCGGCGTGCCGGGCGAGGGTCTCTCGCGCGGGCCGCGGGAGGGATGCGGCGCGCGGACACCGCGGCTCGCCTCGGCGCGGATCGGCGAGCCCGCGGGCCGAGCTCCGGGTCAGCGCAGCTCGGCGGGCCAGCTCGCCGGATCCTCGGACGGGTAGATCCGCAGCGACTGCCCCTTCGCGTTCAGCAGCTCCTCGCGCGGGCAGTCGAGTGCCGCCGCCGCGGCGTCGAGGCCGGAGTTCGTCACGCCGTTGATGCCCGGCGCGATCGTGCTGGCCCCGCACTGGAAGAGTCCGTCGAGGTGCGTCTTCACCGGGAAGCTGAACGGCCCGAGGTTCCCGATCGTCTTCTCCGTGCCGTAGATCCCGCCCTCGGTCGCATGCAGGTAGTGCATGTTCGTGAGCGGCGTCGAGAGCGCCTTGAAGACGACCCGGTCGCGCAGCCCGGGCACGAAGACCTCGACCGCGTCGAGGATCCGCTCGGCGAGCGCCGCCTTCAGCGCCGCGTAGTCCGCTCCGCGGCGGCCGCGCGGGACGTCGCGCCAGCGCGCGAACGGCTCCGGGCCGGCGATCGCGATCGCCTCCACCGTGTGGATCCCGTCGCGCCGCAGCGAGGGGTCCTTGAGCGTGGTCACGTTGAAGAAGAGTCCCTCGATCGGCTCGGTTCCGTCGAGGCTCGGCCGCTCGGCGTACGCGTAGGCGGCGTCCACGTCGTGGGTGCGACTCCACCAGACGTTCCCGGAGTCGAGCCCGGCCGCGCGCAGGTCCATGTCGACCGCCATGAAGAGGCTCAGCGTCGAGATCGACCAGTGCAGGTGCTCGATGCGCCGGCGCAGGAAGAATCCCAGATGCTCGGAGTCGACGAGCTCGCCCCAGGTGACGCCGGGGTCGGCGTTCGAGACGACGATTCCGGCGCGAACCTCGCGGCCGTCGGCGAGGCGCACGCCGAGTGCGCGACCGTCCTCGACCAGGATCTTCGCGACCGGCGACTTCAGGTGGACGTCGCCGCCGTGGGCGCGGACGTGGCGCACGAGGGTCTCCGGGATCGAGTGGGCGCCTCCGCGCGGGTAGCAGCCGCCGTCGAAGTAGTAGCCCTGGAGTCCGGCGTGGAGCGCGGTCGGCGCGCGCGACGGCGCCATGCCGTGGTCGCCCGACTGGATCGTCAGGATCGCGCGCAGGAACGGGTCCTTCGTGCAGCCGTCGAGAAAGCTGCCGAGCGGCTGGAGGCCATGGCGCAGCGTCGTCGGCATGTGCGCGACCATGCGGGCCGCGTCGAGCACGCCGTGGATCGGCGACGCCCAGCCCATCTCGTCGATCAGCTTCGAGATCACGTCGAAGTAGCGGTCGAGGCCCTCGCGCTCCGAGGGAAAGGTCGCCTGCAGCTTCTCCTTGAAGCGGTCGCGGCCGGCGGGGATGTCGAAGCGGTCGCGCCCCGCGAAGACCCGGTCGTAGCCGGTCGGGTCGATCTCGAGGAAGACCAGGTCGTTCGCGACGCCGAGTCCCTCGTAGATCTGCCGGAGGCTCTTGCCAGGACCGAGCGCGCCGACGTAGTGCACGCCGGGGCTGAACCGGTACCCCTCGATCTCGAACGACTGGCTGTAGCCGCCGGGCAGGTGATGCTGCTCGAAGACGGCGACCCGCTTGCCGGAGCGGGCGAGCGCGAGAGCCGCGGTGAGACCTCCCTCGCCCGAACCGATGATGATCGCGTCGTAGTCGCCCATGCCGATCCCCCCGGGGGC
>JAFMJW010000302.1 GCA_017853315.1 Alphaproteobacteria bacterium
CCCCGCCGCAGATGAACAGGATGTTGGTCGTGTCGACCTGCAGGAACTCCTGCTGGGGGTGCTTGCGGCCGCCCTTGGGCGGCACCGACGCGGTGGTCCCCTCGATGATCTTGAGCAGCGCCTGCTGGACGCCCTCGCCCGACACGTCGCGGGTGATCGACGGGTTGTCGCCCTTGCGCGCGATCTTGTCGATCTCGTCGATGTAGACGATGCCGCGCTGGCACTTCTCGACGTCGTAGTCGGCGTTCTGGAGCAGCGAGAGGATGATGTTCTCGACGTCCTCGCCGACGTAGCCCGCCTCGGTGAGCGAGGTCGCGTCCGCGATCGCGAACGGGACCTGCAGGAAGCGCGCGAGCGTCTGCGCGAGCAGCGTCTTGCCCGAGCCGGTCGGCCCGATGAGGATGATGTTCGACTTCTGCAGTTCGACGTCGCCGGTCACGAGCTGCGAGTCGATGCGCTTGTAGTGGTTGTGGACCGCCACCGACAGGATCCGCTTCGCGCGCTCCTGGCCGATCACGTACTGGTCGAGGACCTTCTTGATCTCCGCCGGCTTCGGCACCGCCGAGCCCGACGCGACGCCCTCTTCCTGGTCGCACTCCTCGGCGATGATGTCGTTGCAGAGGTCGATGCACTCGTCGCAGATGTAGACCGTGGGTCCGGCGATCAGCTTGCGGACCTCGTCCTGGCTCTTGCCGCAGAACGAGCAGACCAGGTTGCCGTTTCGGTCGTCGCCGTGCTTCGCCATGAAACCCCCTAGCCCTTCTTCCGGGCGACGATCACCTCGTCGACGATCCCGTATTCCACGGCCTGCTTCGCCGTCATGAAGAAGTCGCGGTCGGTGTCCTTCTCGATCCGCTTGAGGCTCTGCCCGGTGTGCCGGGCGATGATGTTGTTCAGTTGCTCCCGGATGCGCAGGATCTCGCGCGCCTGGATGTCGATGTCGGTCGCCTGCCCCTGGGCCCCGCCGAGAGGCTGGTGGATCATGATCCGCGAGTAGGGAAGCGCGAAACGCTTGCCCTTCTCGCCGGCTCCGAGCAGCAGCGCGCCCATGCTCGCCGCCTGCCCGAGGCAGAGCGTGGAGACGGGCGGCCGGATGTACTGCATCGTGTCGTAGATCGCGAGGCCGGCCGAGACCGACCCTCCGGGCGAGTTGATGTAGAAGTGGATGTCCTTCTCGGGGTCCTCCGACTCCAGGAAGAGCATCTGGGCGATCACCAGGTTGGCGATCTCGTCGGTGACCTGGGTCCCGAGGAACACGATCCGGTCCTTCAGGAGCCTGGAGAAGATGTCGTAGGCGCGTTCCCCGCGGCCGGTCTGCTCGACCACCATCGGAACCAGTTGACCCCTCAAGACCGCCCTCCCCTCGATGGCTGCGTCGAATTCGTCATCACGCACGGATCCTAGACCTTTGGGTGGGGGCGGGCAACGCGGCTTCTTCAGCCCGGCGCAGGAGCGCCGTCCCTCACCGCCGCGCGCTCCACGACGCGATCGAGCGCGGCGGCCCTTCGCATCTCCGAACGCACCGCGTCACGCGCGTGCTCGTGCTGGTAGTGCTCGCGCAACTGGTCGCGGTGTCGACCGGCGCTCGCGAGGATGCGCCCGATGCGCTCGGCGAGATCCTCGTCGGAGACGTCGACCGAGAGCTGGCGGGCGAGCGCGTCGAGCAGCAGCCCGATGCGGACGTCGCGCTCCGCGCGAGGCAGGAGCTTCTCCCGCGCCTCCGTCTCGTGCTCGTCGCTGGAGAGTTGGAGGCCGCGGCCGAGGAGTTCCATCTTGAACTCCGAGAGCAGGTCCTCCGCACGGCGCCGGACCAGCGAGGCCGGCGCGTCGATCGCCTGCCGCGACAGGAGCTGCTCGAGCACCTGCTCGCGCACCGAAGCCTCGGCGCGCCGCTGCGTGTCCTGCTCGAGCTGGACGCGGATCTTCTCGCGCAGCTCTCCCAGGGTCTCGCAGTCGCCGTGGTCCTTCGCGAACTCGTCGTCGACCTCGGGCAGCCGGCGCTCTGCGATCGAGTGCACGGTCACCCGCCAGTCGAGCGCCTTCCCGGCGATCTCCTCGGGCGCCCCTTCCGGCGCGGGTGCCTCGGCCGAGAAGGTCTC
The DNA here is from genome assembly GCA_017853315.1 of Alphaproteobacteria bacterium. Classification (GTDB taxonomy): domain Bacteria; phylum Desulfobacterota; class Binatia; order UBA12015; family UBA12015; genus REEB422. The sequence continues at coordinate 2,100 of JAFMJW010000302.1, forward strand.
GCCGACGCGCGCGATCGAGAGGCGCTCCTCCACCGACGGCGGGAGCGCCCCCGCGGCGACCTCGACGTTGGCCCCCTGGGCGCCCATGCCCTCGACCACCTTGCCCTCGCAGGACACCTCGACGTCGATCTTGGCGAAGTCGCCCCGCGCGAGCTCGGACCGGCCCTCGACCGGGACCAGTTCCGCGAAGCGCTGGCGGAGCTGCTCCACGACCTTGTCCACCTCCGCGTCGCCGATGGTCACGACCGGCCGCTCGGCGGCGAGCCCGTCGATCTCGATCGCGCCGAGTTCGGGCCGCACGTCGACGGTGGCGGAAAAGCGCAGCGCCTCGTTCTCGGCGAGCGTCCCGATGTCGAGTTCGGGCTGCGAGACCACCTCGAGCTTCGACTCCTCGATCGCGCCCCCCACGCCCTCCCGGACGAGGATGGTCGCGACCTGGTTGCGGACCTCCTCGCCGTAGAACCGCTCGAGCACCGGGCGAGGGATCCGCCCGGGACGGAAACCCTTGATCCGGGCGCGCTGGGACACGCTGCGGAAGGCGCGCTCGAACTCGCTCGCGACCCGCTCCGCCGGGAACTCGACGGCGATCTTGCGCCGCGTGGAACTGACTTCCTCGATCTCGACCTTCATGGACCTCGCCGGGCTTCCTGCCGCGGGACCGGGCCCGGCGGCTCGCGCGAACTCTCGCGGCCTCACCGGTCGTACCCGAGGCGGGAAGACGCCTCAAGGGACGACGAGCCGCGCGGGATCGGTCGAGCCCGTCCGGACCCGCGCCCCGAAGGGGCACGCCCCGGCCCGGGAGGGCGAGGAAGGTGCGAGAGGGGGGACTCGAACCCCCACGGTTGCCCGCTAGATCCTAAGTCTAGTGCGTCTGCCAGTTCCGCCACTCTCGCCCGCGTCCTCCGCTAGCACCCTCGCCTTTCCGCCGCAGCGGCCATTCTTCAATCGCGCCGCGTGTAGTCCCGGAAGCGCTGGAAATCGATGCTGCGCCTCACCCGTTCGAGGAGCCGGCGGGCCCAGAGGAACTCGGTTGCGAGGATGCCGAGCCCGGCGGGGATCACGACCACGGCCGGCCCGGGCAGCACGATCATCGCCACGCCGACGCCGACGACCGTGACTCCGACGACGAGGACGATCAGGCGCCAGACCTGGCGCAGCGCCGCGGGCACGACCCCGTTCCACTCCGGGGTCGGGGCAGGGGCCTCTTCCGGGATCTCGTGTTCCATTGCACTCGTCCGCGCCCCTCGCGGGGGCGCGATTCCGGACGACCGCAGGCATAGCCCGGCTGCTCCGGCCGGGAAAGGGACTTGCCCGCGCGGCCGCCCGAGTCCGGGGAGGCTGGCCTCGGCTGCGGATGCGTCCTAGGCTCCGCGCGTCATGTCGGGCAGGTGCCATGCCGCGACCGGGCGTCGCCGCGCCCGGGGACCCGGTCGTTCCCGCCGCGTCCGCTCGCGCAACGGGGGGGCAGGACCGGGCGCGCGGGGCGCGGGCGCTCGGCGCCGGGGGGAGAGGCCGTGGCCCACGGCATCCTGATCGCGGACGACGAGCCCGGGGTGCGCGAAAGCCTCGCCGAGGTGCTTCGCGACGCCGGCCACACGGTGCGCACCGCCGCGGACGGCAGCGAGGCCGTCGCCGCTCTCGACGAGGAGGACTTCGCGCTCGTGCTGACGGACCTGCGGATGCCCGGCGCCGACGGGCTCGCGGTGCTCGAGAAGGCGCGCGCCGTGTCGCCGCAGACCGTCGTGATCGTGATGACGGCCCACGCGAGCATCGAGACGGCCGTCGAGGCGCTGCGAGCGGGCGCCGCGGACTACCTGCTGAAGCCGGTCCTGTTCGACGACCTGCTCGC
>JAFMJW010000303.1 GCA_017853315.1 Alphaproteobacteria bacterium
CGAGGCCGTCGCGGGTGACGACGTAGCGCGACGGACGCAGGCCGTTGCGGTCGAGGATCGCGCCGACCATCGTGCCGTCGGTGAAGGCGATCGAGGCCGGGCCGTCCCACGGCTCCATCAGGCAGGAGTGGTACTCGTAGAACTCGCGCTTGCTCGCGCTCATCGACTCGTGCTTCTGCCACGCCTCCGGGATCATCATCATGACCGCGTGCGGCAGCGAGCGCCCGGTGTGGACGAGCAGCTCGAGCGAGTTGTCGAACTTGCCGGAGTCGCTCGAGGCCTCGTCGACGATCGGCCGAATGCGCTCGATGTCCTCGCCGAAGGCCTCGGAGGCGAACAGCGGCTCGCGCGCGTGCATCCAGTTCTCGTTGCCGCGCAGGGTGTTGATCTCGCCGTTGTGGGCGATGAATCGATAGGGATGCGCCCGGTCCCAGGAGGGAAACGTGTTCGTGCTGAACCGCTGGTGGACGAGCGCGATCGCGCTCTTCATGCGCGGATCGCGCAGGTCGGCGAAGAAGGCCTGCATCTGGTCCGGCAGGAGCAGGCCCTTGTAGACGATCGTGCGCGACGACAGGCTCGCCACGTAGAAGCTCTCGGTGTCGGCCAGGTTCGAGGCGCGGATCGCGTGCTCGGCGCGCTTGCGGACGACGAAGAGCTTGCGCTCGAGCGTCGCCTGGTCGACCACGCCGGGGCCGGCGCCGACGAGCAGCATCCGGATCGCCGGCATCGTCTGGCGCGCGACGGGGCCGGTCACCGACGGGTCGACCGGGACGTCGCGCCACCCGATGAAGCGCTGGCGCTCCTCGCGGACGATCTTCTCGACCGCCTCGAGGCAGACGTTCTGCTCGCGGACGTCGGTCGGGAGGAAGACGAGGCCCGCGCCGTACATGCCCTCGCGGGGCAGCTCGAGCCCGACCTTCGCGCACTCCGCCGCGAGGAACTCGTGCGGCATCTGCATGAGGATGCCCGCCCCGTCGCCGGTCAGCGGGTCGCAGCCGCACGCGCCGCGGTGGGTCAGGTTCTCGAGGATCTTGAGCCCCTTCTCCACGATGTCGTGCGAGCGGACGCCCTTCATCTGGGCGACGAAGCCGACGCCGCAGGCGTCGTGCTCGGTGCAGCGCCGGTAGAGGCCGTCGCGCTCGGCCGCGCCGCGCGCCTCGCGGAGCGCCGCCGCGGTCGGCTCGTCGGTCTGGGGATGGGCGGGGGGATTCGGTCGCATGCTCACGTCTCTTCTCCGTTCGCTCGTCTCTCGCTTCTCGCTCTCGCGACGCCGTGGCCGTCCGGCTCTCAGGTCCTGTTCGCGGCCGCGAGCCGCCGGTCCGCCGCGCGTCCCGCGCGCCGTCGCGGCGCTTCCCGCTCCGCGGTCGCGGCGAGCCGGTCGCCGATCGGCACCTGGGTCCGCTCGCAGTGCGTCGACAGCACGACCATCGTCTCCGTCCGGGCCACGCCGGGGATCTGCCGGATGCGGCTGATGAGCTGCTCGAGCGTCGAGGTGCTCTCCGTCTTCACCTTGAGCAGCAGCGTGTGCTGCCCCGTCACGTGGTGGCACTCGAGGACGCCCTCGAGCGACGCGACCCGCTCCTCGAAGTCGCCGAGACCGCGCGGGTGGTCGACGACCACGCCGATGAAGGCGGTGACGTCGAGCCCGAGGTGCCGCGACTCCAGCAGCGCGTGGTAGCCGCGGATCACCCCGCCCTGCTCGAGCTTCTTGATCCGCTCGATGACGGAGGGCGCGGACAGCCCCACCTGCTCGCCGATGCGCGCGAGCGAGATCTTGCAGTCCTGCTGCAGGGTCTGGAGGATCTGGAGGTCGGTCACGTCCAGGTCCAGCCCATCGCCGGTTCCTAATTTCATAAGGAATGTCCTCGGGTACGCCTCATGGAATACGGGTCTCGGCCACTCCCGTCAACGGTTCGTTCTGCAAGAACGCGGAATGAACCCCGACAGCAGACCTGATCGAGAGCCCCGACGGAGGCCCCCCGGCGAAACCCGGCTGACCGCCCCGCCGGACCGGTGCTAGGACCGGGGTCTCGAAGCACCGAGAATCACGAGGGAATCGAGCGAGCCGAGCCGACGACGATCCCGAACCCGCCGACGATGTCCCCGCCGACCCGTGGCCCGCGCGCCGCGGTCGTCCGGACCAGGAGGAAGCCGTGACCCGCCCGCGACCGTCCGAACGCCCGTCCCCCCGCCGCCCCGCGCGCCGCGCGGCCGCCGTCCTGCTCGGCGCCCTCGCGCTCGGCTGCGGCAACACCTCGAGCGGCACGCCGACGTCCTCGCCGACGCGGCTCGCAGCCCTCCACGCGGAGCCCGACCCGGTCGCCGGCGGAAGAGTCGTCGACGCCGGTGGCCGCGAGGTGCTGCTGCGCGGCGCGAACGTGAACGCGCTCGCCGAGTACTGGCAGGGCATCGAGTTCCCGACCGTGTTCCCGTTCACCGAGGCCGACGCCGACCGCATGTCGGAGATCGGCTGGAGCGCGGTGCGGCTGCTCGTCTCGTGGTCGCGGATCGAGCCGTCGCCGGGCGAGTACGACGAGGCCTACCTCGACCAGGTCGACGCCGCGGTGCGGACGCTCGCTTCGCGCGGCCTCTACTCGGTGATCGACCTCCACCAGGACGCGTGGGGGGCGACGCTCGCCGCACGCCCGGGCGAGACCTGCCCCGCGGGATCGAAGCGCGCGATCGGGTGGGACGGCGCCCCGGGCTGGGCGACGCTCGACGGCGATGCCGCGCGGTGCGCCGTGGCCGGCATCCGCGAGACCAGCCCGGCGGTGCGCGCGGCGTGGACGGCCTTCTGGTCCGACGCGGCCGGGCCGGGCGGAGTCGGCATCCGCACGCGCTACGTCCGCATGCTCGCGCACCTCGCCGCGCGCTGGGCGGGCCGTCCGGAGGTCGCGGGCTTCGACCTGATGAACGAGCCCAACTCCTTCGGCGACGTCGAGCAGCGACAGATGTCGGAGATGTACGGCGAGGCCCTCGCGGCGATGCGGGAGGCCGAGCGCGCCGCGGGAGCCGCGAGCCACCTCGTGTTCTTCGAGCCGTCCGCGCTGTGGTCGGCCAACGGCCGCGGCGCGCCGCCCGACTTCCCGCACGACGCCGACGTGGTCTACGCGCCGCACGTCTACACCGGCGGATTCTCCGGCGGACCGATCGGCGCGTCGGCCTTCGAGATCGCGGTCGAGGAGGCGCGCGGTTTCGGCGGCGCCCCGGTGTTCAGCGGGGAGTGGGGCGCGGGTCCGGAGCGGGCCTCCGACCCGACCGACGGCTACTTCCTGCGCCACCAGTCGCTGCAGGACGAGTTCCGCTTCGGCGCGACGATCTGGACGTGGCGCGAGTCGTGCGGCGACCCGCACAAGTCGGGCCCGATCCTCGACGGCGAGATCCCCGGCGTGTGGGGCGAGTTCGAGGTCGACTGCCGCACGAACGAGATCCTCGGCGAGCGCGCGGACCTGGTCGACGACCTGACGCGCGCGCTCCTGCGCGCGGCGCCGGGTCGGATCGAGCGGGCGACCTACGACGAGGCCGCGGCCACGTTCGAGGCGCAGGGCGCGGACGCCCCGGCCGGCGCCGAGCTGGTCGCGTTCTGGCCGTCGAGCAAGCACGGCGAGCCGACGCTCTCGGGCAACGGGCTGGACGACCTGCGCGCGGTCGCGGGCCCCGGCGGACAGTCCTGGGTGGTCGGCCGCGCGCGCGGCGGCGCCTGGTCGCTCTCCGCGAGCGGGATCGCGGCGGCGCCCTAGCCGACGAGCGCGGCGGGCGGACGACGCGGGGGCGGCGCGTTCAGCCGCGGCCGCCAGCGGCGAGCCGGCTCAACCACTCCTGCGCCTCGGGGCTGCCCTCGGCCGGTGCCCAGGTCGCACGCTCCGCGGGCTCGAGGGGACGGTACGGCCCGGCCTTCGCCTCGAAGAACACGGTTCCCGGCTCGAGCGCCCACAGCGCGT
>JAFMJW010000056.1 GCA_017853315.1 Alphaproteobacteria bacterium
GGCGCGGGCCGCGAACATCTCGGGCAGCCCGCGCTCGGGCGAGGTGCAGCCCTGGTACGACGGGAAGATCGGGCCCGTCACCATCGAGCGCTGCGGCACGGCGGAGGCCGGGAGCTCGACTCCCTGCGCGCGAGCCGCCGCGACCGGGTCGATGTACATCGCGCCGAAGAGCACGAACATCTCGTTCTGCGTGCTCTCGCCGCCGGTGATGCGGCAGGCGTCGCAGTCGCCGTCGCCCTTGCCGGGCTGTGTGTCGCAGGTCGCGTCGTCGTCCTTGCCGTTGCAGGCACGGCCGACCGCACCTTCGTTCACGCAGGCGATCGGCTTGCAACGTCCGAGCGTCTGCTGGGCGCTCGTCGGCACGCGCGACGCGCGCGTCACCGTCTCGACGTTCGGCGAGCCGTCCTCGTTCACGCCGTTGTTGTACGTCCCGCAGTAGCGGATCGTCCGCTCCTTGGGATCGGACGAGTCCAGCACGAGCGGCGGGTCGTAATACTGCTGGGTCGGGTCCTGGTAGCTGAACGTCTCGTAGATCTGCGGCCCGTCCGCCGGGAAGTTCGCCCAGAAGTGCTTCCCGTGGGAGTGCATGTGGGCGAACAGGTGAAAGATCCGCGAGCCGACCGGGAAGACCTCGTCGTTGCAGAAGGTCTCGACCGTGAACGGCGGGTTGTTCGGCTTGAAGATCGCGTCGAAGACCGAGATGCGCGTGACCGGGTACTGCTGCTCCTTCGCGTAGAGGTAGTTGATGCGGCCGTTCATCTTCGTGTCCTTCGCCGTCGTGTTGAAGGCGTGCGAATTCCAGTAGATGACGCCCGTCATCGGGATCTGCGCGAAGACGCCCTCGCGGAACGGCAGGTAGGCCTGCGACTGGCCGGCGCCGCCCATGATCTCGGCCGGGCGCCCCGGCGACGGTGGGCCGTAGGTGCTGCACGCGAAACTCTCCTCCGGCGTGCTCGCGCAGACGCCGTCGGATCCGCAGGACTCCTTGTCGAGCGGCTCGCACGACTGTCCGTCCTTCGCGCCGCCGCGGCAGCTCCACGCGCCGAACGACGGGTCGTGGGGGTCGATCCCGCCGGGCCGGAAGTTGAGCGGCGAGTAGTAGAGCAGGAGGTGGTGGCTCTGCGGGTCCTGGCGCAGGTCGAAGGCGAAGAAGCGGAACATCTCGCCGCTCGGGTCCTTGAACTCGTCGGGGACCTGGTCGCGGATGTCGTAGTAGGTCGCGATGCAGATCTCGTGCTCGCTCGCGGACGGCAGGTCCCACTGCGGAAGCACGAACTGCACGCCCTCGCTCGGGTCGGGCGGGGCGAGCGGCTTGATCGTGATCGGCTCGACCGGCGGCAGGCAGGCGCCGAGCAGCTCCTCGGTGCCGCGTACCGTGCCGGTCTCGGGTCCGCCCGCGTAGATCCAGAGGCGCAGGAGTTCCAGGTCCTGCTCGCCGATCGCGGCTCTCCCGAGAGGCATGGGCGCGCCCGTGACGTCGATCGTGCCCGGCCGCGTCGCCGCCGCGAGCTTGCGCCAGAGGTAGCTGCGCTCCTCGTCGCCCGGCTCGATCAGCTTCAGCTGCGGCTGCTCGAGCGAGGCGCGCTCCATGATGTTGCCGTAGGCCACGTCGGCCGTGAGTTGGAGGCCGCCGACCTTGCCGCTGCCGTGGCAGACCTCGGAGGTGCAGCCGCCGCCCTCGAAGATCCGCTTCTGCACGGCCTCGTAGGTGCTCGAGTACTGCTCCTTGCCGTCGCAGGTCGGGTCGACGACCGGCCCGCCTCCGGCGGGCCCCGACCCGGAGTCGCTGCAGCCGGGTGCGGCGGCCGCCATCGCGGCCAGCGCCGCGACGAAGAAGCCGCGACGAAGGAGGGCAGGGATCTCGGCGTGAATCATGTGCGTGTCTCCGCGTGGTCGCGGCCCGGGGGGGCCGACTCCAGGGCGTCCACGGTCTGGACCGCCCGGTTCAGAGGTTGGTATCGCCCGCCATGGGTTTCGGTCAACACGGGGAATCCCCGGGGCAGGGGGGCCCTGGCCGCCCGTCCGGGAATCGACGCCGCCCCCGGGCGGTCCTGCCCGTCGACCCGAGGCCACGGCCCCGCCGATCCGTGCCTCCGCCTCGATCCCGCCTGCTCAGCGCCTCGCGATCAGGACGTCGTCGAAGGCCCCGAGCCCGCTGTCGAGGCGCCCGGGCTCGAAGTGCACCCGGAATCCCAGCCCCCGCAGGTGTGCGGCGACGGGCTCGCGAAAGTCGTGCGGGCGGGGCGGCGGCGAGAAGGACCCCATCGGGACGAGCCGGATCTCCGAGCGTGCGACCCGGGCCATCGCCTCGACCGAGCGGAGGTGGAAGTCGAGGTCGAACTCGGAGCCCTCGTAGAGCCCCCCGTGGGAGGCGTGGGCGTAGGCGAAGAGGAAATTCGCCCCGAGCACGCGGTCGAAGGAGCGCTCGCCGAACGGGAGCCGCGGCAGGCTCGCGGCCACGTAGCTCTCCCGGTGCCGCCGGTAGTCGTCGAGGAATCGGTCGAGGGCCTCGAGCTTCGATCGGCGGAACGCCGCGTAGTCCGCGAACACGAGCGCGCCCTCCTGCGACTCGATGGCCGCGAGGCAGTCGTTCACGTTCGCGCGCGCGCCGGCCTCGAGTGCGTCGGGGTCGAGTGCGTAGAGCGGATCGCAGCCGAGCACGTCGCACCCGGCCTCGCGGGCCTCGGCGACGAAGCTGTCGGGCCCGCTCGGGCAGTCGAGCGTGGATCCCCGGCGGAGCTCGTCGAGATCGATCGCGAACATCGCGAGGTACTCGGCGAGCGTCCGCCCGAAGAAGGCGACCCAGGGGATGTGGAAGCCGCGAGGGCTCCCGGCCGTCACTCGACCGGGACCTCGTAGTAGCCCGGGATCAGCAGGAACATCTCGTTCTCGGTGCTCTCGCCGCCGGTGATCCGGCAGGCGTCGCAGTCGCCGTCGCCCTTGCCCGGCGCGGTGTCGCAGGTCGCGTCGTCGCTCGAGCCGTTGCAGGCGCGGCCGACCGCGCCCTCGTTCACGCAGGCGACGGGCGAGCACGCACCGATCGTCTCCTGGGCCGTCGGCGGGACGCGGGAGGAGCGCGTCACGGTCTCGGGGTTCGGCGAGCCGTCGGCATTCACGCCGTTGTTGTAGGTGGCGCAGAACTCGAGGGTGCGCTCCTCGACGACCTCGGAGTCGAACGGGAGGGGCGGGTCGTAGCGCTCTTCCTGCGGGTCGTTGTAGAACACGTTCTCGTAGATCTTCGTGCCGTCGGGCATGTTCACCCAGAAGATCTCGCCGCGCTTGTGGGTGTGCGACGAGAGCTGGTAGAGGCGACCGCCGCGCGGCAGCGTGAACTTCGCGCAGTAGGTCTCCTTCGTGAACGGAGCCGCGTTCGGCCGGAAGATCGGACCCGTGAGACGTCCCTGGTTGGGGTACTGCAGCTTCGCGGGGTCGGCGAAGTAGTAGTTGAGCCGCGCGTTGGTCTTCTGGTCGACGTCGGTCGGGTTGAAGTTGTGCGGGTTCCACAGCAGGATCCCGCGGCACGGGATCTGGTTGTAGACGCCGTCGGGGTACTGCTGGAAGTCCTGGGCGCGCTGCGCGCCGCCGATCGGGAACTGCGTGAAGCCGGCCTGTCCGGGGACCGACGGGCCGAAGCCGCTGCAGGTGAAGCTCTCCTGGAAGGCGCTGGCGCAGCCGCCGCCCGGGCACGCGGAAAGATCGCGTGGGTCGCAGGTTTCTCCCTCGCGCTCGCCGCCGTGGCAGGTGAAGCCGCCGTAGCTCGGGTCGTCGAGACGGTCCGGGCTCACGACCGAGTAATTCAGGATCAGGTGGTGGCTGCCGTTGTCCATGCGCAGCTCGCGCGAGTCGAACGCGAACATGTCGTAGCCGCGGACCTTGCTGAGCAACTCCGGTGGCACCTGGTCGCAGACGTCGAAGTAGGAGGCGAAGCAGCGCTCCGACTCCGACGACGCCGGCACGGTGAAGGTCGGCATCACGATCTGAACGCCGGTCCCGGGGGGGGGCGGGTCGAGCGGCTTGATCTGGAGTGGCTTCGGATCGGGCAGGCAGCCAGGCACGTACGCGGTCGCGTCGATCACGACGCCCTCTTCGGGCGCGCCGCCGTAGATCCACCAGCGCACGAGATTCAGATCGTTCTCCGAGAGCGGCTCGCGCCCGATCGGCATCGGGCTGCCCTTCGTCTTCTCCCCGAGCGTGGCGGCGGCGAGCTTCTGATAGAGGATGCTTCGCGTCGGCGACCCCGGGAGGATCCGCTTCGCCTCCGGGTCGATGCGCGAGTCGACGTCGTGGAGGCTCGCCCAGGAGTTGCCCACGGTCAGGTCGAGGCCGGCGGCCGGCGTCGCCCCGGCATGGCACGCGGTCGTCGTGCAGCCCTGGCCGTCGAAGACGACCTGCTGCACGGCGTCGAACGTGCTCTCGAAGGCCGTCCCCGTGGTGCAGGTCGGGTTGGTCGGACCGACCGGTGCGCCGCCGGAGCCGGAGCTTCCGCAAGCGGAGAGAGCGAGCGTCGTCGCGAGACCGAGGGCGATCGGGAGTCGTGTCGTCATGAGATCGTTCCTAGCGCCGAACCACGGGCGCGCAAGCAGGAAGGAATCCGGCACCGGCCGCGGCGCGAGTCGACCCGGGAGGCGGGTCCGCCCCCCGGGATCGTCCGCGGGCCCGCGCGTCGACGGGATCGGTGTTCGGGTCGGTCAAGGCAGGATCCGCCTCCCGGCAGAGGAGTTCCGTACCGGGCAGTCCACGGTTTAGGTCGCCGCGTGGATTCCCGTCAAGGCGGATCCGCGGGGCCCCTCGGCTTTGCTTCGGGGCCGCCTTCCCGTAGGTTTCACTCTCGCCCCGAGCCTCGGGGCAGCCCCAGGAGGTCCTTCGACGTGATTCCGAGACGAACCCTCGCGGCCGCGCTGGCCGCCGTCGTCCTCTCGCTCTCGCTCGCGTCCTGCACCACCCGGGGCCAGGATCCGAAGGCGTTCTACCGGGTCCCGCCTCTGCGGATCGGGATCACCTCGCTTTCCCCGCCTTTCGCCTTCCAGCTCGACGGCCAGTTCGTCGGGCTCGAGGTCGACTTCGCGCGGGAGCTCTCCCGGACGCTCGGGCGTCGCATCAAGCTCGTCGACCTGCCGTTCAAGTCGCTCGTCCCGGCACTGATCGAGGGCAAGGTCGACGTCGTCATGGCCGGCCTCGGCGTGACCGCCGCCCGCGAGGTCCGGGTGGCCTTCTCGCAGCCCTACCTCCACTCGGGCCTGACGGGGCTGGTCCGCCGCAGCGACGTCGCCCGTTTCCAGTCCGCGCCCTGCGAGGCGCGCTTCAGCGTCCTCTCCGGCAGCACGGGCGAGCGGTTCGTCCGCGACAAGTGCCCGAAGAGCCTGTCGGTGTTTCCGACCGACTCCCGCGAGATCGCGGTAACCGAGGTCAGGCTCGGCCGCAGCGACATCATGGTGAGCGAGGAGTCGGTCGTCGCCTGGGCGGTGTCCGGAGCGGAGGGGGGTCTGAGAATGCGCCGCGAGCCGCTCGTCCGGGAGGATCTCGCGTGGGCCGTGCGCCGGCAGGACCTCGACCTCCTGCACCAGATCGACGGGGCTCTCGAACAGTGGCGCACCGACGGGACCCGCGCGATGGTGCTCGACCGCTGGGTGCCGTTCTGGCGCGAGCTCGAGGCCTACTCCCTGCGGATGCCCCCGCCGGAACAACTGCCCTGATGTCGGCCGACGACGCTCGCGTCGCCGCCCTGCTCGCCGGAACGAGCTCCTCCCCGCACGATCTCCTCGGCGCCCATCCCGCGGTCGCGGACGGGGTCGCGGGCACGCTCGTGCGCGCGATGCACCCCGACGCGACCGGCGCGTCCTGCCTGCTCGCCGACGAGTCTCGCGGCGGGGTCCGCGCGCTCCCGATGCACGCGACCGAGCCCGGGCTCTTCGAAGTCTTCGTTCCCGGTGCCTCGCCGCCGCTCCGCTACTCGCTGCGCTTCGACTTCGAGGGCGGCGCGACCTGGGAGCGGGGCGATCCGTACCGGTTCCTGCCGACGCTCGGCGACCTCGACATCCACCTCCTCGGCGAGGGGACGCATCGCCGCCCGTGGCAGTGCCTCGGCGCGCGGGTGCGCACGATCGACGGCGAGGCCGGCGTCTCGTTCGCGGTGTGGGCGCCGACCGCGCGCCGGGTGAGCGTCGTCGGCGACTTCTGCGGCTGGGACGGGCGGCTCCTGCCGATGCGCGCCCTCGGCGCCTCGGGCATCCACGAGATCTTCGTGCCGGGCGTCCGCGCGGGCGCGCTCTACAAGTACGAGATCCTGACCGAGCAGGGCGCGCTGCGCACCAAGACCGACCCGTTCGCGACCGAGCTCGAGCCGCCGCCGGGCTCGGCCTCGCGCGTGTCGGCTCCCGACGCCTACGCCTGGGGCGACGCCGAGTGGATGTCGCGACGGCGCTCGCGCGACTGGCAGCGCGAGCCGATGCTCGTCTACGAGGTCCATCTCGGCTCGTGGATGCGCGTCCCCGAGGAGGGAAACCGCCCGCTCTCCTACCGCGAGGTCGCGCCGCGTCTCGCCGAGCACGTGCGCTCGCTCGGCTTCACGCACGTGCAGCTGCTGCCGGTCATGGAGCATCCCTTCGACGGCTCGTGGGGCTACCAGGTGACCGGGTACTACGCCCCGACCGGACGCTTCGGGTCGCCCGACGACTTCCGCTTCCTCGTCGACGTGCTCCACCGCGCCGGGATCGGCGTGCTGCTCGACTGGGTTCCCGCGCACTTCCCCCGCGACGACTTCGCGCTGCGCCGCTTCGACGGGACCGCCCTCTACGAGCACGAGGACCCGCGCCTCGGCGAGCACCAGGACTGGGGCACGCTGATCTTCAACTACGGCCGGCCCGAGGTGCGGAACTTCCTCGTCGGCAGCGCGCTGTCGTGGATCGAGCGCTTCCACGCCGACGGGCTGCGCGTCGACGCCGTCGCCTCGATGCTCTACCTCGACTACAGCCGCAAGGCGGGCGAGTGGCTGCCGAACCGCTGGGGCGGCCGCGAGAACGTGGACGCGATCGACTTCCTGCGCCAGGTGAACGACGCGGTCCACGAGGAGCACCCCGGCGCGATCGTCGTCGCCGAGGAGTCGACCTCCTGGGGCGGGGTCACCCGCGCGACGCATCTCGGCGGCCTCGGTTTCGACTTCAAGTGGAACATGGGGTGGATGCACGACACGCTCGACTACTTCGAGCGCGAGCCCGTCCATCGACGCTGGCACCAGGACCAGATCACCTTCGCGATGCTCTACCAGTACAGCGAGCACTTCGTGGACCCGATCTCGCACGACGAGGTCGTGCACGGGAAACGCTCGCTGCTCGACAAGATGCCGGGCGACGAGTGGCAGAAGTTCGCGAACCTGCGCGCGCTGCTCGCCTACCAGTGGATGCGCCCGGGCAAGGTGCTGCAGTTCATGGGCTTCGAGCTCGCGCCGTGGAACGAGTGGAACCACGCGAGCTCGCTCGACTGGCACCTCGAGTCCGACCCGCTCCGGCGCGGGCTGCGGCGCTGGGTCGAGCGCCTGGGCGACGTCTACCGCGCGTCGCCCGCGCTCTGGCGAGGCGATCCCGACCCCGAGGGCTTCCGCTGGATCGACTGCGCGGACCGCGAGCAGTCGGTCGTCGCCTTCCTGCGCCGCGACCCGGTCGCGGGCGCCGAGTCCGGCGACCTCCTGGTCGTGATCCTGAACCTCACGCCGGAGCCGCGCTTCGGCTACCGCGTGGGCGTGCCGCTCGCCGGCGCCTGGGTCGAGGTGCTCGACGGCGACGCCGCGGAGTTCGGCGGGAGCGGCCTTCCGACGCGCCGACGCGTCGAGTCCGAGCCGGTGCCGTTCCACGGCTTCGACCAGTCGCTCCACCTCGTGCTGCCGCCGCTCGCGGCGCTGGTGCTCGCGCCCGCGCTCTGAGCCAAGTTCCGCCGTCCCGCGCCGCTCAGCCCCAGAGATCCCAGCGGCCGGTCGCCGCCACCCAGCCGAGGAGGAGCGCGTTGGTCGTCGCGTGGGCGGCGACCGCGTCGGCGACCTGCCCGCGGCGCCGCAGCGCGAGCCCGAAGAGCGCGCCGGCGATCGCGCCGGCGACCCACCGGTCGTGCAGCAGCCCGAAGGCCGCCGCGGCGATCGCGATCGCGCGCGCGTCGACGCGCTCGCCGGGCACCGCGGCGAAGTCGCGGTCGACGACGCGCCGCGCGAGGTAGCCGCGGAACGCGAGCTCTTCGACGAGCGGGACGATCGCGAGCGCGCCCGCGGCGCGCACGACCGACGCGAGTCCCGCCTCGGGCCACGCGTAGAGCAGCGCGTCGGGGGGAGCCGGCGGGGAGAGCGCGATCCACGCGAGGAACGCGAGCAGGCCGATCGCCACCGCGACCGGCTCCGGTTTCACCGCGAGGGCGCCCAGCGGGGCGCCGCAGAGGAGGAGGACGGCGACCGCGACCAGGAGCCGCACTCCGTAGAGGGGATCGGGGCCGCCCGCGGACGCGGCCCCGGTCGCCATCGAGGTCGCGAGCAGGGCGAGCCACGGCAGGAGGTAGGCGCCGGCGTCGCTCGCGCGCGAGATCGCGCCGAACGGCCTGTCGACCTCGTTCGAGAAGAACGACGAGCGTCGCGCGCCCACGGCGAGCCCGAGCGAGATCGCCGAGAACAGCAGCGAGCCGGAGTACGCGTGGAAGCCGCCCATCGCGACCGCGGGCGACAGGTGTGCGCCGATCTCGAGCAGGGCCGCGAGCCGGAGCCCGTTGCCGAGCCATGCGGCGACGATGCCGAGCGGAAGCAGCAGCAGCGCGTTCGGGAAGCGGAGCACGTCGCGAAACCACGCGAGGAAGGCCGCGACGAACACCGACATGAGGCCGATGCCTTCGTAGCCGGAGCAGGTCGGGCCGACGTCGACCGCGAAGTCGCCGAGCGCGAGCGTCACGCCCGCCTCGTCGCGCCCGATCTCGAGCCCGGACGCCGGCAGCAGCGCCGCGACGAGCGCGACCGTCGCGTCGCGCAGCGGCAGCCACAGGTCCGCGGTGGCGTGGCCCGCCCACCAGGCGAGCGTGCCGGTCGCGGCGCACGCGGCGACGAGCCCCGCACTCGTCCGCGCGACGCGGGCGAGCGCGTCGGCGGGAAGGAGCAGCAGGAGCCAGGCGGCGCCGGCGGCGGCGAGCGAGAGCGCCCACGCGAGCGCCCACGCGCCCGGGAAGGCGGCCTCGCGAAGACCTTCGCCGTAGAGCACGGAGGCGGCCGCGAGCGAGAGCGCGAACAGCCCGACCTGGAGCGCGGCGAGCCCCAGGTCGCGCCGGTCGAAGGGGCGGTCGAGCGCGCCCGCCGGGATCGTGCGCCACGCCCGGCCGCCGAACAGCACGAGCGCCGTGCCGACCGCGATCGCGAGCGGGCCGGCCATGCCGCCGAGCGCGAGCAGCCTCGCCCACCACGAGTCGACGCGGTCGAGGATCGGCTCGGCGTCGAAGAGGGCGCCGGTCGCGCCGGCCTCGGCGGCGAGCAGGAGCAGCAGCGCGGCCGACCGGCGCGCGGGCCGGGGAAGCGAACCCGGGGGGGACGCACCCGGGCCAGGTCGTGTTTCGGGACTCGCCGTGGTTCCGATCTAGGCGGGCCGGGTCGTGCGCACAACCCCGACGACGGGGTGTCAACCCGAGTGGACGCCCGGGCCGAAACCGGAGTGTTCACGCGGGAGTCCCATCGGGGATGCGCTGGCGTCCGCCTTGACCGGTGGGTTTCCGTCAGTCATGGTCCGGGCTGCCGGCGGGGGCCGGTTCGATCGTGCGTCGGCAGGAGTTTCGAGGCTCCGTCGAGGCATGGCCGGGGGGAGGGTGCCGGGTGGGCGTCGACGGCCGGCCCGGATCCGGGGGATTTCGATGAGGGGGTGCATCGCCGGAGCGATTCGCGGGGTCCGGGCCGTGGTGGCCTGCGTCCTGGCCGCGACGGCGATCGGCTGCATGCCCCCCGTCGTGCCGGGCAACCCGCCCGTGCCTCGCATGGACGTGGACCCGTCGTCGACCGACACGCCCTACGTCATGCAGGCGGGCGACCTGCTGGCGATCAAGTTCTACCGCAACCCCGAGCTGAACGAGGAAGTCACGATCCGGCCCGACGGCAAGATCACGCTGCAACTGGTCGAGGACGTGCGCGCGGCCGGGCTCACGCCGGAGGCGCTCGGGGAGGAGTTGAAGGACCGCTACCGAAAGGAGCTGGCCCACCCCGACGTCACCGTCATCGTGAAGACCTTCGGCGGCCAGCGCATCTACGTGTCCGGCGAGGTCGGGACCTCGGGCATGCAGCAGCTCCAGGGGCAGACGACCCTCTACCAGGCGATCCAGCAGGCGGGCGGCTTCCTGATCAGCGCGAAGCGCGACCAGGTGCTGCTGATCCGCCGCGGCCCCGACGGGCGCCCGCGGGGAGAGTCGATCGACCTGCGCAGGGTCGAGAACGGCACCGACCCCGAGCTCGACGTGATGCTGCGTCCCTACGACGTCGTCTTCGTCCCGAAGTCGGCGATCGCGGAGGTGAACACGTTCGTGGAGCTCTACGTCACCCGCAACCTGCCTCCCGCCGTGGCCCTCCTGCTCGGGTACGGCATATGGTGAGCCTGGAGGAGTCCCACGCGATCGGCGACCCGGTCGCCGCGTCCGTCCCGCCCTGGCAGGGCGCGCTCGGCGCGCTCGCGCGGCGCTGGCGCCTGGTCGTGCTCCCGACGCTGGTCGGCTTCGCCCTCGCCTCGACCTGGGCCTACCTGAGCCCGCCGCTCTACCAGGCGTTCGCGACCGTCATCGTGCGCAACGCGCGCGCCCGGATCGCCGTCTCGCCCGACGCGCAGAACACGCTCTCGGTGGAGCGCATCGACGACCAGCAGGTGAACTCGGAAGTCGCGCTCATGAGCAGCGAGTCGCTCGTGCGCGAGATGCTCGAGCCGCGCCGCACCGAGGTCGATCGCCCCGGCGGCGCGCGCGGGATCGTGTCGTCGATCTTCTCGATGCTCTCGCTGCCCTTCGAGCTGCCGGGGCGAATCTACCGGTCGATCCACGGGATCCCCCAGCCGACCGCGTTCGACTCCTGGGTGCGCGAGGTGTCCTCGGGGATCTCGGTCACGCCGATCCCGCGCTCGAACCTGATCCAGGTCTCCTACGTGGGCAGCGACCCGGAGCAGACCGCCGCCTTCCTGAACGCCTTCGTCGCTCGCTACCTCGAGCGCAACGCGAAGCTCGGCCAGCAGGCCGAGGCGCAGGAGTTCTACCAGGAGCAGAGCCGCATCCTGTCGGACCGCGTGCGCGACACCGAGCAGTCGCTCGCGGTCTTCTACGCGAACCAGGGCCCCGACGCGGCACCCGAGCAGCGCGACGCCATGCGCAAGCGGCTCGCCGAGACCGAGGACGACCTGGTCCGGTCGGAGACCGAGCTCGCGGAGCGCAACGCCAAGGTCGCCTTCCTGTCGCGCGAGATCCAGAACCACCCCAGGCGCATCACCGCGGACGCCGGCGGCGCCAAGCCCGAGGGCGGCGCCCTCATCAAGCCGCGCATCCTCGAGCTCACGCTCCAGCGCACCGAGCTGCTGTCGAAGTACGCGCCGACGAGCGCCAAGATCCAGGACATCGACCGCCAGATCGCCGAGGCGAAGCGGCTGCTCGAGACCGAGAAGAAGCTGATCGACGACACGACGACGGTCGCGAACCCGACCTACCAGAGCGTCGAGTCGAAGCTCGCCGAGGCGAAGACCGAGCAGGCGGCGTCGGCCGCGCGGGTCGAGAGCCTGCGGTCGCAGCGCGCGCAGCAGCGCGCGAGGATCGCGAGGCTCGAGGAGCTCGCCTCGACCCAGGAGCGGCTCGGACTCGACCTCGCGTCGGCCAAGGAGGCGCTCAACATCTACCAGAAGAAGGGCGAGGCGGCGCGCTTCTCCTCGGCGCTCGACCAGTCGAACATCCTGAACGTCGCGGTCGCCGAGCCGGCGGAGGTGCCGACCGTGCCGATGAGCTCGAAGAAGGCGCTCGCGCCGATCCTGGGCGGGCTCTTCGGGCTTCTCCTCGGCATGCTCGCGGCGCTCTGGCGGGACTGGCTCGACCCGACGGTGAAGGGCCGCGCCGACGTGCACCGCCTGACCGGCCTGCCCGTGCTCGGGGAAGTCTCCGCCTGATGGCCCGGGTTCCCTACGCGCGGCACTTCGGGCTCTCGCGCGAGGCGTTCGCGCTCTCGCCGGACCCGCACTTCCTGTGGTCGAGCCCGGAGCATGCCGAGGCGCTCGCCGCGCTCGAGGTCGGTCTGCGCACGCGCCGCGGCCTCATGGTGATGGTCGCCGAGGTCGGGATGGGCAAGACGACCGTCCTGCACTCGCTCCTCTCCCGGCTGGGCGACGACGTCCGCACCGCCTACCTGACGAACACGCGCCTCCCGTTCGACGGCCTGCTGCGGCAGGCGCTCGACGACTTCGGCGTCGAGCACCACGGGACCGACCGCTACTCGCTCGTCGGCGCGCTGAACGGCTTTCTCGCCCGCTGCGCCGACGACGGCACGATCCCGGCGCTGGTCGTGGACGAGGCCCACGACCTCGACGACGAGACCTTCGAGAACCTGCGCCTGCTCTCGAACTTCGACACCTTCGACACGAAGCTGCTGCAGGTCGTGCTGGTCGGGCAGCCGGAGCTCGACGACAAGCTGCGCCGGCCCGAGCTCCGGCAGGTCGCCGAGCGCGTCGCGACCCGGGTGAACGTGAACCCCTTCGATCGCCGCGCGAGCGTCGCCTACCTGAAGCACCGGCTGGCGCGGGCCGGCGGGACGATCGACGTCTTCACGGCGCCGGCGCTCGCGTATCTCGTGCAGCGCGCCCGCGGCGTGCCGCGACGCCTGAACGTGCTGTGCCACAACGCGATGCTGTCGGCCTGGGCGCAGGGTGCCCCGCGCGTGGGCCTCGCCTGCGCGATCGCCGCCGAGCGCGAGCGCACCGGCGCGTCGCTGGTGCGCCTTTCCGCGCCCGGGGGGCGGCGCACGCGCAACGCGGGACTGGCGGCGGCCGCGGCCGTGACGGCGATCGGCGTGTCCGCGTTCCTGTGGCGCCCCGCGCACCCGCCGCTCGTCGCGACGGCGCCGCCGGCGGCGTCCCTGGTCGCGGGAATCGTCGAGCGCACGGCGCCGTCGGAAGCGATCGCCGAGGAGCCCTCGTCGGCTCCCGTGCCCGTGGCCGCCGCCGTCGCGCTCTCCGCGCACGGGGACGACGCGGTCGATCCGGGCACGCGGGATTCGACCCCACGCGCTTCTGACGAAGATTCGACCGGAGTTGCGGCCGTGCCTCCGCCTGCTCGGAGCACGCGGCGGGCACGTGCCACGGCCGCGACTCCGACGGCGCCGGCGCGGCGCGAGGAGGCGGCGGGTCGAGTCGCTTCCCGGCGCGCGGGCCGCGGTGTTTCGGAAGGCGAAACCGATGGTCGGCGACCGAAGGCCGCCGCGCCGCGGGAGGCCGGGCGGCGCTCTCGCCCCGCCGACGGGCGGCGCGCGTCGGCCGCGTCCTTCGATGCCCGGGCCCGCGCGTGCTTCACTCCGCCGGGGGCGGCGCGGGGGAGCCGGGCATGAGCAAGTACGTCCAGTCGCTGAATCGCATGCGGGACGAGGCCGAGGGGGACGCCGATCAGGCGCCGCCCTCGCCGGCCGCGCCACCGAAGGCCGACGACGACCGCGCCGGCGATGGGAGGGCCGCGACCGACCGGGAGATCCGCCGCGCGGCCGCGCTCGACGGAAGCGCCGCCCTCTTCGAGCGGCTGCGGGCGCTCGCCGTGGAGGGACTCGGCACCGTCGTGATCGCGGGCGTCGTGCCCACGCGCTCGGTCGCGGCGATCGCCTCGAGTCTCGCCTTCCAGGCCGAGCGGCGCGGCCTCTCGCTCGTGCGCGCGGAGGTCCGAGGGCCGGTCGGACGCACGGCGCTCCTGCGTCCCCTCGGTCGCGGGGCCGCCGGCCCGCTCGAGCTCGACGTGCAGGACGACGCCGCGGCCGCCGCCCTGCGCCGCTGGCTCGGCGAGGCCCGGGCCGACCTGCTGGTCGTCGAGGCCCCGCCGCTCTCGACCGGCGCCGACGCGGCGCTGGTCGCGCGCGTGACCGACGGGCTCGTCCTCGTCGCGGAGAGCCTCGTCACGGACCGGGGTGCGCTCGCCGAGTCGACGGAGCGAGCCCGCGCGACCGGTTGCCGCCTGCTGGGCGTCGTGCTCGACCGCACGCGCGACCACTCGCCCCGCTGGCTCGACCGGCTGATCGGCTGATCGGCGGCCCTCGGGTTCCTCGGGAGCGCCGAACCACCATGCACGCGCGACGTCGACACCTCCTGACGCTGCTGAAGGCGTTCGACCTGCTGGTCGTCGTCGCGAGCATCCTGCTCTCGGCCGCCGTCACCTCGCCCGAGTTCAGCCGCGAAGACTGGCTGTCGATCTTCGAGGTGCGCCTGTCGCTCGCGAATTTCGTGGGCGTGTCCCTCTACCTGGTGGCCTGGCACGTCGCGCTCACGACCCGCGGCCTCTACAATTCCTACCGCCTGTCGCATCCCTCGCGCGAGGTCACCGACCTCGCGTTCGTGACGATGCTCTGCGTGACCCCGCTGGCGGCGCTGCGGCCGCTGGTCGACATCGACGTCCTGACGCCGGGGTTCGTCTACGTGTTCGCCGCCGCGTCGTTCGTCGGCCTGTGCATCGAGCGGCGTCTCCTGCGGGGCATGGCGCACCGGGCGCGCGCGATGGGGCGCAACCTGCGCGACGTCGTCTTCGTCGGCTCCGGCCAGCAGACTCTCGAGACCGCGGCGGAACTCGCCCGGCGCGACTCGCTGGGCTACCACGTGGTCGAGGTCGTCGACATCGAGAAGGACCTCCAGGAACCGAATCCCACGGCGCACCGGGTCGTCGCGAAACTGCAGGCGATCGTCGACCGGCACCCGATCGACGAGGTCTTCGTCGCGCTCGACTTCGACGGGGGATCGCAGTCGATCATCCGCGAGATCATCTCGACCTTCGAGGTACAGGGCGTCACGGTGCGCGTGATCGCGAACCTCGCGGTGCTCGAGTGGGCCTGGTCTTCGGTCGACACCCTCTCGGGCCACCCGGTGATCACGATCGCGTCCGGCCCGTCCGAGAGCGTGGGCATGGTCGTGAAGCGTGTGGTCGACATCGTGATCTCGGTGGTGGCGCTCGTCGTGTTCGCACCGCTCATGGCGCTGATCGCGCTGGCGATCCGGCGCGACTCCCCGGGGCCCGCGATCTTTCGCCAGGAGCGAGTCGGGCTGAACCGGCGCCGTTTCCGGGCGCTCAAGTTCCGCACGATGGTCGTCGATGCGGAAGAACTGCTGCCCAGGCTCGAGAAGATGAACGAGGCCTCGGGCGCGGTCTTCAAGATCAGGGAGGATCCGCGCGTCACGCGGGTCGGCCGCATCCTGCGCCGGACGAGCCTCGACGAGCTCCCGCAACTCTGGAACGTGCTCACGGGCGACATGAGCATCGTCGGCCCACGCCCGCTGCCGGTGCGCGACGTCGACCGCATCGAGGCCCGGTGGCACCGTCGCCGGTTCGCGGTGAAGCCGGGCATCACGTGCCTCTGGCAAGTGAGGAGCCGGCGACCGAACTTCGACGACATCATCCGGGCCGACATGGAGTACATCGACAACTGGTCGCTCGCGCTCGACTTCAAGATCATGCTGTTGACGGTCCCAGCCGTCCTCTCCGGCGACGGCGCCCACTGAGCCGGATTCTGATCCCGAACTGACGAGCCGTCTGATCGCGACCTGACGCGATCGGGCGACGGCATGGCGGACCGCAAGTCTTCGCGGGCCCTTCTCCGAAAGAAGGGCGTCCGGTGCGAAGAAGAGCCCGCATCCCTATGGATTTTCGCGAGGACACCGATTACCCATCGAAAGGTCCCCGATGAAAACTCCGGTTTCGAACGTGACGGTGGTCGCCGTGTGCCCGGGCGACGGCCCGGCGCTGGATGCGGCCATGGGCCGTGTCCGCGACGCGCTGTCGAACGGCGAGGGCGCATGGCGCTTCGTCTTCGTCGACGACGGCACCGACGACGGCACCTTCGCCCGCCTGCTCGACGCGGCCCGCGGCGAGTCGCGGATCGGCGTGATGCGCCAGGATCGTCGGCGGGGCTTCGGAGCCGCGCTCCGCACCGGCCTCGCCCGATGCGCGTCCCCGATCGTCTGCGGCGTCGAGGTCGACGAGGGCTTCTCGCCCGACCGTCTCGCGGACCTCGTCCGCCGTGTCGAGGCGGGTGCCGACGTCGCGACGGGCCGGGCTCCCGGCTGGGCCTGCGCGTTTCGCGCCGAGCGCATCGACCTGAAGCGCGGTCGTCGCCTCCCCGGCTCGGCGAGGCTCGCGGTCGAGCAGATCGCGGACCGTGCGCGGCGCGCCGGGCTCGCCCTCCATGGCGACGAGGGCTTCGAGGCGGCCGGTACAGGACGCGGCACCGGGATCGGTGGACAACTGCGCAAGTTCGGCATCGCCATGATGTCGAGAGGCGCGCGCAGCGGCGGCGCTCCGCAGCGAGCGGCCTGAGAGGACCGAGCCCGGGCACCCGGGAATTCGTCGGCGTTGCGGCGCGGCGAACGCTCGGGAAAGATCGACCCGTGGGGGTTGCGAGCCGGCCCGAGCCCGATCCGTCGCCGCGCGACCCGGCGGTGCGATCCCTGCCGTCGGTCCGCCTGCTCGGCGTCGAGGTCGCCGACGCGACGCGTGCGCACGCCTGCGAGATCCTCGAGAGGTGGGCGCGCGCGCGCGACGGTCGCACGCGCGCGGTGTCGATCGTCAACGCGCACACGCTGAACCTCGCCTGGGAGGACCCGTCCTACCGCGCGGTGCTCGGGCGGTCCGACGTCGTGTTCGCCGACGGCACCGGCTGCCGGATGGCGGC
>JAFMJW010000304.1 GCA_017853315.1 Alphaproteobacteria bacterium
TGCCTCTCGCTCACCGACGACTGCTCCGACCAGCGCCGGGTCGACATGTACAACACGCTCGCCGGCTACAACGAGGTGCTCTCTCGCGTGTCGGCCGAGTACGCGGCGATCCCGGTCGGCGGCACGTCGGCGACGGGCGCGACCAAGGCGGCGGACGTGGTCCTGCGCTTCCGCGACGGGACCTTCGACGTCAAGCTCTCGAGCAGCGACCTCTCCTGCTGCGACTGCTTCCATCCCTCCGACCAGGGGCACCAGAAACTCGCCCGCTTCGCCTGGGACGGCTTCCAGTGCAGCGAGGCCTCGCCCTGTTGCGCGACCTCCGGCGCGACGCTGACCGACGCCACCTGCTCGGCGACCGACGTCCAGACCTTCCACGCCGGGGGCTTCTGGCCGAACGACGTCGCCTGCGGCAACGACGTCGCCGACCCGACCGAGGAGTGCGGCGAGCCCACGCTCCCCGGGGGCACCTGCTGCAACGCCTCCTGCCGCGTGAGCGCGGCCGGGACGACCTGCCGATCTGCCGCCGGGGCCTGCGACCTGGTCGAGTCCTGCAACGGCGCGACCTCCGACTGCCCGGCCGACGCCCGCGCCGCCGCCGGCACG
The DNA here is from genome assembly GCA_017853315.1 of Alphaproteobacteria bacterium. Lineage (GTDB taxonomy): Bacteria > Desulfobacterota > Binatia > UBA12015 > UBA12015 > REEB422. The sequence continues at coordinate 604 of JAFMJW010000304.1, forward strand.
ACCTGCCGTGCGTCGGCCGGCGACTGCGACCCCGCGGAGTCGTGCGACGGCACGTCGGCCGCTTGCCCGCAGGACGCGCGGTCGGCAGCGGGCACCGTCTGCCGCGCGGGCGGGCCCTGCGACGTCGCCGAGGCCTGCGACGGCACCTCGTCCGCGTGTCCGACGGATGTCGTCGTCGCGGCGGGCACGACCTGTCCGGACGACGGCAGCATCTGCTCGCTCGACCGCTGCGACGGCGCGGGCCGCTGCGCCCACGATCCGACCAACGCCGGCGTCGTCTGTCGTGTCGCGGTCGGGACCTGCGACCTGGCCGAGACCTGCACGGGGTTCGATGCCGCCTGTCCCGCGGACGTCCTCCGCCCCGCGAACACGACCTGCCGCAGCTCGGCCGGGGAGTGCGACCCGGTCGAGCGCTGCAGCGGGTCCGACGGCGCCTGTCCGGCAGACGTCCGCTCCCCCGCCGGCACCGCCTGCACCGACGACGGCCGGGACTGCACCTCCGACCAGTGCGACGGCAGCGGCGCCTGTGCCCACCCGGCGCGCCCGGCCGGCACGGCCTGCCCGGACGACGGCAGTGCCTGCACGACGGACCAGTGCGACGGCAGCGGCACCTGCGCTCACCCGGCGCGCCCGGCGGGATTCGTCTGTCGCGCGTCCTCGGGTGTCTGCGACGTGGCCGAAACCTGCAACGGTACGGCCGCGGACTGCCCCTCGGACGCGCGCGCCGCCGCGGGTACGACCTGTCGCCCGGCATCGGGAGCCTGCGACGTCGCGGAGACCTGCAGCGGCTCGTCCTCCTCCTGCCCCGGGGACGTCGGCGCGGCCGACGGGAGTGCCTGCGCCTCCGACGCCGACCCCTGCACGCTCGACGCGTGCCTCGACGGGGCCTGCGAGCACGTCGCCGACGACGGCGACTCCGACGGCACCTGCGACGCGCTCGACGCGTGCACGGCCGCGGATCCCGCCGCGGCGTCGGCCTGGAAGCTGTCGCTCTCGAACGTGTTGCCGTCCTCGGCCGCGGGACGAGGCAAGATGTCGGTCACCGCCTCGTTCCGCCTGCCGGGATCCGCCTCCTTCTCCGACCTCCGCCTGAACCTGAACGGCGTGCGGATCGCGGTCGCTTCCGCGACCGGGACGCCGCTCTTCGAGGCGCGGGTGCCCGCCGGGCCCTGGAACGGCCAGAGCGGCTGGAAGCTCTCGACCGGCAAGTCGTGGACCTTCTCGACGAGAAGCACCCAGGCCAACGGAGTGACCAAGGTGCAGGTCGTGAACCGCTCGTCGAGCGCGGCCCCGGGCCTCGTGAAGTTCGTCGCGGTCGGCGCCGCCGGCACCTACCCCGTCGGGGCGGCGGACCTCCCGCTACGGCTCGCGGTCTCGTTGGGCGACCAGGCGGACGCCGCGCTCGGGCGATGCGGGGAAGTCGCGTTCGGCTCGGTCGCGTGCGTCTCCGGCGGCGGCGGCACGACCGTCGCCTGCCGCCGCTGATTCAGCGCGGCTCGCTCTCCTCCTCGCGGCGCGGCGCCACGCGAACGCCCTCGGCGACGGCGTCGCCGGGGTAGACGATCACGAGTTCCCCCGGCGAGAGCCCCGTGGCGACCTCGGCGAGTCGCGTCCCCCGCCGGGCGACCGTCACCGCCCTGCGCCGCGCGCGGCCGTCCTCGACCACCCAGGCCGCCCATTGCGCGCCTTCGCGGAAGAGCGCGCTCGTCGGCACGACGAGCGCGTCGTCGGCCTCGGCGACGACGACGCGCACGTCCACCCGGAAGCCGTCGCCCAGGTTCGACCACGAGGCCCTGGGCGAGACGATGTCGACGACCACGTTCACCCGCTGCTCCTCGACGCCGAGCGCGGAGAGCTTGGTGAAGCCCGACGGCTCGACCTGGCGGACGCGCCCCTCGAGAGGCGTCTCCCCGCCCCATCGCTCGAGCGCGACGCGGTCGCCCGGGACGACCCGCGCGGCGTCCTCGGTGAGGAGGTCGACGACCACCTCGAGGTCGCCCGGGTCGGCGATCTCGACGATCGGCGCGCCGGCGGCGATGGTCGACTCGCTCTCCTGCAGGACGCGCAGCACCACTCCGCCCACCGGGGAGCGGATCTCCCACGGCTCGCCGCCACCGCCGGAGTCGCGCGTCGGGTCGCGCAGCCGCGCGAGCAGCGTGCGCGCGAGATCGAGCCGGTGCTCGGCGACGTGAACCTCGAACTCCCCGGCCGACACCTCGCGGGCCCGCAGGTTCACCGCGAGCTCCGCCTTGTCGAGGTCGGCGTGGGCGACGACGCCCTCGGCGGCGAGCTTGCTCGCCCGCGACAGGTCGATCTTCTCCTGGGCGAGAGCGGTGCGGGCGTGTGCGAGCGCCTCGACCGCGCGGCGGAGTTCGGCCTCGGCCGCGCCGACCCGGTCCTCGGCCTCCCGCCGGCTGCGCGCGTCGAGGAGCGGCGGGGCGGCCGGGACGACCGTCGCGATGGCCTGCCCGCGCGACACCTCCTCGCCGGGGTCGAGGTCGACCCGGAGCACGGTGCCCGCGAGCGGGGCGGAGACGACGTAGCGCTCGCGGACGCGCGTGCGGCCGTCCTCCTCCACCACCGCCTCGAAGCGCCCCCGCTGCACGACCGAGACGTCGACCGGCAGGGTCGCAGGCCACAGAAGCGCGGCCGCGATCGCGCCGAGGACCGCGACGACGACCGTCGCGAGGAGGGCGGGAAGCGAGCGCACCGTCACTCCCTCGCCTTCAGGACCGCGACCAGGTCGAGCCGGTCGATCCGGCGACGCACCGCGAGCGCGGCCGCCGCGCCGGCGGCGAGAACGACGGCCGTCGCCCGCGCGAACGTGCCCGGCGACACGACGACGGGGATCCGGAAGGTCTCGGCTGGATGGGCCGCGGCGACGGCCCAGGCGGCGAGCCAGCCGAGCCCGAGGCCCGCGGGGATCGCGAGCACCAGCGTCGCCGCGAGCTCCGCCAGCAGCAGCAGCGACACCTCGGCCCTCGTGAAGCCGAGAACCCGCAGGCTCGCGAGATCCCAGGCCTGTTCCTGCAGCGCCACGCGCGCGAGATTGTAGACGACGCCCACCGCGATCGCGACCGCGAAGGCGGAGAGGATCGCGGTGAAGAACAGGATGAAGCGCGACGTCGTGCGCTCGAACTCGCGCAGCGCCGAGCGCTTCGCCGTCACCGTCGCGACGCCTCCCGCCGCGAGCAGGCGCTCGCGGGTCTCGGCCTCGCGCGAGGGGTCCACCCGCAGTGCGGCGGCGTTCACGACGTCGCCTTCCTCCATGAGCCGGTGGAGCGCCTCGATCTCCATGTAGG
>JAFMJW010000305.1 GCA_017853315.1 Alphaproteobacteria bacterium
CGACCCGGCGATAGCGAGCATCCATGGCGGAGGATCCCGGAGGCGGCGTGCGCTGCCGCGTCGAGGACGGCATCGCGACGCTCGTCCTCGACCGACCCGACAAGCGCAACGCGGTCATGCCTCCCGACTGGCGCGCCTTCGAGGACCATCTCGACGCGGGCGCGGCCGATCCCGCCGTGAAGGCCTTCGTCGTGACCGGCGCGGGCGACACCTTCTGCTCGGGCGGGGATCTCAAGACGATGGGCGAGCGGCTCGCCCACGGCACGGTCCGCCGCTCGCGCGAGCTCCTGCGCATGAGCCGCGCGATCCAGCGCTTCCGCGAGACGCCGAAGCCGATCGTGGCCGCGATCAACGGCCCGGCGATCGGCGCGGGCTGCGTGATCGCGCTCGCCTGCGACCTGCGCGTCGCGACCGCGAGCGCGAAGTTCTCGGTGCCGTTCCTGCGCGTCGGGCTCCAGCCGGACTTCGGCGGTGCATACTTCCTGCCACGCACGCTCGGCACCGCCCGGAGCTTCGAGCTGCTCTGGACGGGCGACTCGTTCGGCGCGGACGAGGCGCGCGAGATGGGGCTCGTGAACCGGGTGTTCCCCGACGCGACCTTCGCCGAGGACACGGCGGCGCTGGTGCGGCGGATCGCGCGCCAGCCGGCCGGCGCGCTCGCCATGTCGAAGCTCACCGTCTACCGCGGTTCCGAGCAGACGCTGCGCGAGCTGCTCGACCTGGAAGCGCTCGCGCAGGCCCTGCTCTCGAAGTCCGAGGACGCGGCCGAGGGCGTGCGGGCCTTCGTCGAGAAGCGCAAGCCCGACTTCCGGGGCGAGTGAGGGAGGCGATGGACGGTCGGCGGACGACGGCGCTCGGCGCGGCGCTCATGGGACTCGCGGTCGTGCTCGGTGCCTTCGGCGCGCACGGGCTCCGCGCGCGCCTCTCCCCGGACCTGCTCGAGATCTGGGAGACCGGCGTGCGCTACCACGCCTACCACGCGATCGGCCTCGTGCTGGCCGGGCTGCTCGCGCTGGTCGCGGAGCGCGACGCGCAGGGGCGAGGGGACCGTGCGAGCGCCGGCCTCGGCCCGGCCGCGGTCGCGTTCGTGCTCGGGATCGCGATCTTCAGCGGGAGTCTCTACGCGCTCGCGCTCACCGGGCTGCGCTGGCTCGGCGCGATCACTCCGATCGGCGGCGTCGCGTTCATCGCGGGCTGGATCCTGCTCGCGCGCGCAGCGCTGCGTCGCGACTGATCGGCGTCGCGGCGCTCGATCGCGGGTCGCGACGCACGAGCCCGCCGACGCGGGCGCAGGTCCTGCCGTCATTTCTTCGCGCGCCCATTGACGCCTCCACGGGAGCGTAGTAGGCCCGCCGGGTTCGTACCGATCGGGTGCCCGAATCACGGGTGAAAAGGGAAAGGGGTGGAAGGCCCCTGCTGCCCCGCAACTGTAAGGGGGGACTCGCGTCACACGAAGCCACTGCCGGAGTCGGCGGGAAGGCGTGACGACGAGGAAGATCCCCGAGCCAGGAGACCTGCCCGACCGGATGCAGAGTGAGAGCCTCTCGGAGGGAAGGGGGCCGCATGTCCGATCGACGATGGCAGGATCCGCCTTGCGGATCGGGGTGGAGCGCTTCGCGCGTCTTCCCCGCCGTCTCGTCGTGCGCCCTCGCTCCGCCCCCCGGGCGGCGCTCACCCCATGTCCGTCATCCGGGCGACCCCGCGCGTGGTCGCGGTCGTCCGGGGAGAGGGGTCGGCCGCCATGGAGCGGAAGAACGAGGGCTCGTCCGAGTCGCGCGCTAGCGCGTCGGGACGGAGACGTCCGAAGCAGGGACGGGGGCAGCAGGGGGTCGAGCGCGGTTCGTCCGTCCCCGGCCGGGGCCGGTGGTACCGGGCCGCAGGGTTCGCGGCGGGAGTCGCCGCGTTCGCCGTCTCCGCGGCTGCGCGCGCGCAGGACGTTCCGACCACGCCGGTCGACGACTCGGTCGAGCCGGGCGCCCAACTCGAGACCTACGTGGTCACGGCGACGCGCATCCGGGAGCCGCTCGCGACCACGCCCCAGACGGTCGAGGTGATTTCCGCCGAGGACATGCAGTCGCGCGAGCAGCCGATGATCTCCGACGTGCTGCGCCAGGCGACCGGCGTGCAGGTGAACCAGGCGGGCGAGCCCGGATCCCAGACGAGCGTCGTCATCCGCGGCAGCGATCCCGACCAGGTACTGACGCTGATCGACGGCGTGCAGGTGAACGCGGGCACCTTCGGCGCGTTCAACTACGCGAACCTGGTGCCCGAGCCCTTCGACCGCGTCGAGATCCTGCGCGGCGGGGGCGGCAGCCTCTACGGCTCGGAGGCGATCGGAGGCGTCATCAACTTCATCACCCGCCAGGGGACGGTCGACGGCGGCCTGTCGGCGTCCGGCGCGGGCGGCAACGGCAGCACCGATCGCGAGGCGGGCACCTTCTCCGCCTCGCGCGGCGGCTTCGGGATCGCGGGCGCCGCGACGCATTACGGCACGGACGGCTTCGGGCCGAAGATCCCGGTCGACGCGGAAGGCACGGACTACGTCCGCAACGACGGCTTCGACCTGTCGACCGCGTCGCTGCGCGGCGACTGGAAGCCGACCGAGACCGGCGACCTCTACGCGATCGGACACTACATCCGCTCGCACGTCGGCCTGCAGAACGCGAACAACTTCCTTGGCATCCTCGACCCGACCGCACGGCAGGACGAGGACTTCTACTTCGGCAAGGTCGGCTGGGAGGACGCGCCGGCGGAGGGCTTCTCCTACCACCTCGACGGCGCCTACGTGCAGGACGACGCGCGCTACTCGGACCCGCCCGACGGGCTGAATCCGACCGAGACGCGCTCGAGCATTCCGACGACCACGGTGCAGGCCGACGCCCAGGCCAACTACGACTGGCGCAAGTGGTCGATCACGACGATCGGCTTCCAGTACATCCGCCGCGCGGCGCAGGTGAACTCGGCGTTCATCGACGGAGAGCCGTTCTACACGAACTTCGACGTCGCCCGGAACGACTACGGCCTCTACGCCCAGGAGCAGCTGAAGCCCTTCGGGGACGCGCTCGTGCTGATCGGCAGCGTCCGCTGGGACAACGACGAGCAGTTCGGCAACATCGTCGTTCCCTCGGCGAACGCGGCCTGGCGCTGGGCGCCCACCGGCACGCGGCTCCGCGCGAGCTACGCCGAGGGCTTCCGCGCGCCGAGCTTCAACGAGCTCTACTTCCCCGACTTCGGCAACCCGAACCTGGACCCCGAGCGCAGCAGCGAGTGGGACGCGGGCTTCGACCAGGAGATCTTCTCGCCGCGCTACACGATCTCTTTCACCTGGTTCGACCGCCGGGTGAAGGACGACATCGTGACCGTGCTGGTCGATCCCGAGACGTTCGAGTTCCGGCCGGAGAACGTGGGCCGGGTGGACACGAAGGGCGTCGAGGTGGTCCCGTCCGCGGACCTCGGCCACGGGCTCACGGTCGGCGCCAGCTACACCTACACCGGGATCCGGTCCGCCGGCGGCTCGGGCCCGGTGCTGCGGCGGCCCTACAACCTGCTCGCGGCCTTCGCGATGCTGCAGCGGCCGCGGGTCTTCGGCTCCGACGACGCGCTGCAGGTCCGGGTCGACGTGTTCTACACCGGCAACCGGCCGGACGTGGACCCGGAGACCGGCGAGTACGTGCAAAACCCCGGCTACGCGCGGGTGGACCTCGGGCTCGGCTACCAGCTGCCGTGGAAGCTCGCGGGGATCGCCTTCACCGCCTTCGGCAACGTCTCGAACCTGCTCGACCGCGACTACGAGGACGTGCTGGGCTTCCCGACGCGCCCGCTGAACGTGCTGTTCGGGCTGCGGGCGACGCTATAGGCAG
>JAFMJW010000306.1 GCA_017853315.1 Alphaproteobacteria bacterium
CTCGAGCGCTGGGAGGACGTCTCCGTGCTCGCGAGCCGCGAGGTCTTCTCGACGCTGCGGCAGATCGAGCACGAAGCGGTCGAGCCTTCGAAGATCCGGAGCCTCGTGAAGCTCGTCGAGGACGACCTCGGCTACCTGCTGTACCGCGCCGTCGAGAGCGCGAAGGTCGGGCTCTCGAGCGCGGGGACGTCGCGGCTGCTGTTCCGCGAGCTGCCCCGCCGCATCGACCAGGAGATCGCGCGCGCGGACTTCGACCTGTGGATCGCCGACCACGTGCGGCGTCTGGAGGACTGCGTCGACGGGCTGCTCGCGGGGGCGGGCGTCGAGCGCGCGCAGGTCGAACGCGTGTTCCTGACCGGCGGCACCTCGCTCGTGCCGCGCGTGCGTCGGATCTTCGACGAGCGCTTCGGGGAAGACCGGGTGCGGGGCGGGGCGGAACTCGTGACGGTCGCACGCGGGCTCGCGTCGCTCGCAGCCGAGCGGTGCGGCCGGAGCGCCTAGGGGTCCCCTGTCGCCCGTCCTTCGACCGCGTCGACGAATTCCACGAACTCGGGACGGCGAGCAGGAACGTGCGAGCCGTCCACGGCGGCTCCTGGCGCGGTCCTTCCGTCGTCGATCGCGTGACGCGGAGGTCCGCGTCCGCTCTCACTCCCGCGCGGTGCGCGGCGAGCGCGCGGCGACGACGCGGTCGATCGCCCCGCGTGCCGCCGCGAGCAGCTCCCGCGGCGGCGACGCGCTCGTCGGGCCGCGCGTCGTGAACGTGAGCGACGTCGCCCCGGCGAGCACGTGGAGCTGGTTCGCGAGGCGATCGCTCTCCCACCACGCAGCGTCGCCGAGGCCGGGCACGTCGACCACCTCGGTGCCGCCCTTGCGGGCCGCGGCCCGGACGTCCTCGAACGCGGAGCGCGCCGCCGCGGCGTCGCCGTCGGGGGCGCGGCTCGCGAGCAGCGCCAGCGCGCGGTCGCCGACGCTCCAGCGGCAGCGATCGACCTCGAAGGGCTGCGAACCCAGGTGCTCCGGGTGACCGGCCGAGGCGCGTCCGGCCAGCACGGCGGACGCGTCGGACGAGGCGAGAAGGCCGCAGACGTCGAGTCCGCCCGCATCCGGCTGCGAGCACGCGGCCGACGCGACGCACGCGATTGCGAGGACGAGGAGGCGCTGCCGCCGGCGTGGGGCCATCGCGGAGACGGGTACCGCGGATCGGGAGCCGGGGCGAGGGGGCGCCGCGAGAGGAGGCTTTCGGACGGGGGGGCCATGGTGCATGGTGCACGACAGGAAGGAGGACTCCCCGTGACCAGGATCCTGAACCTCGCCCTCGTGGCGCTGCTGCTCGCGACGACGGAGGCCGGCGCGACCCGCCCCACGAAGGGACGGGCGATCAGGACCGGGCAGACCCAGAGCTACGGTGCCGACGGCGACACCACGGCGGGCTTGACCTTCATGCTGAAGGACCTCGGCAACGGCGTCGTGAAGGACCAGCGGACGGGGCTCTTCTGGGAGAAGAAGTCCGACGACGGCTCGATCCACGACAAGGACAACTCCTACACCTGGAGCGTGGGCATCGCTCCCTTCCAGAGCACCGCGTCCGGGACGGCGTTCACGGTCTTCCTCGCGACGCTCAACACGCCGCCCTGCTTCGCCGGGCACTGCGACTGGCGACTTCCGACCGTGAAGGAGCTGGGCACGATCGTCGACTTCGGAAGCGGCGGGCCGGGGGTGCCGCAGGAATTCGACAACGACTGTTCGCCCGGCTGCACGGTGGCTTCCTGCAGTTGCACGGGCATCGGACGTACCTGGTCGTCCACCACCTACTACTACAACTCGACCTACGCGTGGTACGTGTTCTTCTACTTCGGCAATGCCGAACGTGACGTGGAGAAGTCGGGAACCGCCCTCGTCCGTGCCGTCCGCAGCGGCTCGTGACCCGGTCGATCCTGCACGTCGCTCCTCTCCGCGAGCGGCGCCTCCGCGTCGCGAGCAGCCGCTGATGTCGCCGTTCCGAACGCTCGTCGCCCACGCCTCGGCGCCGTTGCCGGGCATCGCCCTCGTCGCCGACGCCCAGCGCGTCGGTCCGGACCTTCTCCGCTTCGACTGGGCGATCGAGGGGCCGCTCGACGAGCTCCGCCTGCCCGAGCCGTCCGAGCCGCGGGCGGCCGACGACCTCTGGCGCCACACCTGCCTCGAGGCCTTCGTGCGCCCGGCGGGCGCTCGCGCCTACGTCGAGCTGAACCTGTCGCCTTCGCGCGCCTTCGCCGTCTACCGCTTCCGCGCGTACCGGGAGCGGGACGACGCGGCGGGGCGCCCATCCGCCCCGACGCGCATCGAGGCGCGGCGCGAGGGCGCGAGGCTCGTGCTCTCCGCCCGCCTCGACGTCGCCGCCGTTCTCGGCGACCCCGAGGCCGCCTCCGGCCCGCTCGAGGTCGGTCTCTCCGCGGTGGTCGAGACCGCCGACGGCCGGATCGCGTACTTCGCGCTGCGCCATCCCGAGGGGAAGCCCGACTTCCACCACGACGACGCCTTCGCGCTGCGTCTGGAAGCCTGAGGCCGGGCGTGCCAACGTCGAGTCCGTGAAGACCGGCCTCGACCGACTCCTCTCCGACCCCGCGCTGCGCCGTCCGCTCGCGGGCAAGCGCGTGGCGTTGCTCGCGCACCCGGCCTCGGTCGACGCGCACCTCGTCCACGCCCTCGACGCGATCGCGGCCTGCGGCGACGTCCGGCTGTCGGCCGCGTTCGGGCCGCAGCACGGGCTGCGCGGCGACAAGCAGGACAACATGGTCGAGTCGTCCGACTTCGTCGACCCGGTCCACCACGTGCCGGTCTTCAGCCTCTACGGCGACGTCCGCCGGCCGACCGACGCGATGATGGACTCGTTCGACGTGCTGCTGGTCGACCTGCAGGATCTCGGCTGTCGCATCTACACCTTCGTCACGACGCTGCGGTACGTGCTCGAAGCCGCGGCGAGGCACGGCAAGGCCGTGTGGGTGCTCGACCGCCCGAACCCGGTCGGCCGGCCGGTCGAGGGCACCATGCTGCGCCCGGGCTGGGAGAGCTTCGTCGGCGCGGGGCCGCTGCCGATGCGCCACGGCCTCACGATGGCGGAGCTCGCGCAGTGGTTCGTCTACGAGTTCCGGCTCGACGTCGAACTCGAGACGGTGGCGATGGAAGGCTGGGACCCGGGCGCCGCGCCGGGCTTCGGCTGGCCGGTGGGCGAGCGCTCCTGGGTGAACCCGAGCCCCAACGCGTCCAACCCGTGGATGGCGCGCGCCTACCCCGGCACGGTCATGCTCGAGGGCACGACGTTGTCCGAGGGGCGGGGCACGACGCGCCCGCTCGAGCTGTTCGGTGCACCCGACGTCGACGCGCGGGCGCTGCTCTCCGAGATGGAGCGGATCGCGCCGGGCTGGCTCGCCGGCTGCACGCTGCGTCCGTGCTGGTTCGAGCCGACCTTCCACAAGCACGTCGGCCGCCTGTGCGCCGGGCTCCAGGTCCACGTCGACCAGCCGTCCTACGACCACGAGGCGTTCCGGCCGTGGCGGCTCGTGGCCGCCGCCTTCAAGGCGATCCGCCGGCTCGCTCCCGGCTACGAACTGTGGCGCGACTTCGCCTACGAGTACGAGCACGACCGCCTCGCGATCGACCTGATCAACGGCGGGCCGCTGCTGCGCGAGTGGGTCGACGACCCGACCGCCGACGCCGGCGATCTCGACGCCGCGGTCGAGACCGACGAGGAGCTGTGGTGCGAGGTCCGGGCTCCCTTCTCGCTTTATTGAACGACGAGATGGACTCCGCGACCGGAAACGGGTCCACGACCGACTTCCACG
>JAFMJW010000057.1 GCA_017853315.1 Alphaproteobacteria bacterium
TGCGACGGGCGGGGACGAAGGCCCGCGGGGCGACGCTCTACTGCACGCTCGAGCCCTGCTCGCACCAGGGGCGGACGCCGCCGTGCGCCCCGGCGGTCGCGGCGGCCGGCATCGCGCGGGTCGTCGTCGGCACGATCGACCCGAACCCGCGGGTGCGCGGCCGCGGCATGCGCCTGCTCCGGCGGGGGGGCGTCGAGACGACGATCGGCACGGAGGAGGAGTCGTGCCGCGAGCTGCTGCGCTTCTTCGCCCACCACCAGCGACACGGGCGACCGTTCGTGCGGCTCAAGCTCGCGGCTTCACTCGACGGCCGGATCGCGGCGGCCGGCGGGAGCGCGCGCTGGATCACCGGCCCCGCGGCTCGCGCGCTCGTGCATCGCTGGCGCGACGAGATGGATGCCGTGCTCGTGGGAAGCGGAACCGCGCTCGCGGACGACCCCGCGCTCACCTGTCGCCGGCGCGGCGGTCGCGATCCGCTGCGGATCGTGCTCGACGGCCGGCTGCGGCTCCCGCCGACGGCGCGGCTGCTCCGCGAGGGGGACTCCCCCGTCTGGGTCGTGACCGGGACCGGATACGACCGCCGCCGCGCGGCGCGCCTCGAACGCGCGGGCGCCCGGGTGGTGGCCGTCGCGCGACGCAGGGGGCGGCTCGACGTCGGCGCGCTGCTCGACCGGCTCGGGGAAGACGGCGTGCTGTCGCTGCTCGTCGAGGGCGGCGGCGAGGTGGCGGCCGGGCTGCTCTCCGGCGGGCACGTCGACGAGATCTGCCTGTTCAGCGCGCCGATCCTGCTCGGGGGCGACGGCTTCGCGATGGTCGGCTCGCTCGGCGTGCGGGATCCCGGGCGGGCGCCCCGCCTCCGGGTCGTCCGGCGAGAGGCCGTGGGGGCCGATCTCCTGACCGTGGCGAGGCCCGCGGGCCGGGCGCCCCGGCGATCGTTACAAGGTGGGCGATGAGCCCGGGCCCCGATCCGCTCGCCGCGGTGATCTCCGACGTCCGCTCGGGGAAGATGGTGGTGGTCGTCGACGACCCCGCGAACCCGTCGCAGGGCGAGGTGTGCGTCGCGGGAGAGCTCACGAACGCCGAACACGTCGGCTTCATGGCCGTGCATGCGCGCGGACTCGTCTGCCTGGTCGTCCTGCCGGCGACGCTCGAGCGGCTCGCGATCCCGCTGCTCGCGCGCGACCGATCGATCGACGGCGGCCTCGCCTACGGGACGTCCTTCGAGGCACGGCGCGGCGTCTCGACGGGCATCTCCGCCGCCGATCGCGCCGAGACCATTCGCGTCGCCGTCGACGAGGGCTCCGGTCCGGCGGACGTCTCGATGCCCGGCCACGTGCCCCCGATCCAGGTCTCGCCCGCCGGGGTGATCGACCGGGCGGGGGTGATGGAGGCGGCGCTCGACGTCGTGCGCCTCGCCGGGCTCCGCCCGGCGGCGACGGTCTGCACCGTCCTCGACGAGGCGGGCGACGTCGCCCGGGGGCCGGCGCTGCTGGCCTTCGCCGAGCGCCACGGGCTGCGGGTGCTCGGGGTCGAGCAGGTGCTCCTCCACCGGCTCCGCCACGAGGTGCTGGTCGAGCGGATCGCGGAGACCGACCTCCAGAGCGGGCTCGGCGGCGCGTGTCGCGCGATCGCCTATCGCAACCCGGTCGACCTGAGCGAGCATCTCGCCGTGGTGCGTGGCTCGCTCGCGGGCGACGAGCCGCCCCTCGTGCGGGTGCACTCGCAGTGCCTCACGGGCGACGTCCTGGGCTCGCGTCGATGCGACTGCGGCGAGCAGCTCGAGGCGGCGCTGCACGCGATCGACCGCGCCGGCCGCGGGGTCCTCGTCTACCTGCACCAGGAGGGGCGCGGCATCGGGCTCGCGAACAAGATCCGCGCGTACGCGCTGCAGGACCGCGGCCTCGACACCGTCGAGGCGAACCTCGAGCTCGGCTTCAAGGACGATCCGCGGGACTACGGCATCAGTGCCCAGATCCTCCGCGACCTCGGCCTGCGACGCATCCGGCTGCTCACGAACAACGTGCGCAAGATCGAGGGGCTCTCCCGCTACGGGGTCGAGGTCGCCGAGCGCGTCTCGATCGAGGCCGAGCCGCACGCGGGCAACATCGGCTACCTGCGAACCAAGCAGGAGAAGCTCGGCCACATGCTCTCGACGCTCGAGTCAGGCCGGGACAAGGGGGAGGGCGATGGCGCGTGAGCTCCAGGGGGATCCGCGGGGAGCGGGTCGCCGCGTGGCGGTGGTCGTGTCCCGCTTCAACCGCGCGGTCACCGGCGCGCTGCTCGACGGCGCCGTCGAGGCGCTCGAGGCGCACGGCGTGGCCGAGGACGACGTCGACGTCGTGCACGTGCCCGGCGCCTTCGAGATCACGGTCGCGGCCGAGCACTGCGCCGCGTCGGGTCGCTACTCGGCGATCGTCTGCCTGGGCGCGGTGATCCGCGGCGAGACGCCGCACTTCGAGTTCGTCGCGCGCGAGGTGAGCCGCGGCGTGAACGAGGTCGCGACGCGGCACAGGATCCCCGTCGCGTTCGGCGTGCTGACCACGGACAATCTCGAACAGGCGCTCGCCCGCGCCGGCAGCGGCCACGGCAACAAGGGGTACGAGGCCGTGGTCACGGCGCTCGAGATGGCCGACCTGGTCGACCGGCTCGCCCGGGGCTGATTCCGCCGTGTCCCGCACCACCGCCTCGCGCCGTCGGGCACGCGTGCTCGCCGTCCAGGCGCTCTACCAGGTCGACCTGGCGGGCGTGGCTCCCGCACAGGCGGTGCGCACGGCGGCGCGTCTCGTCGAGTCTGCGGGCGGAGACGCCGCGGTCACGCTCCCGGACGTGGACGGCGGGAGTCCGCCCGAGATCGACTACGCACTCCGGCTCGCGCGTTCGGCCTGGGGGCGGCGGGCGGAGGTCGACGCGCTGATCGGCGGCACGAGCACCCACTGGAAGGTGTCGCGTCTCGGCCGCGTCGAGACCGAGGTGCTGCGGGTCGCGACCGCCGAGATGCTCGAGTCCCCCGAGATCCCGGTCGCGGTCGTGATCGACGAGGCGATCGAGGTCGCGCGCTCGTTCGCGGGCGACGAGGCCGCGCGCTTCGTGAACGGCGTGCTCGACGCGATCGCGCGGTCGCTCGTGGCGCAGGGGCGGATCGTCGCACCGCGGCGGGCCCCCGCGACCGACGCGGCGACGCCTGCGCCGGAGAGGGCAGCCGCGTCCGCGCCAGGGAGCGAGGACCCCGGTTCGGCCGCGGCGACGGTTCCCGCCGCGGCCGTGGCGGAGGTTGCGGCCGGGCGCGCGGACGTGGAATCCCCGGCTGCGGGGACGAGCGGGCGCGAGCCCGGGAGGGAGACGAGCGTGACCGACGGAGCGGGCAGGCGGGAGGACGGCGGGCCGGGGCACGGGGGGCCGCGCTTCGACCCGGCGATCGAGCCCCGCTGGCGCGAGTACTGGGCCCGCGAGCGGATCTTCGAGGCGGGCCGTCGCCCGAACGCACCGCGCCGCTACATCCTCGAGATGTTCCCCTACCCGAGCGGCGACCTCCACATCGGCCACGGCAAGAACTACTTCATCGGCGACAGCCTGACGCGCTACTGGGTGCTGCGCGGCTTCGACGTCCTCCACCCCTTCGGCTGGGACGCGTTCGGGCTGCCCGCCGAGAACGCCGCGATCAAGACGGGGGTCCCGCCGCGCACCTGGACGATGCGCAACATCGCCGAGTCCAGGCGCTCCCTCGAGGCGGCCGGGATCATGTACGACTGGTCGCGCGAGGTCACGACCTGCGAGCCGGACTACTACCGCTGGACGCAGTGGCTGTTCCTGCTGCTGTACCGGCGCGGTCTCGCCTACCGCGCGCGCGCGACGGTGAACTGGGATCCGGTCGACCAGACGGTGCTCGCCAACGAGCAGGTCGACGCCTCGGGCCGCAGCTGGCGCAGCGGTGCGATCGTCGAGAAGCGCGAGCTCGACCAGTGGTTCTTCCGCATCACGGCCTACGCCGACCGCCTGCTCTCCGACCTCGACGAGCTCGAGGCCTGGCCGGAGAAGGTGAAGGCGATGCAGCGCAACTGGATCGGCCGGAGCGAGGGCGCCGAGGTCGAGTTCCAGGTCGAGGGGCGGGACGAGCGGATCACGGTGTTCACGACCCGCCCGGACACGCTGTTCGGCGCGACCTTCCTCGTGCTCGCGCCCGAGCACCCGCTGGTCGCGAGCCTGGTCGCGCCCGAGGCGCGCGCGAAGGTCGAGGAGTACGTCGCGCAGGCCCGCCGCCGCAGCGAGATCGACCGCCAGGCGACCGATCGCGAGAAGACCGGCGTCGCGATCGGCGCGCGCGCGGTGAACCCGGTGAACGGCGAGGCCGTGCCGATCTGGATCGCCGACTACGTGCTCATGGGCTACGGCAGCGGCGCGATCATGGCGGTTCCCGCCCACGACGAGCGCGACTTCGCGTTCGCGCGCGCGTTCGGCCTGCCGATCCGCACGGTGATCGTGCCCGAGGGCGCTCCTGCACCGGCGGGCGAGCCGTCGGAGGCCTCGCCCGACGACGGGTTCATGGTCGCCTCGGGCGACCTCGACGGGCGTCCCAACCGCGAGGCGGGTCGCGCGATCGTCGCCCGGCTGGAGGAGCGGGGCCTCGGTCGCCCCAAGGTCACCTTCCGCCTGCGCGACTGGCTGGTGAGCCGCCAGCGCTACTGGGGCACGCCGATCCCGATGCTCCACCGCGCCGACGGGACCGTCGTGCCGGTCGCGGAGGCGGACCTGCCGGTACGGCTGCCGGAGATCGACGACTACCTGCCGCGCGGGCGCTCGCCGCTCGCCTCGAGCGAGTCCTTCGTCGCGGCCCGCGACCCGGAGACCGGGGAGCCCGTGCGTCGCGACACCGACACGATGGACACCTTCGTCGACTCGTCGTGGTACTTCCTGCGCTATGCCGACGCGCGCAACGAGCGCGAGATCTGGTCGCCCGAGGCGATCCGACGCTGGATGCCGGTCGACCAGTACATCGGCGGCGTCGAGCACGCGATCCTGCACCTCCTCTACTCGCGCTTCGTCACGAAGGTGCTCTTCGACGAGGGCCTGGTGCCCGACGACGAGCCCTTCCGCCAGCTGTTCACCCAGGGGATGGTGCAGCGGCGGGTGACGACCCCGCTCGAGCGGGCGGCCGACGGCCGCCTCGCGGCCCCGCCCGAGCTCGTGAAGTCGATCGGCGTGCCCGAAGGGCCGCTGCCCGACGCGGAGATGCGCGCCGCGCTGCGCGAGCGCAGCTGGGACCTGGTGGAGCGCGGCGGCCAGGCGCTCGCCCAGAGCGGCCCGGTGACGATGAGCAAGAGCGCGGGCAACGGAGTGCCCATGGGGCCGTTCGTGCGGGAGCACGGCTCGGACGTGGCGCGCATCACGATCCTGTTCGCGGGACCGCCCGAGAGCAACATGGAGTGGACCGACGAGGCGGTGGGCGGCGCCGAGCGCTTCCTGAACCGGGTCGCCGCGCTCTTCGGTCGCGACCGGGAGGCGATCGCGTCCGCACTGCGCGGCCTCTCGACGGCGGAGCGCGACGCGCTCGTGGCCGCGTCCGCCGCGCTCGACGAGCCGGACCGCTCGCTGCGTCGACGGGTGCACGCGGCGGTGCGCAAGGTGACGGCGGACACGGAGGCGTTCGGCTTCAACACCGCGATCGCCGGCCTGATGGAGCTGCTGAACGAGACGCAGCGCTGCCGATCGGCGATGGCGTCGCCGAGTCGCGCCTACGCGGGCGTCGCCTGGATCTTCTGCCGGCTGCTGGCACCCTTTGCCCCGCACTTCGCCGAGGAGATGCACCGCTGGTTCGGCGGCGAGGGCTCCGTGTACGACGCCGGCTGGCCGTCGTGGGAGGAGGCCGCGCTCGCCGAGGACTCGTTCGAGATCGTCGTGCAGGTGAACGGCAAGGTTCGCGACCGCCTCACCGTGCCCCGCGCCGCGGGCGAGGACGAGCTGCGGGCGGCGGCGCTCGGCTCGGACAAGGTCCGCGAGATCGTCGGGGACTCCCCGGTGAAGAAGGTCGTGGTCGTGCCCGGGCGGCTCGTGAACCTGGTGCTCTGATGCGACGGGCGCGGGCGGGCGGGACGATGGCGGCGGCGCTGCTCGCGGGGATTCTCTCGGGCTGCGGTTACCACTTTCCCGGCGAGGGGAGCGGGCTTCCCGGCGGCGGCAAGCGCGTCGTCGTGACGCGCTTCGAGAACCGCACGCATTCTCCCGGCGTCGAGAACGACGTGATGGAGGGGCTCCTGCTCGAGTTCGCGCGTCGCGGCCAGTTCCAGGTCGTCCGCGACCAGGCGGAGGCGGATCTCGTCCTCGAGGGCGCGGTCACCTCGCTCGAGACCCGTCCCGTCGCCTTCTCGAAGAGCGACGAGACGCTCCAGTACGAAACCATCATGACGGTCTCGGCGTCGCTCCGCGATCCGCGCTCGAACACGATCGTGTGGCGGGTGTCGTCGCTTCGGGAGACCGACTCCTACGGTGCCGTGTCGCAGACGGTGGTCGCGAGTTCGTCGGCCTTCCTCTCGCAGTCGAACCTGAACGCGAACGACCTGAACCAGCTCACCGACGTGCAGCTCTCGGAGTCGCAGCGGCGCGAGGCGCTCGACCGCGTCGTCGAGAACGTGTCGCGAGACCTCTACAACGCGGTCGTGGAGGACTTCTGAGCCCACGTGCCGCGGGCACGGGCCCCGGTGGCGGGAGCCGGAAGTCGGCGCCGCGAGCCGCCGCTGGAGTCGGCCGAGCCGCCGGCGCGGGCGGCGAGGGCCGGGCGGCGGCCGTCGGGTCACGGGTCGTGCTGCTCGTCGGCGACCCGCTGCTGGTCGGGGAGCGGCTCGACGCGATCCAAGCGGAGACGGTCGGTCGCGTGCCGGGCTTCGGGGCGCTGGAGGTGCTGCAGGGCGACCGGGCGACCGTCGAGGATCTCGCCACGGCGATCGGCACCGTGGCCCCGGGCGGTCGCCGCCTGGTCGTGCTCCGCCATGCCGAGAAGCTTCGCGAGGAGCCGCAGCGCGGGTTGGTGGACCTGCTCGGCTCGGTGCCGCCGGGGACGCAGGTCGCGATCCTCGCCGAGAACCCGGATCTTCGGCGATCGCTCTTCGCCGCGCTGCGCGAGCGCACCGAGAAGCTGGAGATCGGCTCGTCGCGGGATCCCGGCGGCACGCGCCGCGAACTGCTGGCGCTGGTCTCGCGCCGGGCCAAGGCGCTCGGCCTGAAGCTTTCTTCGGAGGCGGCGGAAGCGATCGCGGATCACGTCGGCAACGAGCCGGGCCGGATCGTCCGCGAGCTCGAGAAGCTCGCGCTGCGATGGGGGGACGCACCGGTCGGCCCTCGCGAGGCCCTCGACGGGATCGGCGGCGACCGTGCGCTCGCGGCCTTCGCGATGGAGGGCGCGCTGCGCGAGCGACGGATCGGACGCGCGATCGTCGAGATGCGCTCGCTCTTCGCCCAGGGCGAGCGCCCCGAGATGGTGGTGGGCGCGCTCGCGGGCGAGGTGCGCTCGCTGCTGCGGGCACGCGCGCTGCTCGACTCGGGACTCGACGAGGAGTCTGCGAAGCGAGCGTTCGGGGGCGGGCGCGGCTGGTTCGTCGTGCCGCGGGCCCGCAACTGGCGACGGTCGGAACTGGAAGCGGCGATGGGCTCCCTGTCCCGCATCGACGTCGCGTCGAAGACGGGCGCGCCGGCCGTCGAGGCGAGGATCGAGCGCTGGCTGGTCGGGCTCGCGCGCGCGTCGACCGCGCGCTGAGGCGCTCAGGCCCGGGCGGCCTTGGCAGCCTGGCGGGCGAGGCGGGATTTGCGGCGGGCGGCGTTGTTGCGGTGGATCACGCCCTTCGAGGCCGCCTTGTCGAGATCCCGCGTGGCCGTCGCGACGGCGGCGGGCGCGCTCGCGTCGCCCGACTCGATCGCCGTCCGGGCCCGCTTCACGACGGTGCGGACGCGGCTGCGGACGACGCGGTTGCGCTCGGCGCGCTTGACGGACTGGCGGTGCCTCTTCTCGGCGGACGGATGGTTGGCCATGCTTCCCTCGATTCGAAAGACGCTGCCTAACGGTCGGCGGCGCCCGGGTCAACGCGCGGGGCAGTCGCCACCTCCCCGTGGCCGCGGGCTGCCGGGCCCATCCTCGGCGTCAGGCGCCCCGGGTGGCGGCCTTGGCCCGTTGCCAGAGGCGGTCGAGCGCATCCGCGTCGAGCCGGGCGAGGTCGTCCCCGGCGTGGCGGGCGGACGCCTCGGCATGCCGGAAGCGACGCTCGAACCGGTCGACCGCGGCGGCGAGGGCCGCTTCGGGCTCGACGTCGCTCTTGCGGGCGAGATTCGCCACCGCGAGGAGGAGGTCGCCGACCTCGTGCTCGATCGCGGCCGGGTCGCCCGTCGCGAGGGCCGCCGCGAGTTCCGCGCGCTCCTCGTCGATCTTGGCCGCCACGGCGTTGCGGTCCGGCCAGTCGAAGCCGACCCTCGCGGCCTTCTCCGAGACCCGCTCGGCGCGCTGGAGGGAGGGCAGGGCGCGCGGCACGCCGTCGATCGCGGACGCGCCCGGCCCGCGCTCCTCGGCCTTGATGCGCTCCCAGTTGCGGAGCACCTCTCCCGCGCCGGAGACCGCGGTCTCGCCGAAGACGTGAGGGTGGCGACGCTCCATTTTCTCGCAGATCGCGCGGCAGACGTCGGCCGCGTCGAAGGCCCCGTGCTCGCTCGCCATCTGCGCGTGGAAGACCACTTGCAGCAGGAGGTCGCCGAGCTCGGCGCACAGCTCGCGGGGGTCGTCCCGGTCGATCGCCTCGGCGACCTCGTAGGCCTCCTCGATCACGTACTTGCGGATCGAGCGGTGGTCCTGCTCCCGGTCCCAGGGGCAGCCGCCGGGCGCGCGCAGGCGCGCCATGATCTCGAGCAGCCGGTCGAACTCCCGCATGCTTCCCCCACGCCCCGGGCGACCGGCCGGCCGCGAAGGCCGTTGCCGCGCCCGTGGGCATCGTCTACCTAGCGATCGATGGCCGAGGTCACCATCTACACGACCGGCACCTGCCCCTACTGCTTCGCGGCGAAGTCCCTGCTGGCGAAGAAGGGCGTCCGCTACGAGGAGATCGACGTGACCGGCGACGACGCCGAGCGGGCGCGTCTGGTCGAGCGCACGGGGCGCCGCACCGTCCCTCAGGTCTTCATCGACGGCGCCTCGATCGGCGGCTACGACGAGTTGGCCGAGCTCGACCGCGGGGGCCAGCTCGACGTGCTCCTGGCCCGCGGGTGACGGCGCTCTACCCGCTGGTGCGCCGGGTCCTGTTCCGGCTCGACGCCGAGCGGGCGCACCGGGGGGCCGTCGCGGCCTCGCGCATCGCGGGCGAGCTGCTCGCGCTGCTTTCGATCGACGCTCGTCCGCCCACCTCGCCCCGGCTCGCCCGCCGCCTGCTCGGGCTCGACTTCCCGAACCCGATCGGACTCGCCGCGGGATTCGACAAGGACGGAGTCGCGCCTCACCTCTGGCCGGTGCTCGGCTTCGGCTTCGCCGAGCTCGGCACGGTGACCGCGCTGCCCCAGCCGGGCAACCCGCCGCCGCGCATGTTCCGGCTGGCCGAGGACCGGGCGCTCGTCAACCGGCTCGGCTTCAATGGCGCGGGATCCGAGGTCGTCGCCCGCCACCTGGCGCAACGCCTGCGACGGCGTCCCTCGATCCCGATCGGGATCAACGTGGGCTGCTCGAAGGTGTCGATGGGCGACCCGGCGTGCGAGGAGGACGACTACGCCACCTCGGTGCGACGGCTGGCACCCTTCGCCGACTACCTCGCGGTGAACGTGAGCTCTCCGAACACGCCCGGGCTGCGCGGTCTCCAGGATCCCGGGCGCCTCGGGCGGCTCGTCTCCGTGGTCCGCGAGGACCTGGCCCGCGCGGGACACCCCGCGATTCCCGTGCTGGTGAAACTCGCGCCCGACCTGCCCGACGGGGCGGTGGGCGAGGCCTGCGGCTCGGCCCGCGAGGCCGGGGCCGCCGGCTTCATCGCGGGCAACACGACGCTCGGGCGGCCGGGGTGTGCGAGCCCGCTGCGGGAGGAGGCCGGCGGACTCTCGGGCGCCCCCCTGCGGGCGAGGGCGACCGAGCTCGTGGCCCTGGTGCGGCGGGCGGTCGGCCCGGGAGTTCCGATCGTCGGGGTCGGCGGGGTGATGACGGTCGCCGACGTGATCGAGAAGATGGAGGCGGGGGCCGACCTGGTCGCCCTCTACACCGGGCTCGTCTTCGAAGGGCCGCTGCTCGCGCGGCGGCTCGCCCGCGAACTCGACGCGGAGATGTCGCGCCGCGCGATCCCGTCGGCCGCATTCTCCTGAACCGGTGGCAGGGCACCTCCCGGGCTCGTCCATGGAGGGCTCGCCTTGCGCGGGTACGCGTCGGTGTTACCTAGCGCGCCGGCAGGCCCGCGGCCGGGTCCCTGCAGCGGAGAGCCCCACATGATCCCTCGGAGACCGACGAAACGTGGGGCGCGGAGCGCTGGGCACCCGACCCTGCGACGTCACGGCCTCGCGGCCGTCGCCTTCGCGCTCGGTCTCGTGGTCCTGCCGGGCCTCGCGTCCGCACAGGCGCGGCACGCGACCAGGGCGCCTGCGCCTGCGGCGAACCTCGAACCGCAGGTCGCCGCCCTCGCGGCGGAGATCCGGGGCGCGCGCGAGGATCTCGCCGCGATCCGGGTGGAGATGGGCGGGCTCACGTCGCGTCTCGACGAGGGCAACGCGACGGGCGGCGCCGTGAAGGGCATCGCCGAGCCGATGCGCGAGGAGGTCCGGGGGCTCTACGTCGAGACCAGCAACGTGCGCAGCGAGATCGCCCGGCTCGCGGAGACGTATGCTGCGAACACCGAGGCGCTCGCGAAGGGTCGCTACGTCCTGACTCTCCTGCTGGTCGCGACGGTCGCGCTCCAGTTGATCATTCTCGCGGTGCTGATGCGCCGTTGAGCGGCGTGGGCGCGGGCGTCTCCGTCGGGGTGAGGCTGCTCTCGATCAACTGGAAGAGCCGCAGCGAGGTCGTCAGGTTCCCGAGCAGCACGACCGGCGTTCCGGCGGGTGCGCTTCGGAGCGGGCCGAGCAGGCGTTTCGGACCGATCAGGCGGATGCGGGGAGCACCGGGTCCCATGGGCATGAGGATGCCGACTCCCTCCTCGGGGTACGGCGTGAACCGCCGAGCCGCGGTGACGGCGAGGGGTACCGGGGTCTTGTCCACGAGGAGGAAGGTTCCGATCAGCGCCGCGGGCAGGTCGCGCGCGCCGAGCACTCCCTCGAGCCTCACCACGTCGGCCCGCGTCGCACCGCGCGCGTGGGTGGTCGCCGCCGTCGAGGCGAGCAGCACGGCCACGGCGAGGGCGCCCGCGAACGCGGGGGGTCGACAGGCGGCTCCGCGCGCCGTTCGGCCATGCATGGAGCGTCGGCCTAGCCGCGCCGGGGCCCGGTGGCAATCGGCCGGGAGTCCGGCCGAGCCGGGGCCTTGATCTCGATCGTCATCCCTGCCCTCGACGAGGAGACGGCCCTCGAACGATGCCTCGAGTCGACCCGCGACCCGCGGGTGGCGGAGGTCGTGGTCGTCGACGGGGGCAGCGGCGACCGGACGACGGAGATCGCGGCCCGGCTCGCCGACCGGGTGCTGCTCGCCGCGCGGGGGCGAGCCTCGCAGATGAACGCGGGGGCCGCCGCGACGACGGGAGCGATCCTGCTCTTCCTTCACGCCGACACGCGCCTTCCGGGGGGCTTCGGCGACGCGGTCGAGCGAGCGGTCGCGGGGGGCGCGGTCGGTGGCCGTTTCGACGTTCGGGTGCGCGGCCGTCACCCGGGGTTTCCTTTGCTCTCGGCCGCGATCAACGCGCGTTCGCGCTGGAGCGGGATCGCGACCGGCGACCAGGCGATCTTCGCGACGCGCGAGGCTTTCGCCGAAGCCGGCGGGTTCGAGCCCGTCCCGCTGATGGAGGACGTCCGCTTCTCGGCGGCGCTGAAGCGAATCGGGCCGGTCGCGGCCCTGCACGAACGGGTCTCGACTTCGGGCCGTCGATGGGAGGAGCACGGCTTCGTCCGCACGGTGCTTCTCATGTGGCGGCTTCGCCTGCTGCATGCGCTCGGGGTCGCGCCCGCGCGCCTCGCCGCGAGCTACCTGCGACGCTAGGCCTCCGGCGCGCGGCGCGGTCCGGAGGCGTCGAGATCGGCATCGTCGGCGCCGCCGAGCGCCTCGCCGACGTCCTCGTCCCCGAGGCGAATCTCCTCGGCCTGGGTCTTGCCGGTCCGCGCGTTGGTCGCGACCACGTAGGTCACGGCGAGTCCCTCGCACACCCGGCCGGCGCCGTCGGTCGGCACGTGGCTCACGTGGAAGAAGATCGATCGTCCGCCGTCGGCGGGCGCGATGAAGCCGAAGCCCCGGTCGACGAAGTAACTCGCGATGCGTCCCCGGAGCCGGGTGTGGCGCTCCGAGAGCAGGTCGACCAGTTCCGGGGCGAGCGGGGCATCGACGATCTCCCGGGACGCGGGCGGCGTCTCGCGATCGATCTCGGCGATGCGCCCGAGCAGGATGCGGTCCTCCGGGTCATGGACGAGAGCCGCCTCGAACGCCGCTTTCGCACCGTCGCCGTCGCCGTGGTCCCACGCGATGTCCGCGATCGCACGGTGGACCGCCACGGCGAGGCGCGACTGGGGAGGCACGCGGCCGGACGCGAGGCGTTGCAGCGTCTCGAGCGCGGATCGATCGCGGCCGAGAGCGCGTTCGAGAGCCGCCATCTCGATCCGGATCTGCACCTCGCCGCGCGGGTGCAGGTCGAGCGCCTGGCGGAGCGTCGCGGCCGCCTGGGCGAGCCGACCGCGCCGGACCAGGAAGCGGCTCAGGCCGAGAAGCGCCACGGCGCCGTTGGGGCGGGAGACCGCCTGGTGGAGGAGAGCCTCCGCCTCGTCGTCGCGACCCAGCGCGGCCTCGGCCTCGGCCAGCCTCTCGAGGACCACGGCCGAGGACGGGTCGAGGCGACGGGCTTCCTCGAGCAGCGCGCGCGCGGCTTCCGCTTCGCCGTCCTGCAGGTAGGTTGCGGCCTCGCTCGCGAGCAGGTGCTCCGGCTTGACGACGGCGTCCGGCCGGGTCTCGAGTTCACGGCATCGTGCGATGGCCGCGCGCGCGGCCACGGTGTCGCCGACCTCGCGGAGATTGCGTGCGAGGTGGAAGAGCACCTGCGCCTGGATCCCGATGCTCCGTTGGCGCTGCGCCTCGGCTGCCGCATCCCAGGCGGCCGCAGCAGCCTCCAGCGAGGCGGCGGCCTCGCGCGGCCTGTGCAGGCGCTCGAGGCTGTCGCCCTTGCGAAAGAGCACGAGGTGGTAGTCGGGAAAGGTCGAGAGTGCCCGCTCGTACCATCCGATCGCGCGCGCCCACCGTTTCGAGCGCTGGTAGAACCAGCCGATCTGGGCAAGGTGGAGGGCGGCCCGTCGAGGCTGAAGCTCGGCGCAGCGCAGGAAGAATCGCTCCGCCTTCGCGCCGTTTCCGGCGGCGGAATGGGCCCGCGCGACCTGGAGCAGGAGGTCGACGTCGTCCCAGTCGGGTCCTCCTCGCTCGTCGAGGTCTCCGAAGCGCCGCAGGACGGCGTCGTGGTCGCGCGACGGGCCCGGCTCGTTCACGGATCTCCGCCGATCACCCGCCGTCCCGAGAGGCGCAGCTGGCCGCGGGCGAGGCGCTGCAGGGCGAGCGGGTACAGCCGGTGCTCCTCGAGCAGGATACGGGCAGCGAGGGTCTCCTCGGAGTCGTCGTCGAGGACCGGGACGGCGGCTTGCGCGATGATCGCGCCGTGGTCCATCTGCTCGTCGACGAAGTGGACGGTCGCGCCGGTCACCCGGGCGCCGTATTCGAGGGCCTGTCGCTGGGCGTGGAGGCCGGGGAAGGCCGGCAGCAGGGCCGGGTGGATGTTCAGCACCCGCCCGGGGAAGGCGCCCAGCAGCACGGGCGTGACCAGGCGATCGAAGCCGGCCAGCGCGACGGTGTCGACGCCGTGTTCCCGGAGGAGTTGGACGAGCGCCGTGTCGTAGGCGTTGCGGTCGGCGAAGTCGAGGTGCGAGAGTACCCCGGTCGGGATGCCGTGGCGCCTGGCATGGTCGAGCCCACCGGCCCCGGCCCGGTTGGTCACGACCAGATTTGGAGACGCTTCGAGCCTGCCCTCTGCGATCGCGCGGAGGATCGCCTCGAGGTTGGAGCCACGGCCGGAGATGAGGATCGCGAGTTTCATGGGGGTGTCTTTCCGTCGTCGGTTGGGGTGGAAGTGATGGGTACGGTCGGTGCTTCGCAGCCCCGGGACGGGTGCGCGCGGGGAGCGCGCGCCTCCCTCGCCCCGAGGATCGCGGGAACGCAGCGTCCGTGTAGCGCGTGGGCGCCGTGCAGACAAGAGGAGGCAGTGCAAATAAAAATCTGGTCACGTCCGGCGGACGGTCCTGCCGAGGACCCAGAGTTCCACGTCGCGCCCGCCCGAGGCTCGGATCACGCGTGCGCACTCGTCGGTCGTCGACCCGGAGGTCAGCACGTCGTCGACCAAGAGGACGGCCTTGCCGGCGACGGCTCTCGGGTCCGGGATCCGGAAGGCGCCGCGCACGTTCGCCGCGCGCGCCGCCCGGCCGAGGACGGTCTGGGTGTCGGCGGGCGCGATGCGACGCAGTGCGCCGACCAGGGGCAGTCCGCGCGCGCACGCCACTGCCCGGGCGAGTTCGGCCGCCTGGTCGAACCCGCGACGCGCCAGTCGGCGCCGGAGCGTCGGCACGGGGACGACCGAGTCCGCGACCAGCGGGAAGTCCCGGGTGCGATCGACGAACAGCGCGACCAGCGCGGCCCCGGAGGCGAGGTCGCGGCGGTATTTCCATGCATGGAGGGCCTCGCGCAGGGGCGAGCCCTCGCCGCGGGGATCGGGTCGGTAGGGGAGGCACGCCCGGGTCCGGTCCGGCCCGGGCGGGCTCAGCAGGCAGCGCTCGCAGGTCGCGGGGGCTCCGGGCTCGGCGCACCGGGGGCAACCCGGCGCGATGGGCGCGAGGCGTCTCCGGCAGCCCCTGCAGGGCCCGGTCGCGCCGGCACGCTGCCGGGCTCGTCCGCACCAGGGGCAACGGGGAGGGTAGAGCGAGGCCGTCAAAATCTCTAGGATCGAGGATCCCATCCGAGGCGGTTCGCATCCCCGATCGCCCGGGTCGATGTCCGGGACGGCAAGGATCGAAATCCGGCCCGGCGAGAGGACGTGGCCCGCACATGTTTCGTTTCCTGATCGGAACCGCTATCGGAGGGGCAGTCACCTGGTGGTTCCTCACCGGCGAGATTCCTTTCGGCGACGACGCCACGGCGTGGCTCTCGAAGACGTCTTCGAGCTACGTGTCGGGCTCGCACGACGCGGACCAGGAGGCCGATCTCATCCGGCCCCGTGGCCGCTGACCACACGGGAAGAGCGGAGAATGTCCCTACCGATCGTCGAGCGGTTGAAGGCCGACCTCGCCGAGAAGCAGCGCGAATTGCAGCAGGACCTTCCGGCTCGCCTCGAGGAGGCGCGTGCCCACGGCGACCTGCGCGAGAACGCGGAATACGACGCGGCGAAGAACCGGCAGGGAATCCTGCGGGCGCAGGTCGCGCAGTTGCAGACGAGGATCCGCGAACTCTCCGTCTACACGCTCGCGCAGATTCCGCGCGACCGCGTGTCCTACGGGAGCCGTGTGACGGTGGAGGACGCCGACTCGGGCGAGCAGGTCGAGTACCGGCTCGTGTTCCCCGAGGAGGTCGATGCGCCGGCGGGCTGGATCTCGATCAACTCGCCGATCGGACAGGGGCTCATGAACAGGACCGAGGGCGACGAGGTCGCCGTCCAGACCCCTCGCGGCCGCAAGACGTACCAGGTGTTGAGCGTCGTGACCCTCCACGAACAACCGGAGGGACGAGGGGGGAAGTCCGCATGACGCAGCAGGGCGGAGAGACGTTCCGCAGTCTCCCGGAAATGTTCTTCAGGCGAGCCGCGAAGTACGGCGACCGGCCCCGGTACCGGGTCTTCCGCGGCGGCCAGTGGAAGGAGTTCACCTGGCGCGACATGGAGACGGCGGTGCGGGAGATCGCGGCCGGCCTCGTCGCTCTCGGGTTCGAGAAGGGCCAGCGTGCCGCGATCTTCTCCGGCACGCGCCCGGAGTGGATGGAGGCCGACATCGGCATCCAGGCGGCCGGCGGCGTCACCATCCCGATCTACCAGTCGAACCTCGCCAACGAGGCGGGCTACATCCTGTTCGACTCCGAGTCGCGGATCGTGTTCTGCGACGGCGAGAAGACCCTCGCCAAGGTGCGCGAGGTGGTCGGGAAGGGCATCACCCTCGACGACGAGAGCCACACGAGCGTCAAGGTCGACAAGATCATCCTGATCGAAGGCACGGCGCAGGGCGACGACGTCATGACGCTCGCCGACCTTCGCCGCATGGGCCGGGGCAGCGCGGCCGCGACGGCCCAGGTCGACGAGCGGACCGCCGGCATCGCGCGCAAGGACGTCGCGACGATCGTCTACACCTCCGGGACCACGGGCTCTCCCAAGGGAGTCGTCCAGTCCCACGAGAACCACCTCGCGA
>JAFMJW010000307.1 GCA_017853315.1 Alphaproteobacteria bacterium
TCAGAGGACGAGCACCCGCTTCGCAGGCTCCCGCTCCCGGTAGCGCGCGTCCCAGGCCCGCAGTCGTGGGTAGTCGCCGAGCGGGTCGATCTTCCGGAACCGGCCGAACTGCAGCGCCGCGGCGAGCGTGCAGTCGCCGACCGTGACACGATCTCCGGCGAGGAACGTCCGCCCGTCGTCGAAGAGCGAATCGAGGTAGTCGAGTCGACGCGGCAGGTACGCCCGGAAGTAGTCGGCGACGGGCGGGTTCGCGGGATGGCCGACCGGGGACTCGGTCGCGTGGACGAGACCGCCCAGGGGGACGAGCACTCCCAGGTCCGCGATCCGCTCGACCTGCCGGGCGTGGGCTCGCGACTCGGGGTCGGTGCCGAACATGGACGGCTCGGGATGGAGCTCCTCGAGGTAGTCGATGATGACGAGCGACTCGACGAGGTGCGATCCCGAGTCGGTCTCGAGCACGGGCAGCAGTCCGAACGGGTTGCGCGCGCGATGCTCGGCGGATCGGTGCTCGCCCTTGACCAGGTCGACCGGGACTTCCTCGATCGCGATCGTCGTCCCGGCCGCGGCCTTCTCCGCGAGGTAGAGGCGGACCTTGGTCGGGTTCGGGGCGACGGGGAAG
This sequence comes from Alphaproteobacteria bacterium, assembly GCA_017853315.1. GTDB lineage: Bacteria > Desulfobacterota > Binatia > UBA12015 > UBA12015 > REEB422. The sequence goes on from JAFMJW010000307.1 coordinate 620, forward strand.
GTGTAGAGTTTCATGGAGTCTCCGTCCGGAGGCTCGGCCTCGGCGACGAAATCCCTACCGGACGGGGCCCGAATGGGCTACCGCGGAGGCGTTCCCATGAGGCTGGTGCTCACCTCGCATCTCTTCCTCCCCGACCACGTCGGCGGCACGGAAGTCCTCACCCTCGCAAGCGCCCGCGAGCTGCAGCGGCGCGGTCACGAGGTCGTGGTCTGCACCGGGAGGCCCAGCGACGTGGACGTTCCCGACGAGTCGCGCTTCGACGAGTACGAGTACGACGGCGTCCTCGTGCACCGCTACTCGCGCGACGCGCGGCCGGCCTCGGCGCGCCCCGACCACGTCGATCCGCTCTACGGGCGTTGGTTCGGCGGGCTCCTGCGACGGTACTCGCCCGACGTCGTGCACTTCTTCCACCTCGGCAACCTCTCGGCTTCCGCGGTCGACGCCTGCGTCGAGGCCGACGTCCCGACGGTGATGACGGCCACCGACTACTGGCTCATCTGCCCGAACTGCCAGCTGCGCCTTCCCGACGACTCGCCGTGCGCCGGCCCCGACGCGGACGGCGTGAACTGCATCCGTCACGCCGTGGCCGACACGCAACCCGGCCCCGTGGCCGCCGCGTTCGGCCTGCTGCCGGACCGGGCCGTGTCGTTTCTCGTCGAACGGATCGAGGGCGGAGCCTGGGGCACCGGGTCCCTCGGGCGGAAGGCCGGGAATCTCGCGCAGCGCGTGGGCTTCCTGCGCGAGCGCATGAACCGGCTCGACCGCGTGGTCGTGCCGACGCGGCTCATGCTCGATCGTCTCGTCGCGGCCGGGCTCCGGGCCGACCGGGTCGTCCTTCGCAGGTACGGCATCCGCGCGGTGCAGCCGGTGCCGCGGGTCGCGGACGAACGCGGCCGTCTTCGCGTCGGCTTCATCGGCACCCTCGGCGAGCACAAGGGCGCGCACGTCGCCGTGGCCGCGGTCCGTTCGCTTCCGGCCGCCCTTCCGGTCGAACTGCGGATCTACGGCGGGCTGGACTTCGACCCTCCGTACACGCGTCGCCTGCAGGCCCTCGCCGGTGACGACCCGCGGATCCGCTTCTGCGGCACCTTCCCGAACGAGGAGATCGGGACGATCTTCTCCGGGATCGACGTGCTGGTCGTGCCGTCGATCTGGTTCGAGAACACGCCGCTCGTGATCGACTCGGCGCAGGCGGCCGCGTGCCCGGTGATCGCCTCCGACCTGGGCGGCATGTCCGAGGCGGTCGAGCACGGGCGCAACGGGCTCCTCTTCCCGGCCGGCGACGCGGGCGCCCTCGCCCGGCTGCTGGAGAACCTGGCCACGGATCGGGCGGTGCTCGACCGGCTGTCGGCGAGCGCCGTTCCCCCGAAGACCGATGCGGAGTACGTGGAGGAGATGCTGCAGGTCTACGCCGAGGTCCTCGCGGAACGGCGGGCCGGACGATGAAGTGCGTCCTGCTGGGCGGCGGGGGCTTTCTCGGGTCGCACCTGGCCGACGCGCTCCTCGCCGAGGGCCGCGAGGTGCGCATCTTCGACCGGCCCGGCGTGCGGCCCTACCGGGCGTTTCGCGCCGAAGAGCCGGTCGAGTGGATCGAGGGCGACTTCCTCGACCCGGGACAGGTCGACCTCGCGGTCGCGGATTGCGACGCCGTCTACCACCTCGTGTCGACGACCCTGCCGGGATCCTCGAACCTGGATTTCGCCTGGGACGTGCAGACCAACGTCGTGGGCACGCTCCACCTCCTCGAAGCGGTGCGACGGCGCGGTGTGGGTCGCTTCGTGCTCGTGTCGTCGGGTGGCACGGTCTACGGAATCCCCCGGACGATCCCGATTCCCGAGGACCATCCGACCGATCCGATCTGTTCCTACGGCATCGGAAAGCTCGCGATCGAGAAGTACCTCGAACTTCACCATCGCCTCCACGGCCTCGACTACCGCGTGCTGCGGCTCGCCAACCCCTTCGGCGAGCGACAGCGGGTGGCGACGGCCCAGGGTGCCGTCACGATCTTCCTCGATCACGCCCTGCGCGGAGAGGAGATCGAGATCTGGGGCGACGGCAGCGTCGTGCGCGACTACTTCCACGTGAGCGATGCCGCCTCTGCGCTCGCGCGCGCGCTCACCCACGAGGGAAGCCATCGCGTCTTCAACGTCGGCAGCGGCCATGGGCTGAGCCTCGTCGAGGTGATCGAGGCGATCGAGGCGCTCCTCGGAACCCGCGTCCGGAGGAGACACCTGCCGCCGCGGCCGTTCGACGTGCCCGCGAGCGTGCTCCGGATCGACCGGGCGCGGGAGCACCTCGACTGGAGTCCGCGGGTGTCGTTCGCGGAGGGACTCGCGCGCACGGCGAGGTGGCTGCGGGGGACGGGCGAGAGCGAAGGGTGAGGCACCGAGGGCGGCGAGCCCTCAATCCCCCACCCCCTTGAACTCCCCCCCGTCCGACTTCCGCGCCGTCGAGTACGTTCCCTCCCAGCACCCCGCCCCGCTCGCGACCTGCACGACGACCGGCAGCGAGAGCGGCAGCCCCGGGTCCGGCAGCGACGCGGACTTCGCCGCGATCGTGATTCCCGCGCGGCCCGCCGTGCCCGCCCGGAACACCACCTTTCCGATCCCGAGCGGCGTGCGCGCCGGGTCCGCGTAGGTGAACCCCGTCGCCGTCGACGCCCAGCAGGCCTTGCGCCCGCAGGTGCCGCCGGCCGGGGCCCGGGTGCCGAAGGCGAGCGCGCCGTTCGAGTACACGCACACGTCCACGGGGTCGGTCGCGAGCGGATCGCCGAAGTCGGGCTTCGCGACCGCAGAGGCGGACGTCCACTTCCAGGCGAGCGAGCGCCGGCTCGCGAGCGGACCGCCGCGAATCCCGAGCGTGGTCTTGCCGGGCGCGGCGGATTCGCAACCCGCGCGCGGGGTCGCCGGGCACGACGCCTCGATCGGCGTCCCACCGACCACGAGCATCGTGATCGACGACGGCGGGAACGTGGCCGCGATCGACGAGTCCGCGATCGGCAGGTCCGCCTCGTGCACGATCGACGCCGTGCTCGCGGCCGACCACGTCCAGCGCCCGGCCGCGCCGGAGGTCGCCGAGCCGGAGAGCGCGAGGCTCGTCGAGAGCGGAGCGGCTCCCTTGTTCAGGACGACGATCGTGAGCGCCCCGTCGGAGGCGCGCTCGGCCGCGTAGACCGCGAGCC
>JAFMJW010000308.1 GCA_017853315.1 Alphaproteobacteria bacterium
ACGATCCGTTCGCACTCGTCGTCGGTGCGTTCCGGGTGGCACGCCCGCCAGACCCAGAGCGGCGCGCCTTCGATGAACTCCTGGATGAGGAAGAGGCACGAGGCGTGGAACCCGAGCCGCCGGGCCATCGGCTCGTGGAGGATGCCGGCATCGAGGATCCGCGCCACGCCGGCATGGGCCACACGCCGCGCGGCTCCCGCTTCCCGCAGGAGGAGCTTGGTGTCCGCTTCGGGACACGGGAGGAACTTCACCGCTACGACCACCGGATCGCCGTCCGTCGAGAGCGTCCGGTCGATGCCGCGGTAGACCACCCCGCGCGATCCGCGGTCGATCCGGTCGGTCAGTTGATACCGCCCCTCGCCGTCGTCGCAGGTCGGTCCGAAACGCGTGGCCGGAATCTCGATCGTGTCGGGATCCTCCGAGAGGGCGACGACGCCGACGGCAAAGTCGATCGCCGGGATCCACGACGGGTACCGGGCCCTCCACGCTTCGGCCAGGAGCGCGACGTGATGGGGCGCATGCTCGAAGGCCGAAAGGACCACCTTGCGAGCGGCCTCCGGATCCGCCTTCGGATCGACGAACTGCGCGTAACGCTGGATGTCCGGGAGTTGGCGACTCTCCATCACGACTCGCGCCGCATCGCGCGTGACGGAATCCGCGAGCGATCCATGGAGATCCGGTCGGAATCTCGCCGGTGGCAATCCGAGCCAAGTGCGCATACAAAGGTCTCCGTCCTACGCTTCTGACCTCATCCTGCTCCCGTGACCAGCGCCCCGATCTGCCGTATGCACCCCATGGAAGACGCCTCTGCCAACGACCCGCAGTTTCAGGGGCTCGTCAACTTCCTCGTTGAGGCCGCGCCCGTGCTCTGCGATCGCATCCGTGAACTGCGCGGTCCGCAGCATCCCCTCCTGTCGACCAGCGACCTCCACGCCGCCGTCGTGCACCAGATGTTGGAGCACGAGACCGGCAAGGAATCGGCAGGAATCGCAGACCAACCGGCGTTGCCTCCAGCCGACCAAAGACCGATCGCCGCGACTGATCACCATCGATGGACATCACTCATGTCGGTCGCCGAGCGAACGGTCACCGACGCTCTCAAGCTGGTCGAGCAGGCCCGGGCGATTCCCGCGTCCGGTACGGATCGTGAGTTTCGCGACGATTCCGGTGAAGATCAAGCCGAGGTCCGCGCAAGGGTCGCATCCCTTCTCGCATGGCTCGATCCCATCGACCACCATCTGCTGCAGCTCCGGGTGCGCGGCATGAGCTGGAAGGCGATCGCGATCACCACCGAGCTTGACGAGGTCGCCTGCAGGCAGCGTTGGGTCCGACTCCTGAAGGAGTTACGGAACCGAATGGGAAATTGAGATTCTTCGCGAGAAACTGCCCATTTCCCGTCACAGGCGATCAGGCCGCCGGCGAGGCGGCTCGCGGACGGTCGAAGCGCGGGTGATGGTTCCGCACCACGTCGCGCAGCCGCGACCGGTCGACGTGCGTGTAGATCTGCGTCGTCCCGATGTCGGCGTGGCCGAGTAGTTCCTGCACCACGCGGAGGTCGGCGCCGCCCCGCACGAGATGCGTCGCGAACGAATGCCGTAGCGTGTGCGGATGCACGTCGCGCAGGCCCGCGATCGTCGCGTACTTCCGCACGATCTGCCAGACCGCGACCCGCTCGAGCGGGCGGCCGGTATGCGAAAGGAAGAGCTTGAACTGGTCGCGGCCGTCCTTGAACCGGGCCAGGTGCGGGCGGAACTCGGCGAGGTACTGGCGGATGAGCTCCTGGGCCGGCGTCCCGATCGGCACGACGCGCTGCTTCGAGCCCTTGCCGGTCACCGTCAGCATGCACAGCGTGTCGTGGTACTCGTTCACCTTGAGCGTGCCGACCTCGCTGGCCCGCAGCCCCGCGGCCCACATGAGCTCAAGCATCGCGCGGTCTCGCAGCCAGAGGGCCCCGTGCTCGGGCGTGGGCGCGAGGACGAGCGCCTTCATCTGGTTCGGGCTGAGCACGCCGGGCAGCCGCTTCCAGGTCGTCGGCCGGTCGGCGAGCCGCGACGGGTCGTGCGGGATCCGCTTGTTCGCGTGGAGGTAGCGGAAGTACACCCGGACGGTCGCGAAGTGCCGGGTGATCGTGGACGGCTCGAGGCCGCGGTCGCGATGCAGGTAGCGGAAGTGGGCCGCGACGTGCTCGGGCGTCACGACGTCCGGTCCGGTGAGGCCGAGCGAATCGAGGTGCGTCGCGAGATCGCGCAGGTCGCGGCCGTAGGCCTCGAGCGTCGCGGGACTCAGGCCCGCCTCGACCTTCAGGTAGGACAGGAACTCTCGGATCGAGGGCGCGAACGGGGAGGGCTTCGTGTCCTCCTCCCCGTCGCGCCCGGTCCGGACGGACGGGCGTCGCTCGGAAACCTTCGGCATCGCGGCGAGTCATCGGCATTCCGGGCTCGGCCGATCGAGCGGCGGGCCGCGCGAAGGTTGCGCGTCGACGCGCGGATCTCGCCGGTCGCGATGATGGTGCGCGAGGGTCGAAGCGAGGCCGCGGCGGAGGCCGATAGCCCCTGTGATGCGCCACGTCCTTCTCCTCTCGACCGTCCTCGTCGCGACGGCCTCGCCGGCCGCATTCGGCGACTCGATCACGCTGCGCCCGAACGCCGAGGTTCCGCCCGGCATCGCCGAGGTGCGACTCCGCGACGTGGCAACGCTCGACGGTCCCGAGGCGGCGCGGTTCGCCGATCTGGTCGTCGCGAGCGCGCCGAGCGGGGGCCGCAACCGCATCGTGAATCCCCACGACGTCCGCAGCCGCCTCGACGCCGCGGGCATCCGCTGGGATCTCGTCGACTTCAACGGCGGTCGCGTGCTGGTGCGGATCGCGTCGCCCGATCGCGAGACCACGGCGACTCCGCAGGCGGTCCGGGCGGGTGACGGACCGCCGTCGAGCCTTCCGCACCTGCCGGTGAAGCACGCGACCGCGACGCCGTCGGCGCCGGTTTCCGAGCCGGTCACGGTCTCGACCCTCTCGCCGACCGCTCCGCAAGCGCCGGCACCTTCGCCCGCGCCGGTGATCCAGCCGGACGACCGGGTGACGGTGTCGCGCGAACTCGGATCGATCGCCATCCCGTTGACGGCCGTCGCGCTCGAGGCGGGCATGCCCGGCGGCACGATTCGCCTTCAATTCATCGACCGCCGCGGCCGTCGCGATGCACGCACGTTCACCGCGACGGTGACGGGGCCCGGCACGGCGACGGTGAAGTGACAGGCAACGCGGGGCGACGCACGGCCACAGCCTGACTCCACGCCGGCCTGGAGCGTCGGCCTTGGCCGACACCTATCGCGCTCGGCGTTCATCGCGCACCCAACCGCCGAAGAACCCGCGCGCTCAGTACCGCACCGACCGCGGCCAGCTGATGAGTCTCGTGGCGTCCTTCACGACCGCCAGCGTCTCCTCGGCGGCAGCGTTCGCACGGGCACAGCCGTCCTTCAGGATGTCCAGCACCAGGTCATCCCGCCCCTCGTAGGCCTTCCGCCGCTCGCGCATCGGCTCGAGCAGGTCGTTGATCGCCTTCGCGACCTCGACCTTCACGTGCCCGTCACCGAGGTTGTCGCCGCGGGCGTAGCGGTCCTCGAGCTCGGCGACGCGAGCAGGGTCGGGCAGGAACGCCCGCACGTACTGGAACAGCGCGTTCTTCACGTCGCCCGGCTCGGTCGGGCTCTGGCGGCCGGTGAAGATCTTCTTCACCTTCTGCTCCACCTCGGTCGGCGAATCGCTGATGAAGATCGCGTTGTT
>JAFMJW010000309.1 GCA_017853315.1 Alphaproteobacteria bacterium
CGTGCGCGACCTCGCCCGGCGGCCGGGAGTGACGGTGACCGGGCGGGTCCCCGACCTCGAGCCGCTCTACCGGCGCGCACGCGTCTGCCTCGCACCGCTTCGATCGGGCGGCGGCACCCGCATCAAGATCCTCGAGGCGATGGCCTTCGGCCGCCCCGTCGTCTCGACCCGTTTCGGCTGCGAGGGGCTCGCCGTGGAGGACGGGCGCGACCTCCTGGTCGCGGAGTCGCCCGCCGAGTTCGCGGCCGCGATCGGGCGGCTGCTCGCCGACGAGAGCCTCTGGCACTCGGTGCGCACCCGGGCGCGCAACTTCGTCGAGAGGTGGCACGACTGGGACGTCTGCGTGGAGCCGCTGCTCGCTCTCCACCGGCGTCTCGCCGCCTGAGCGGCTCGAGCGGGATCGAGCATGGCCGATCGCCGACTCCGCGTGCTGGTCCTCCACCCCCGCCTCGAGTCCGTCGGGGGCGCGGAGGTCGTCGCCGCATGGGCGCTCGACGCGCTCTCGCGTGACCACGACGTCGACGTGCTCGCGTGGACCGAACCCGACTTGGGGGGTCTCGACCGCGACTACGGCACCTCGCTCGCGTCGCGCGCGATCGGCGTCCGGCTCCCGCCGGGGTGGCTTCGCGTCGCGGTCGAGACGGCGCAGCGGCTCGATTCCGATCCGTGGAGCGTGCAGCGTTTCGCCGCGCTGATGCGGGTCGCCAGGAGGCTGCGCCGTCACTACGACGTGGTGCTCTGCACTTACGGGGAAGCGGACCTCGGCGGACCGGGCATCCAGTACGTCTACCTCCCGTGGTGCGGCACGGCGTACCGCGACGGCACGAAGCCCGGAGAGAGCATGGCGCGGAGAGCACGCGCGAGGATCGGTTTCGCCCTTCGGCCCTGGCGCCTGCTCTCGGGGTTCTCCTTCGACCGGATGCGGTCGAACCTCACGTTGGCGGTCTCCGAGGGGACCGCGGAACTGGTGCGTGCCGCCTACGCCCTCGACGCGACCGTCCTCCACCCGCCGATTCCGGTGTCGTCGGAGGGACGCCCCTGGGCGCAGCGCGAGAACGGCTTCGTGTGCATCGGGCGCCTGGTCGCCGAGAAGCGCATCGACCGGGTGCTCGAGATCCTGCGACGAGTGCGCGAGCGAGGCGACGAGGTGTCCCTGCACGTGGTCGGCAACGTGCAGGACGAGGAGCCCCGCTACGGCCGCACGCTCGTCGAGCGCCTGGAGTCGGCGGGACCGTGGGTCACCCTCCACCGCGGGCTCTCGCGGAAAGAGCTCGCAGGACTGCTCGCTCGCCAGCGCTTCGGCATCCACGCGATGGTCGACGAGCCCTTCGGGATCGTCGTCGCCGAGATGATCCGCGCGGGCTGCGTCACGTTCGTCCGGGGCGGTGGCGGACCCGAGTCGATCGTCGGCGACGCCCCCGGGCTCGTCTTCCGCGACGAAGACGAAGCGGTCGAGCGGATCGTCGCGATGCTCCGCTCGCCGTCCGCGCAGGAGGCTGCGATCTCGCACCTCGCGACACGAGCCGACCTCTTCGGCACCGAGCGCTTCGCCGAAGGACTGCGGCACGCCGTTCGGTCCTTCGTCGAGCGCGCCGAGCGTGGAGTCGCCCCGGGCTCGCGGGCCGTCGACCGGCCCCGCGGCGGTCGGCCCCGCCGCGGGCGGCCCTGAACGGCCGGAGGGGCCGATCGCCAGGGGCCGCTCCTTCCTCCGAAGGGGCGCGACCGGCGGACAGCCTCGCCCGCGAGGCGCCGGAGGCTGCTCCCGGAACGCCATTCTTGAAAGCAAAGCGGCGGTGAGGCACGTTTCGATGGGCCCCATGTCGTCCCAACCGCTCCTGAGCGTTCTCATCCCGACCCTGGAGTCGCGCCGGGAGTCGTTCTGCTCGATGCTCGCCTCGCTCGAGGAGCAGGTCGCCCGGGAAGGGCTCTCCGGGCGGGTCGAGATCGTCTCCGCGGTCGACGACGGCACGCTCCCGATCGGCACGAAACGCAACCGCCTTTTGGACGAGGCCTCGGGACGCTTCGTGTCCTTCGTGGACGACGACGACGAGGTCTCGCGGGACTACCTCCGCCTGATCGTCGCCGCGCTCGAAGGCGATCCCGAGGTCGAGGTCGTCGGCATCCACGGGCGGATCACCTACCGCGGCGCGCACCCCCGCCCGTTCGAGATGTCGATCCGCCATCGCGCCTACCGGGCTGGCCCCCAGCGCTACGAGCGGCCACCCCACCACCTGAACCCGACTCGTTCGGACATCGCCCGGCGCTATCCCTTCGCAGACGTCCGCAAGGCCGAGGACTCCGACCGGGCGCTTCGCATGGCCGAGGACGGCGCCCTGCGGTGCGAGGTCATGGTCGAGCCGGAGATCTACCACTACCGCTCGCGGCGCTGGTGGCCCTACCAGTGGGCACTCGACCGGACGGAGTGGTTCCGCCACCCGCTCGGTCTCATGCTGTTCAATCGCCCGCGCGCGCGGCGCTGGTTCGAATCGCGGCTGCCGACGAGCAGGGTTTGAGCGGCCGGCCACCCCTGCTCGCGTACTTCGGGCACCACAAGTGCGCCTCGCAGTGGCTCGCCGCCGTCGTGCGGGACGTCTGCGCTCGAACCGGGCTGCGCGAGGTCGGGATGTCGCGCATCGAGGACTCGCCCGACGTGTCGAGCCTGGCGGAGTTCGTGGCCCGCACGCGCCCCGACTTCCTGCTCTACCTGAACGCGGACTTCCGCCAGGTCGCGGGGCTCGGGCCGCTGCGGGGATTCCACGTCGTCCGCGACCCGCGCGACGTCGTCGTGTCCGCCTACTTCTCCCACCTCCACTCGCACCCGCTCGACACCTGGCCCGGGCTCGACGAGCACCGCCGCCGCCTGCAGGCCGTCGACCGACGCGAGGGCCTCCTCCTCGAGATGGACTTCAGCCGGCGCGTCCTCGAGGAGATGGACTCCTTCCGCACGGGCCGACCCGATGTCCTGGACGTCCGCCTGGAGGATGTCGTCGCGGCGCCCGAGCAGCGACTGGTCGAGATCATGGCCTTTCTCGGACTCGTGCGACCGGGGCAGGAGAGTGCACTGGACCGCCTCGCCGGCGTCGCGTCCGCCGGCGCGAGCCGGGCGCAGCAAGCCGCCGGCAACCTGCTCCACCGGCTCCTGCGGTCCGCCCACGGCGCGACCCGCCGGGTTCCCGGAATCGACCTCGGGGAGGGCCGCCCGTTTCCCCCGCGGAGCCACCTCGGGGCGTTGGCGCCCCTTGCGCGGCTCCGGTTCCGCAGACGGCGGCTCGACCTCCCGAGCCTGCGGGCGATCGTCCGGCGACACGGGTTCTCCCGACTCGCCGACGGACGGCAGCGAGGTGCGGAGGACCCGCGCAGCCACTATCGCAAGGGCGTGCCGGGGGACTGGGTGAACCACTTCGAGCCCGTCCACGTCGAGCGCTTCAAGCGGTCGTACAACGACGTCCTGCTCCGTCTCGGCTACGAGAGCGACGCCGACTGGGATCTCCCCTCCTCCCGCTGACGCATGGAGGCCGCGCCGCACCGCCCACCGGACGTCCGAGCGCCGGTCTTCATCGCGGGCGTCGCCCGCAGCGGGACGAGCATCCTCTACCGGACGCTCCAGGCGCATCCGCGCTTCCGGCCGGCGCGCGCTCCCGACGGCTTCGACCTGACCGAGTCGCGCGCCTTCGTCGAACCGTGGAGCGTGCGCCTGCGGGACGCGGCTCCGTTCCGCTTCCTGCTGGAGGACGAGGCGAGCCACCGTCGCCTGCTCGCAGCCGCGGCCGC
>JAFMJW010000058.1 GCA_017853315.1 Alphaproteobacteria bacterium
CCCGACTTCGACCGCGAGCCGCTCGACCGGGCGGTCGCGTCGATCGACTCCGAGGCGAAGCTGAACCTCGTCGGGCGCATCGCCGCCCGCAAGGACATCGTCCGCCTGCTCTCGAGCCGCCTGCGCATGCAGGAGGACCTGCAGCGCCACCCCGAGATCGCGACCCAGCCGATCCGTCGCCCGATCTTCGTGACGGGGCTGCCGCGCACCGGGACGACCCTGCTGCACGGCCTGCTCGCGCAGGATCCGCAGGCCCGTGCGCCGCTCGGCTGGGAGATGCTCTACCCGTCGCCACCGCCGCGCCGCAGCCTCTCCGGTCGCGACCCGCGCATCGCGATGGCCGACCGCCAGATCCGCTGGTTCCACCGGCTCGCGCCCGAGTTCCAGAAGATCCACCCGACCGGCGCGATGCTTCCCGAGGAGTGCCTCGTCATCACGAGCCACTGCTTCGAGAGCTTCCAGTTCCAGACCATGTACGAGGTCCCCTCCTACGAGACGTGGCTCGAGTCGCGCGATCTCGCCGGTTGCTACCGCTGGCACCGCCGCTTCCTGCAGCACCTCGACTGGGGCAACCCGACCGGCCACTGGGTCGTGAAGGCGCCGGCCCACCTGTTCGGCATCGCGGCGCTGATCGCGGCCTACCCGGACGCGGGGCTCGTCTTCACGCACCGCGCCCCGCTCGAAGTCGTGGGCTCGCTCGCGAGCCTGACGGTCGCGCTGCGCAGCGTGTTCAGCGACGAGGTCGACCCGGTCGCGACCGGTGCGGAGATGACCCGCCGCTGGCACGACGGGCTCGAGCGCGCGCTGCGCGCCCGCGACGAGGGCGCGGTTCCCTCCGGTCGCGTGGTCGACGTGCTCTACCGCGACCTGATGCGCGACCCCTTCGGCGTGGTGCAGAGGCTCTACGACGCCTTGGGGATGGAGTTCACGCCGGAGTTCGACCGGCGGATGCGGGCGTGGCTCGCGGAGAACCCCAAGGACCGCCGCGGCCGCCATCGCTACTCCCTCGACGAGTTCGGCCTCGATCCCGACGAGGAGACGGCCCGCTATGCCGCCTACGCTCGTCGCTTCGACCTCTGAGCCGCGCGCCGCGGCGCCTCCGCGGAGCGCGCCCGGGCCGCGAGCAGGGGCGTCGGTGACGTCCAGGGCGCCCGCGCCCGCGCGAGTCGGCGCGTGATCGCGGTCTTCCTGAACGAGCTGCGCCTCCTCCTGCGCGACCGGGGCGCCGCGGCCTGGCTGCTGCTCGGGCCGATCCTCTTCATCACGATCTTCAGCGCGGCCCGCTACCAGAGCAGCAAGCGCCCGCCGCTGCTCGTGCCGGTGGTCGACGACGACCAGGGGCCGGTCGCGAAGACGTTCGTCAAGCTGCTGCGCGAGCACGCCGACGTCGTCCTCCTGCCGCGCGCCGAGGCCGAGGCGATGGTGCGCGACCAGGGACGCGCGGCGGCGGCCGTGGTGTTCCCCGAGGGGATGAGCAAGCGCTACCTCCAGGGCCGCAACAGCGAGATCCTGCTGCTCACCGACCCCGCCGAGGGCGTCGGCGTGAACCGCGTCAAGGTGGCGCTGCTGCTGACGAGCCGCGACGCGGCCGAGATCGCCGACCCGATCGGGGCCGCGCGGATCGAGACGCGGGAGACCAACCTGACCGGCGACCGCATCTCGCGCCGCGCCCACGAGCAGAACGTGCCGGGCTTCGCGGTCATGTTCACGCTGCTGTCGGTCGTCTACGCGACCGCCGCCTCGCTCCAGGTCGAGGCGGGCTCGGGCGTCGTCGACCGCCTGCTCGTGGCGCCGGTCGGCTTCACGCGGGTGCTGCTCGCGAAGTCCGCGGCCCGCGTGCTGGTCGGCGCGCTGCAGCTGCTCGCGCTGCTCGCCTGGGGAGCGCTCGTCTTCGGCATCTCGCTCGGCACCTCGCCGACCGCGGTCCTGCTGCTGGTCGCGGCGACGGCGTTCGCGGCGGTCGGGATGGGGGCGCTCGCGGCCGGGCTCGCGCGCTCGCTCGAGCAGGCGCTGCCGATCGCTCTCGCCCTCGTCCTGCCGGTCGCCGCGATCGGCGGGCTGTGGTGGCCGCTCCACGTCGAGCCCGCGTGGATGCGGGCGATCGCCGACTGGACGCCGTCGCGCTGGGCGATGAGCGGGCTGGTCGACCTGGTGCTGCGCGACCGCGGACTCGGCGCGGTGCTCTTTCCCGTGGGCGTGCTGGTCGCGCAGGGCACGCTCCTGCTCGCGGTCGGGCTCAGGCTCTTCCGCGGACGCTTCGCCACCCGCTAGGCCACCCCCGGGTCGGGCGGCCGGCGCACGGCATTGACACGGCGCAGGCACGGGCCGATACGCTCGACTTCGGCCGCCCGCCCGCGGCCGTCGGCCCATGGACGAGAGAGAGGCACCGCTGCGCATCGGCGTCCTCGGCGCGGCGCGCATCGCGCCGATGGCGCTGCTGCGCCCGGCGCGCTCGGTTCCCGGCGCCGAGGTCGTCGCGATCGCCGCGCGCGACGAGCGGCGGGCGCGCGCGATGGCCGAGCGCCACGGCGTGCCGCGCGTCCTCGCGGACTACGCCGCGATCGTCGACGACCCGGGGATCGACGCCGTCTACGTGCCGCTGCCGAACTCGCTTCACCGCGAGTGGACGATCCGCGCGCTCGAGGCCGGCAAGCACGTGCTCTGCGAGAAGCCGATCGCGTCGAACGCCGACGAGGCCGTCCGCATGGCCGAGGCGGCTTCGCGCACCGGCCGGCGGCTGGTCGAAGCCTTCCACTGGCGCCACCACCCGCTCGCGCGCCGCATGCTCGAGATCGTCGCGTCGGGCGAACTCGGGACCGTCCGCCGGATCGAGACGAGCTTCTGCGTTCCGCTGCCGCTGCCCGGGGACATCCGCTACCGGCTCGACCTCGCCGGCGGCGCGACCATGGACACCGGCTGCTACGCGATCCACGCGCTGCGCACGCTCGCCGGCGCGGAGCCCGAGGTCGTCTCGGCTCGCGCGAAGCTCGCGCGCCCCCGCGTCGACCGCGCGATGGAGGCGGAGATGCGCTTCGTCGACGGCCGGACCGGCCGCATCCGCTGCGCGCTCTTCTCGGCGCGACTGGTCTCGATCCGCGCGGACGTGTTCGGCGATCTCGGCGAGATGCGGGTCTTCAACTTCGTCGCCCCCCACGTGTACCACCGGCTCCGGGTGACGACCGGCTCGGGCACGCGGCGGGAGCGACTGGTCGGCGAGGCGACCTACGTCCACCAGCTTCGCGCCTTCGTCGACCACGTGCGGAGCGGCACGCCGACTCCCACCGGGCCCGCGGAGGCGATCGCGAACATGCGCGTGATCGACTCGGTGTACGAGGCCTCGGGGCTCGGGCGACGGGGGGGATGAGGACGTCGCCCCCGCCGGCCGCGAGACCGCGGGGGCCGGGCGTCAGCGCAGCAGCCGGCTCGCGAGGAACGCGAGCGTGCTCTCGAGCAGCAGCCCGCCGACCGTGTAGCCCGAGAGCCCGCCGTCGACCATCGCGCCGATCGCACGCCCGGTGAAGAGCCCGGCCGCGAGCGTGCCGATCGCGCCGATCGCCGCGTTCTCGAGCGCAGGGCGCACGAGCGCCGCGGCCGCCATCGCGCCGATCGCGACCTGCAGCCCGCCGTACATCGCGCGCAGCTCGGTCGTGGCGGTGGTCGTCTTCGCGGCGATGCCGGCGGCCTCGTCGAGGAAGCCCGGCCGAGCGAGACAGAAGAGGCCGTAGCCGATCCAGAGAAGCGCGTTGGCGGCGAGGAAGAGTCGACGGGCATCCATGGGGCACGCCTACGGCGGGGACGCCGCCTCGGTCAAACGGCAGTGGCCGAGGCCGGCGAGGCGCGCGGCCAGAGGTCTCCCGGGAGAGATCGGTCCGGGGAGTCGATGGCGAGCGCGTCAGCCGGACGGGCGACGGGTCCCGCGGCCCGGCGCCTCGAAGAGCGGCAATTGTCCGCCCCCCGGCTCGTCGCAGGGCGTTCGCGCGTCCCGGGGTGGCCCGGGTCGCGCGTCTGGCCTTCCCGCGAGCCCCGGCGAGAAGACCTCGATCGCCGCCACCGCGTCCTCGGGCCGCAGCCGGAACGCGCGGCGCGTCTCCGGTGCCACGCAGCAGGTCCGGAGCGTGCCGGGGTCGATGCTGCCGAGGCCGCGGTGGCGCAGCTTCGACTCGATCGCCGTGCCTGCGTGCGCGAGCTCGGCGAGACGCTCGCGGTAGTCCTCCTCGGTGAACGCGCGGATCGGCGCGCCCTCGGCCGGCACGATCTCGAACATCGGCGCCTGGACCGCGATCACGCGTCCGTCCTCGAGCCAGGGCCGCATCCAGCGGTGGAAGAAGCCGAGGAGCAGGACGCCGCAGTGGATGCCGTCCGCGTCGGGATCCGTCAGCAGGACGACCCGCTCGTAGCGGGCGGCCGCGAGGTCGAAGTCGTCGTCCCAGCCGGTGCCCATCGCGTCGACGAGGGCCGCGTACAACGGGTTCGCGGCGACCGTGCGTCGGGTCGCGCGCACCGCGTTCAGCGGCTTGCCCTGCATCGGCAGGACCGCCTGGAAGCGGGCGTCGCGGACGCTCTCGACCGCGCGCGCGGCCGAGTCGCCCTCGACCACGAACAGCTCGGCCCCGCTGCCCGAGCCGTGGTCGCGGCAGTCGGAGACGCGCGCGTCGCCCTGGTCGTACCGCATGCCTCGGACCGGGTAGGACGAACGTCGCGCGCGGGGGGCGCGCCGCCCGATCGGACGGCGCGCCCCGACGCGACGACTAGAACTTCACCTGCGGGACCGCCTGCGCCCCGGGCGACACCTCGAAGTACTTCTCGGGCGTGAAGCCGAACCAGCCCGACCAGATCGAGGTCGGCAGCGACTTCACCGAGGTGTTGTAGGTCTGCACCATGTCGTTGTAGCGCCTGCGCTCGGTCGCGATGCGGTTCTCGGTACCGGCGAGCTCGTCGGAAAGCCGCGTGAACTGCGCGTCGGCCTTGAGCTGCGGGTAGGCCTCGGAGAGCGCCAGCAGGCGGCCGAGCGCGCCCGACATCATGTTGGCCGCATCCATCTGGGCGTCGCGCGTCTTCGCGCCCAGCATCTGGGCGCGCGCCTTCGCGATGTTGTCGAAGACGTCCTTCTCGTGGGTCGCGTAGCCCTTGGTCACCTCGACCAGGTTCGGGATCAGGTCGGCCCGGCGCTGCAGCTGGTTCTCGACCTGCGACCACTGGCCGCCGATCGCCTCCTTCTGCGACACGAGCGTGTTGTAGCCGCAGCCCGAGAGCTGCAGGCCCACGACGAGCGCCGCCACGGCGACGCCCGCCCGACCCGCGATCCCGAAGATCCATCCCTTGTTCGCGTTCATCATGTGTTCACCAGCTCCCTCCGGCGCCGCCTCCTCCGAAGCGGCCGCCGCCGAATCCACCGAAACCACCGAAACCGCCACTGCCACCCGACATGTCCCCGAAACCTCCGCCGAGTCCTCCGCCGAAGCCCCCGCCGAACCCGCCGCGCCGCCAGCCCGAGCGCGAGAAGCCCGAGTCGCCGGGCACGACGATCCAGCCGCCGCGCCGCCGCCCCTGGTTCGCCGCCCCGCTCATGATCCGCAGGACGATGAACAGCAGGACGAGCAGGAGGATCAGCTGCAGGAGGCTGATCTGCTGCGGGGGCGGACGCTCGCGGGTCGGCAGCCCCGAGAGCGTGACGCCCGCGTCCTTCGCGATCTCGGACGCGAGCGCGGTGGTGGCGTCGGCGATCCCGCGCGAGAAGTCTCCCTGGCGGAACGCCGGCACGACCAGCTGGTCGCGGATCGCGCCGACCTTTCCGTCGGGCAGGGGGCCCTCGACCCCGTAGCCCGTCAGGATGTGCATCTTCCGGTCCTCGGTCGCGACCAGGAAGACGACGCCGTTCTCCTTCTTCGCGTCGCCGGGCTTCCAGTGCTCGGCGATCGCCATCGCGTAGTCGTCGACCGTCTCCGGCTGCGTCGAGCGCACGGTGACGACCGCGATCTCCGCGCCGGTCTTCTGCTTCAGCTCCTGGACCAGGAGCTCGAGGCGCTGCCGGGTCGCCGGGTCGACGACGCCGGCGAAGTCGGAGACGAAGCCGCGCGGCGGCGGCACCTGGATGTGCTTCGCCTGCGCGCCGGCCCGGCCCGGCGCGAGCAGGCCGAGCGCGAGCGGGAGGGCGAGGGCGAACGCCGCGACCCGGCCGCGCGTCCGGCTGGAGGTCGGGCGTCGAGCGGCGCGCGCGCGGTCGGGGACGATCTCAGACGCGGTGCGCATCGATCGCCCGGACCAGGGCCTCCATCTCCTCGATGAGCGCGTCCACGAACCGGTCGAGGTCGAGATCCTCGGGCCACGCGAGGCGGTCCTCGCGCATCTCGTGGAGCCGCTGGAAGTGGTCGAGCTTCACCCCGGCCTGCTCGCTCATGCGGCGCAGCAGGTCGGGCTGGCGCGGGAGGCTCATCGTCGGCGCGTCGAGGCGGGCGCTGCAGATCACGACCACCGCGGAGACCAGCTGGGCGAGCGCCTCGCGCACGTCGAAGTCCGGCGGGCGGTGGATCGCGAGGCTGTGCAGCCGCAACAGGGTCGTTCGCGCCTCGCGTTCGGCCGCGGTGCGAAGCGCCTCGGCCGGCACCAGCAGCCGGGGCACCAGGTCCTCGCCCTGCAGCAGCCGGTGGCGGAGCCGCATGTCGGTGAGCTCGATCGGAAAGGAGTCGCCGGCGGTGTCGAGGAAGTCGGGCTGGACGACGAGCGGGGTCGCGAAGCGCAGGCCGAGTCGCTCGGACTCGCGCTGCAGGATCGTCCCGATCAGCCGCAGGTCGGCGAAGCGCACCCGGTGGAGGCCGATGAACAGGTTCACGTCCGAGTGGCGTGGCGCGAAGTCGTCGCCTGCGGCGCTGCCGTAGACGGCGACGGAGATCGCGTTCGTCCCGAGCCCCTGGAACAGGCTCGCCCCCACCTCGTCGATCTGCCTCGACGTCTCCGGACGTGGTTGCATCGTTCTCCCGGTCGTCCCGCGGTCACGCGACGCGCGGGCCTCGGGCGCCGGCCGCGAGGATCAGAGCCAATGGCGAACCTTCGTGAGGAAGTAAAGGACGGCGATCAGGCCGACCAGCCCGTAGCGGACCTCCGGCGGGGGATCGAGGATCAGGCTCGCGACGGAGATCACGCCGCCGACCACGAGCACCGCCGCGACGGCCGGGCGGATCCGGACCGGGAGTTCGACGCCGGTCGGTGCGCCCGCGCCCGGCTCCATCGCGCTTCGATCCCCGGTCGTCCCGGGACCGTCTCGCTCCTCGGTCGCCATGACGCACCGATCATAACGCCGGATCCGCGCGGTTCTAGTCCCTGCCGCCGACGGCTCGTGCCGGTCTCGGCGCCCCCCGCCCGGCTGCGATCGCAGGCTCTCTTCGAGCTTCGCGAGCGATCTGACGGAAGCCTGACGTTCGCGTCGCCCGTCGTGCCGCGTCTCAGCGGAGCCGCGCGTAGCGGTCGTCGCGCCAGGGGTGCGCCGTGTTGGAGTAGCCGTTGCGCTCCCAGAAGCCGGGCCGATCCTCGACCAGGATCTCGATGCGCGAGATCCACTTGGCGCCCTTCCACGCCCAGAGCTGCGGCGTGATCATGCGCACGGGGCCGCCGTGCTCCTTCGGCAGCGGTCCTCCGTCGACGCCGTGCACGAGCAGCACGTCGTCCTTCAGAGCCTCGGCGAGCGGCAGGTTCGTCGAGTAGCCGTCGTGGCCGTGGCACAGCACGTGGGCCGCGTCGTCGCGGGGGCAGGCGATCGCGCACACCGTCGAGAAGCGCACTCCGTGCCAGCGCACGTCGAGCTTCGACCAGCCCGTCACGCAGTGGAAGTCGCTCTGGTCCTCGACCTGCTCGAACTCGAGCAGGTCCTTCCAGTGGAGCACGAGCGGGTTCTCGCAGGCGCCGTCGACCCGCAGCGACCATGTTTCCGTCGTCACGTCGGGGGTGATGCCGAGGTCGAGGACCGGCCACTTGCCGGGCGCGGTCGCGGTCTGTCCCGGCGGCAGCTTCGGCATGCCGTGGCGGTTCCGCGGTCCCTTGCCGAGCGGAGTCGGGTCCGAGAGCGATGGCGTCGCGGCGGTGCGCTCGAGGAAGCGCTCGCGCAGCCGCAGCCGCGCCGCGACGATCCGCGGATCGGCCGCCGGCAGGGTTCCGCCGTCGTCTTCGTCCCGCCCCGGCCGACGTCCGCCTTCGGGAGGCTCGCGCCGGCTCACGGCGTCCCCCCGGTGGCGGCCGCTTCGCTCGCGATCCTGGGCCCGGGGCGCGTACCGTAGACCGACAGCCGGAAGGGCAGGGACGCGAGCCACCACGCGCCGTGCTTCCAGCGCGGGCAGTCGTAGCGGTCCATCGCCCAGCGCTTGTTGTGGCGAAGCCCCTTCGAGGCGCCGAGCAGGACGGCGGCGTCGCGGGAGTCGACGGCGGCGTCGGGACGCGTGGCGGCGAGGCTGCGCGAGGCGCCGGGGAACCGCTCGTGCGCTCCGAGCGACGCGAGCACGACCGCGAGCGAGCTCGCGCACGGGCCGGCCGTCGCATCGACCTTGCGTGCGCGCCAGAACGAGTCCCAGTCGAGCGTCGAGTCGACCTCGGCGAGCACCGCGTCGACGTCGAGCGCCGATCGCAGGCGTCCGCCGCCGCGGTCGAGGTCCTCGAAGAACGACACCAGGAGCTCGTGGAGCACGTCCTCGTCGGCCAGCACCCGCGCGGATCCGCCGCCCGGGAGCGCGAGCTCGCGGGAGCGGCGCCAGTGTCCCGCCTCGTCGATCGCGTAGGACCAGTGCGAGGCGAGGTTCCAGTGCAGGTCCACGCGCTGGTCGCCGCGCACGAAGTCGAAGCCGTGCGTGAAGCGCCGGCTGAGCGCCGGCGAGATCAGGGGGCGGGACTCGAGCGCGAAGCCGAGCGAACGCAGGGCGCGCTCCGCGTCGTCGGCCCGCGCGCGCGGGACGAGCACGTCGGTGTCGGCGAAGGTGCGCCCGGCGACGCGCGGGAACCGGGTACGCAGGTGGAGGCCCTTCAGGAGGATGGGCTCGACCCCGGCCGCTTCCAGCGCGGCCAGGATCTCGCCGAGCCCCGCGACCTGCCGCTCGCACATCCGCCGCCTCCGGCGGCTTCTCTCGTCGAGCCGGGCGGCGGCCTTCGCCGGAAGGAGCCCGCGAAGCCCGCTCGCGTCGAGGTGTGCTGCGAGGAACCAGCCGAGCGACTGCCCTTCTGCGAGGCGGAGGAGATCGTCGGCGGAGAGATCGCCCCTCTCGATCCGGGCGCGCGCGCGCGCGCGGCGCCCGGCGAGCAGGTCGCCGACCAGCGCGGCGATCGCGTGGAGAGGTTCGGAATCGATGCTGCGCGGGGCCCTGGTCACGAGAGGACGCCTCTTCGTACCTCGCGCCCGTCGCGGGCGCCCGGAAGCGGCACCCGGGCGCTACACGGGGACCGGAGGCCCTGTCAACGCGTCGGGATCGGCGTGCGCCGGGCCCGGAGCGGGATCTCGAACCCGGGCCGTGCCGAACGCCGATTTCCGCGCGACGCACGCGGCGGCCCTCGCGGCCGGCGCGCTTTCCTCCGGGGCGCGAGTGAAGCACTCTCCGGACATGGCGGAGTTCGGACCCGAGGCGGAGGGCTTCCTGCGCACGGCGCTCGCCGCTGCCCACTCGTGCCACGATTTCCTCGCCTGGATGGACGAGGCCGGCGAGAGGCTCGCGCCCGAGACCTTGCCGGACCTCTCCGCGCGCGCGGCGAGCGAGCACGCGCCGGCCCTTCGCACCGCGCGCCTCGCGCTCGGTGCGGCGAGGGCGCCCGGGGAACTCGACGCGTGGGCCGGCCGCTTCGTCGCTGCGGTCGACGAGGCCGGCCGCTCCTGCGACGCGATCTGCGAGGTGGCGTCCGCACCGCCGTTCGCGCGGATCGAGCTGGTGCTCGCGTCCCTGCACCACGCCGCGCGCGCCCAGGAGGGCTTCTACGCGTTGCGGGGCACGCTCGCGCCGTTCGCGGGCTTCTGGAACCTGCCGGGTGCGAAGGTGCGCGACCTGCCGCCGCGGCGCGCCGACGCGAAGGGCCCGGCGACCGGCCTCGTGCACGTCGGCGCCGGGAGTCACCACGGCGGCTTCTCGCTCTACGTGCCCGAAGACGGGCCGGCCGACCGCGTGCGGCCGGTCGTGGTGGCGCTCCACGGCGGCTCGGGAAACGGCCGCGACTTCCTCTGGACGTGGCTGCGCGAGGCCCGCAGCCGCGACCTCCTGCTGGTCGCCCCGACCGCGGTCGAGCAGACCTGGGGGCCGCGCGAGGACGAGGGATTGCTGTCGATCCTCGGCTGGATCGCGAACCGCTGGCCGGTCGACCGCAGGCGCATCCTGCTGACGGGCCTCTCCGACGGCGCGACCTTCTCGCTCGTCTACGGGCTCGCGCACCCGGGCGTCTACCGTGCGATCGCGCCGCTGTGCGGCGTGCTGCACCCGGCGAACGAGGCGATCGGGAACCTCGGCCGCGCGCGCGGCGTGCCGGTCTACCTCGTCCACGGAGCGCGGGACTTCCTGTTCCCGGTCGAGATCGCGCGCGCGGCGCACGAGACGCTGCGGGAGGCCGGGGCCGACGTCACGTACCGGGAGATCGCCGAGCTCTCCCATGCCTACCCGCGCTCCGAGAACGTGCGCATCCTCGACTGGTTCGAGTCGCTTCCCGCCTGACGCGCCTTGCCGCCGCCGTGCGGCAGGCTAACGCTGGCGACGCATGGCGGACGATTCGACCGAGCAGGGCGAGGCGCCGCGGGGCGACCCGCCCTTTCCGTTCGCGCGCGCGCTGCGGGCGGCGGTCGCCTGGCTCGTCGGCCCCGACGAACCGCAGGCCGCCGACCTCGCCCACGGAACCGCGTTCCTGCCCGTGCTGGGTGCGATCGTCGGGCTCGCGCTCGGGTTGCTCGCGATCGCTGCGAGCGACCTCCTGCCCGGCCTGCTCCTCGCCCCGCTTCTCGTCGTCGCGCTCGCGGCGCTGCAGCGCGGGGGCGGTCCGCGCGCCGTCCTCGAAGGGGTGGCGGCCGCGCTCTCCGGCCCCGCGATCGCGGCCGGCCCGGGCGCGGACGGCGAGTCCGACGGATCCGTCGGCGAGACGGCGGCCACCTCGCTCGGCGCACTTTCCGTCGCGAGCCTCGCCGTCGCCCTCGTGCTGGTCGCGAAGGCGCTCGCGATCGCCGCGCTGCACGGTCGCGCGCTCGGGATCGCGCTCGTCCTGGCGGCGATCCTCGGGCGGTGGGCGCAGGTCGTGCTCGCCTACGGGTCGATCCCGCGTCCGGGCGACGCGTTCGCCGCGGCGCTCTGTCGCGGCTGCGCGTTCCGCGAATTCGGGTTCGCGAGCGTCTCGGCGATGCTGCTCGTGCTGGCGCTCGCGAACGCGGTCGGACTCGTGCTGCTCTTCGTCGTCGCGGCGCAGACGATCGGGCTGCGCATCCTCGCGCATCGCCGCGGCGGCGTGACCCGCACCGCGATCGAGGCGGGTGGCGAGCTCGCCGAGACCGCCACGCTCCTCCTCGGAGCGCTGCTCGCCCGCCTGCTCGCCGCGGGATGAGCCGGCGCGCGAAGCGCGCGCGGCCCGTCCGCCGGATCAGGGCCGCGCGAAGCCGTTTCGGCGCGCGAGCTCGGCGAGGCCGTCGCGCCACGAGCCGTCCGCGTCCGCCGGGGCGGCCGCGACCGACTCCCCGCCCCCGGTGCACTCGCCGCCGAAGGGCCCGTCGGGAACCGCGAAGGCGGGCGCCTCGACGCGGGGCCGGGAGAAGTCGAGCACGCGCGCCAGGTTGTTCGCGGTCGCGTCGCGCACCGAGAGCGGCTCGAGCCCGAAGCGCCACTCGATCATCGCGAGCAGCGAGGTGTGGTCGTACTGCAGGTGCCCGACGAAGCCGCGCCGCGCGAACGGAGAGGCGACGAGCGTGGGCACGCGGAAGCCGAGCCGGCCGTCGTTGTCGATCACGTCGTCCCACTCGGTGCGCGGTGCGAGCGGCGGCGGCACGTGGTCGAAGAACCCGCCCCACTCGTCGTAGTTCACGACGAGCAACGTGTGCGCCCAGTTCGGGCTCGACGTGACGGCCCGGTAGACCGTGTCGAGGAAGTGCTGGCCCTTGCGCACGTCGGCGAGCGGGTGGTCGTCGTTCGAGATGCCGGCGCCCTCGCCGACGAAGGACGGGTCGACGTACGACACGTGCGGCAGGCGTCCGGCGGCCGCGTCGGCGAAGAACTCGTCGATCGGGCTCGAGATCGGGGCGAGGTGCGTGCCCCAGAGCGCGGTCACCGGAAGGTCGGTGTAGTAGTAGCGCCCCGAAAGACCCGCGCCGGCCAGCCGGTCCCAGATCGTCGGCAGCGTCGAGATGTCGTAGGTGTTGCGCTTCCGGTCGGTCTGGCCCGCGTGCTGGTAGATGCGGTTGGGGAAGGTCGGCCCGAGCATCGCGCAGAAGTAGCGGTCGAGCGTCGTCCAGGCGGGCACGGCCGCGCCGAAGAACGGCAGGTCCTCCTGCCGGTAGTAGCCGATCGGGAACAGGTCGTCGGAGCGCCCGAGAAGCCAGCCGTCGTTCGCGCCGTCGGCGAACTCCGAGCGCCCGCCAGCGTAGGAGTGGTCGGGGTCGCGGTAGCTGCAGCCCTGGAAGTCGGGCGCGAGCGGCCACGTCGAGCGCTGGGCTCCCTGCTTGTCGGGGTAGGCGAGACCGGCCTGCTCGCCGTCGGCGCCCGGCGTCCAGCCGAGCATGTGGTCGAAGGAGCGGTTCTCCATCATCACCACGACGAAGTGGTCGATGCCGGAGTCTCCCGGGGCGGGCAGCGGCAGCGACTCGGGATCGACGAACCCCGCGGACGACGTGTCGCCGCACCCGCCGAGCGCGAGCGTCCCCGCGCCGGCGGCGAGTCCGGCGAGGAACTCTCGCCGCGAAACCGGGCGGACGAGCCGCCGGTCGAGCAGGGAATGGGTCGTCTTCCGCATGGGGGCCTCCGGAGAAGGTTGGCGAAACCGCGCCCGGTTCCCATACTGCGGAGCCGATGGTGCGGACAATCCTCCTCGCGGCCTTCCTCGCGCTCTCGGTCGCGACCGGGGGCTGTTCGTCCCCGCCGCCGACCGCGACCCCGGCGCCGGTCCGGGTCGGGATCGAGACCGCCCGGGGGACGATCGCGGTCGAGCTCGACGCGGCTCGCGCACCGGCGACGGTCGCCAACTTCCTGCGCTACGTCGACGCGGGTCTCTACGACGGGGGCCGCTTCCATCGCACGGTGCGGCCCGACAACCAGGCGGCCGACGCCGTCCGGATCGACGTCGTGCAGGGCGGCCCCGACCCCTCGGCCGCGGCCCGCGCGTTCCCGCCGATCGAACTCGAGCGCACGAAGCGCACCGGCCTGCGCCACGCCGACGGGACGCTCTCCATGGCGCGCGCCGACCCGGACTCCGCGACCGCCGACTTCTTCGTGTGCATCGGCGACCAGCCGGAGCTCGACTTCGGCGGCCGTCGCAACCCGGACGGTCAGGGCTTCGCCGCCTTCGGCCGGGTGGTCGGCGGGATGGAGGTCGTGCGCGAGATCCACGACGCGCCCGCGTCGGGACAGCGTCTCGACCCGCCGGTCGCGATCGTCCGCGTCCGGCGTCTGCCCTGACGGGGGCGGTGCGCGGAAGGCGCCGCGCACCGGTCGGGCCGGATCGCCGCGCGCGGCTTCGCGCGCGGCGGGAGGCGCCTACTTGCCGAAGCGCTGCAGCGAGTTGAAGTCGAAGAACGACGGCTCGAAGGTGAGCCGGCGGTCGCTCGCGGGGTCCTTGCCCTCGGACTGGAGGCCGCTCGCCGTCGCGCGGTTCATCTTCACGTTCTCGGCCGTCTGGTAGCCCATGTTGGAGGCCCAGATCCGGTCCTCCTGGCCGTCGGGCCGCGTGAAGCCCTTCGTCAGCATGCCGAGCACGTAGTAGGTGTTCATCAGGTCGCCCTGCCAGCTGAACTTGCGGTTGAAGGCGCCCTGGTACGTCTCCTTGTCGACGTAGAGCTGGATCTTGCCGTAGAGGTAGTACTTGTCCTTCGGCACCGCCTCGATGATCCACATCGGGCGCTTCGCGAGCTGCGGGCCGACCGGCGCCCACGGCAGCCCCTTCCACGCCGGGTCCTGGAAGCCGACCGACGCGAGGTCGCGGGGCCAGATCGCGCGCCAGCCGCCGTTCGGAAGCCACTTCTGCTCGCCCTTGCCCTCCATGCTGAGCGGGTCGACGTAGCGCAACTGGTCCTTCGCCTCGAGCAGCTTCCACTCGAAGTCCTCGGGCTTGCCGTCGAAGAACGGGCCGTCGTCCGAGCTCATGTCCGAGCCGAGGAAGCCGTCGGAGCGGTTCGTCGGCGACACCTGGCGCGTCCGGCGAAGCGACGGCACGTAGGCCCAGGTCGAGTCGCGCTTGTCGGCGTCGCGGTAGCGCCAGGCGAGCGCCGTCGTTCCCTGCAGGTCGCTCGGGCTCGTCGTCGTCGCGATGAACTGCATGAGCAGGTTCTGCGGGTTCGGCGCGCGGTACGCCTCGGCCTGGCCGTCGTAGTACAGGAAGTAGACCTCCTGCCCGGCCTCGCGGTCGATGCCCGTCGGGTTCACCCACACGAGCCGCACGTCGTTGTGGCTGTTCCCCTGGTACCAGTAGCCGTAATACGAGTTCCAGAGGATCTTCGTGCCGGCCTTCGGGTCCTTGGGGTCGACGTCGGGAAAGGGAAAGCCGTAGACGTAGGGCGGCTGCTTGCCGGTCGACTTGTCGATGATCGTGCCGGCCTCGTTCACGTCGTACTTGTCGCGGTTCGCCGCGGTCGCGTCCTCGTAGGCCTTCTCGAAGCGGTAGGCTCCCTTCGGCCAGTCGACGACCCGGTTGCGGTACTCGCCCTTCTTGTAGTGCTCGAGCACCTCGGGCGGGAGCAGCCCGTCGGCCGCCTGCCAGTTGTCCTTGTCGATGGTCGAGCCGACCGCGGGGCCCCCGGGCGCGTCGGCGCGGGAGTCGGCGGAGGCGAGGAAGGCCGCGAGGGCGATCACGGTCGCGAGGAAGGCTCTGCTCGGGATCTCCATCCGGTGGACCTCCGTTGGGAGGGCGAGCCGCCCCCCGCGCACGACTCACGGCTATCCCGATCTCGGCGCCTGGATCAAGCGAGCCTCGTGCCGTCGCGGAGGGGCCGGGGGGGGCGATTGACTTCGCCGCGTGCCCGTTCCACCACCCGCGTGCGGGAGGATCCATGGCGTACGTCGCGGCGATCGACCAGGGCACGACCGGCAGCACGGCACTCGTCCTCGACGGGAAGGGACGAGTCGTCGGCCGGGGATACAGCGAGTTCCGGCAGCACTTCCCGAAGCCGGGCTGGGTCGAGCACGACGCCGAGGAGATCTGGAGCGTCTCGCTGCGGGTGCTCCGCGAGGCCGTTCGGCGGGCGGGAATCGAGCCCGGGGCGCTCGCGTCGATCGGCATCACCAACCAGCGCGAGACCACCGTGCTCTGGGATCGCGAGACGGGTCGCCCGGTTCACCGGGCGATCGTGTGGCAGGATCGGCGCACGGCGGCGCGCTGCGACGAGCTGCGCGCGGCGGGGCGCCTGCCGCTCGTGTCGTCGCGCACCGGGCTCGTCCTCGATTCGTACTTCTCCGGCACGAAGCTCCAGTGGCTGCTCGAGAACGTCCCCGGGGCGGCGAAGGCGGCGGCCCGCGGCCGCCTCGCCTTCGGGACGATCGACTCCTGGCTCGTGTGGAAGCTGACCGGCGGCGAGGTCCACGCGACCGACTACACGAACGCCTCGCGCACGATGCTCTTCGACATCCACCGCCGCCGCTGGGACCCGGGCCTGCTCGACATGCTCGGGATCCCCGACTCGGTGCTGCCCGAGGCGCGTCCCTCGAGCGGGGAGTTCGGCCGGACGGCTCCTGGCGTGCTCGGCCGCGCCTCGGTGCCGATCGCCGGCATCGCGGGCGACCAGCAGGCGGCGCTCTTCGGCCAGCAGTGCGTGCGCCCGGGCATGGTGAAGAACACCTACGGCACGGGTTGCTTCGTGCTGACGCAGACCGGGGAGCGCGCGGTGCGCTCGCGCAACGGGCTGCTCACGACGATCGCCTGCGGTCCCGACGGCGGGCCGGCCTACGCGCTCGAGGGCTCGGTCTTCGTGGGCGGCGCCGTCGTGCAGTGGCTGCGCGACGGGCTCGGCATCGTGTCGCGCGCGGCGGACACCGAGAAGATCGCGACGTCGGTCGCCTCCAGCGACGGCGTGCACGTCGTGCCGGCCTTCGTCGGTCTCGGCGCGCCCTACTGGGACTCCGAGGCGCGCGGCGCGATCCTCGGCATCACGCGCGGCACGACGCGCGCCCACGTCGTGCGCGCGGCGCTCGAGGCGATCGCCTTCCAGAGTCGCGACGTGATCGAGGCGATGGACGCCGAC
>JAFMJW010000059.1 GCA_017853315.1 Alphaproteobacteria bacterium
CGGGCCGCCCGCCCGCTGGACGGGCGGCCCGGGCGCGGGGGCTCAGGGCTTCGAGCGACAGGTCGTGCGGTCGCCGTTGTGGCTGACGACGCAGTTCTCGACCGCGGGATAGCCCTCCCAGACGTCCTGGCCCGGGATCGACACCTGCACCGCGAGCGGGATGCCATAGGGCTTGGGCCCGGCGAGGTCGAGACCGGCGATCTTCACCACCAGGCGGTAGTCGTTCGCCGAGTTGCGGCGCCAGCGCAGGCGCAGCCAATTCGCGCCGTCGGAGCAGGCGAGGCTGCGGCCCTGCGATCGCGTCCGGCACTGCTCCGGGGTGAAGTCGTGCGTGTCGATCAGCGAGTACGAGGCGACCGCGCTCGGAAACGCCGCGAAGGCGGACGTGCCGCTGCCCGCCTGCCAGATCGACACGGTGGCGCCGTTGTCGATCGCGTCCTGCACGGGCGTGAAGGCAGGGCCCGGGCTCCCGGGCGCGGCGAGGTTCACCGAGCCGCGCGCCGCCCAACTGTCGTTGCCGGCTCTCGAGACGTCGTTCACCTGGGCGAAGTCGACGCCGATCTCGATCGCGCCCGGGTCGATCGCGTCGGCGGCTTCGGCATTCCGGCCCCGATGGAAGGTCGGGGCGATCATCGCCGCGAGGGCGGCGAGGACCGCGATGCATCTCCGGATCGACTGCGGCTGCTCCATGTCGGGTCTCCCTGTGGGATCGGCCCGCAGCCTCCCGCGGCCGCGAGCGGTGCACGTCTTGCAGGCGTCAATCACGGAGGCCGCCTCGCGGGCAAACGGAATCGCGACCGCAGGCTCCCGAAACGGGGTTTTAGGCGGCCTTCTCCCCGTAGCCCCGCCGATCGGCTACGCAGGGGCATCCGGGCCCGACCCGGGCCCCCGCATCGGAGGGACGACGGAACATGGAAGCAGCGACCGCTCTCGACCAGCTCGACGTCATCACGGCGCAGACCTACGGCACGATCGGCTATCCGCACGACGCCTGGACGCGGCTGCGGCGCGAGTCGCCGGTCCACTTCATGAGGACGCCCGGCTACAAGCCGTACTGGGCGATCACAAAGCACGCGGACATCGTCGAGGTCTCGACGCAGCCCGAGAGGTTCCGCAGCGCCGGCCGCTTCATCCTGTTCCCCGAGGTCAACTCCGGCGCGACGGTGAACCTCGAGGAGAACCCGCCGCTGCGCATGCTCGTGAACATGGACCCGCCCGATCATCGCGACTACCGCAAGCTCGTGAGCGGGTGGTTCACGCCGCGCGCGATCGCGCGGCTGCAGTCGCGCCTCGAGGAGATCACCGCGGAGATGTTCGACGAACTCGCCGGCGACGGCTCGCCGCGCGACGTCGAGTTCGTGCGCGAGGTCGCGGCGATGCAGCCGCTGCGCATGATCACCGAGCTGCTCGGCATCCCGCGCGAGCGCGAGCAGTTCGTGCTCAAGGTGACCAACGAGAACTTCGGCCTCGAGGATCCCGACTTCCAGCGCGAGGGCGAGACGCCCGAGGAGCGGCTGGTCTTCATCCAGGAGGCCTTCGCCTACCTGAACGAACTGATCGAGGAGCGTCGGCGCGAGCCGCGCAACGACCTCCTGACCGTGCTGGCCCAGGCGACCATCGACGGCCAGCCGGTTCCGACCTTCGAGCTCTTCTCGCTCATCTTCCTCATCATGGTGGCGGGCCACGACACCACCCGGAACTCGATCTCGAACGGCCTGGTCGCGCTCATGGAGCACCCCGACCAGCTCGAGAAGCTGCGGCGCGATCCCTCGCTCGTCGAGACGGGGGCCGACGAGATCGTGCGCTGGACGACTCCGGTGAACCACTTCGCTCGCACCGCGACCGAGGATTGCGAGCTGCGCGGCCGGAAGATCCGCAAGGGCGACTCGCTCGCGCTCTTCTACG
The DNA here is from genome assembly GCA_017853315.1 of Alphaproteobacteria bacterium. GTDB lineage: Bacteria > Desulfobacterota > Binatia > UBA12015 > UBA12015 > REEB422. The sequence continues at coordinate 1,906 of JAFMJW010000059.1, forward strand.
CCTCGGCGAACCGCGACGAGGAGGTGTTCGCGGACCCCTGGGTCTTCCGCCTCGACCGCGACCCGAACCCGCACCTCGGATTCGGCATCGGCGAGCACTTCTGCCTGGGCGCGCACCTCGCGCGGCTCGACCTGAAGGTGTTCTTCCGCCAGCTCGCCGAGCGCCTCGTCTCGATCGAGCCCGCCGGCCCGGTCGAGCTCCTGAAGGCGAGCTTCGTCGGCGGGCCCAAGCGACTGCCCGTCCGGCTGCGGCTCCGGCCGCGCTGACGCGTCCATGCCCCGGCCGCGCCCGGACGGCGCGGGCGGGGCGATCGCGGACGCGGTGGGCGGCGCGAGCCTGGCCCGCAGGATCTCCCTCGCCCCCCATCGCCACCGGTGATAGAGCGGGGCGCTCATGGGCGCTGCGCTCCGGATCGTCCGCGACGTCGTCGCCTACCGCGTCTCGAACCTCGAGATGGCGAACCTGGCCGGCGCGGTCTCGATCGCGGTCACGCTCCGGCGGCCCGTGGCCGACATCCTCGCGCGGGCGATCTTCGCCTTTCTCCTGAACGTCCTCGTCTACCTGAACAACGACACGCTGGACGTGTCGCTCGACCTGCGCGCGCGCGAGCGGAGCCGAGAGACGGCAGGCTTCCTCGCCGCCCACCTGCAGGCCGCGCGCGCGGCGCAGGCCGTCCTCGCGGCGATCCTGGTGGCGATCGCGCTCGCGTGGGATCGCGGGCTCCTCCTTCCGCTCCTGCTCGGCGGCGGCATCTGCGTGCTCTACTCGAGCCTGCTCAAGCGCAGGCCGTTCCTCGACGTGGCGGCGATGGTCGCCTGGGGCATCGCGATGCCGCTCTGCGGGACGCCGCTCGACGACCGCCTCGGCTGGGCCATGGCGCTCCAGCTCGGGCTCTTCGCGGGCGTGTTCGAGTGCCTGCAGGTGATGCGCGACGCGCCGGAAGACGCGGCGCAGGGGGTCCGCACGACTGCCGTCGTCCTCGGGCACGAGCGGACGGCGATGCTCGCCCGCGGCCTGATGGTCGCGGCCTCGGCCTGGTCGCTCGGCGTGCTGAGCGTGCTCGCGGCCGCCATCGCCGCGTACGCAGTCATGGTCCGCATCGACGAGGACGCAGCCGGGCGCGCCTGGACCTCGGTCAAGGTGATCTACGGCGTCGCCTGGCTCGCGATCTGCGCAGCCGCATGGATGCACGGCCGCAGCGTGGGGCTCTTCGTCTCCGTGCCGAGCCTCGCCGGAGCGGCGGGAGTCGCGCCGTGACGTCGCAGGCGCCGTCGCCGGACGAACTCTCGGGATCGAGCGAGGTCGCGATCGTCGGAGGCGGGCCGGCGGGCTTCGCGGCCGGAATCGTGCTCGCACGCGCGGGCATCGACGTCGCCGTCATCGACGGCGCGACCTTCCCCCGCGACAAGACCTGCGGCGATGCCCTCTCGAACGACGCGGTCCGCCTCCTCGCGGAACTCGGGGCCCGCGAGGAGGCGGACCGCGCGCCGCACGCGGTCGTCGACCGCGCCGCCGCGGTCTTTCCCGACGGCACGCGGATCGAGCGCTCCTACGGGGAGCCCGGCTGGATCGTTTCCCGGCGCGACCTCGACGACGCTCTCCGGCGGACCTTCGAAGCCGCGGGCGGGCGCTTCGTCGAGGGCCGACGCGTCGCGGAACTCGTGCGCGACGGCGAGACCGTGACCGGGTTCGCCGGGCCGTCGATCGCGTGGTCGGCACGCGTGGTGGTCGCCGCCGACGGCTACGGCTCGGTGGCGCTCGATCCGCCGGGCCCCGGACCCGCGCGCGGCCGCTGGCTCGGCGTGTCGGCGACCGAGTACTGGCGCGGCGTGTCCTTCCCGTTCGGGGCGGGCACCTGCGACCACTTCTTCGAGGACGACCTGCCGCTCGGCTACGGCTGGATCTTCCCCTCGGTGGCCGGCGTCTCGAACGTCGGCGTGTTCCTGCGGGCCGACGCCTACGAGCGGCAGGGCCGGCGTCTGTCCGACCTGCTCGACGCCTTCCTCGCGCGCCACGCCGATCGCTTCCGCGGTGCCGAGCGCGTCGGTCGGCGGCGCGCCTGGTCGCTGCCGCTCGCGCCCCGGCCCGTCCCGGTCACCGCCCCGGGACTCCTCGTCGCGGGCGACGCCGCGGGCTTCGTCGACCCCTTCACCGGGGAGGGCATCTGGCAGGCACTGCGCTCGGGAATCGCCGCCGGCGAGACCGCGCGCGACGCGGTCCGCGCGGGCGGCCTCGGGCCCTCGCTCCGCGAGCGCTACGAGGCCGAGTGCGCGCGCGCGATCGGCGCCCCGAGTCGGCGCAAGGCGCAGGTGCAGCGTGCGCTCGACCTGGTGCTCCGCGGCCGCCTCTACCGGCTCGCGCCGGTGCGCGCGGCCCTCCGCATGGGCTACCAGCGGCAGTCGGTCGACCACACGAAGAGCGACCCCGGGCGACGAGACCGCGCATCGGCGCGCTCGGGCATCCATGCCTGACCGACGGCGCCCGCCCGGGAATGCACGCGAGGCTTCGGCCTCCCGCGGGGCCGCGGACGCGGAGCGGGGCGTCCGGACCGAGGCGCCCCCCGCCCCGGGCGCTCCCGCGGAGATCGGGCTCGCGCTCGTCTCCTACCTGGCACTCGCCGCGTTCGTGCTCTCGCGCGACGGCTTCTCGATCCCCTGGCACTACTGGCAGCTGCTGTCGCGCGACGTGCTCGAGAGGTCGCCGTGGGCCTCGCTGCTCGACCTCCACGCGCAGCCGCCGTTCCTGAACTCGCTGCTCGCGGCGATCCTCGCGCTCTCTCGCGCGACCGGCCTCTCGCCCGAGACGGTGGGCGCGGCGGTCCAGCTGGTGGCGGGTGCGGCGGGCGTGACCGCCGTCGGGCTGCTCGCGTCGCGCCTGCTCGCGTCGCGCGCGGCGCGGGTCGCGGTGCTCGCCCTCGTCGTCCTGAACCCGTTTCTCTACGCCTCGATCGCCCACTTCACCTACACGCCGTGGGAGATGGTGTTCCTCGCCTGGATGGGCGTCTTCGCGCTGGGCTGGTACGAGCGGCCGACTCCCGCGCGGCTCGCGGCCCTGCTCGCCGCGGCGCTGGTCGTCATCCACACGCGCACGGCGTGGCACCCCGCCTGGTTCGTCGGCGTGCTCGCGCTCGCGATCGCCCCGGTGCGCGCCCGGCTCGCGGGCCGCGGACGCGCGGTCGCGGCGGTCGCGCTCGGAGCGGTGCTGCTGCTCGCGGCCTGGCCGGCGAAGAACCTCGCGCGCTTCGGCTTCTTCGGTTTCTCGAGCTGGCAGGGCTACTACTCGGCGCGCAACGTCGTCGACTCCGGTTTCGTCGAGGGATTCTTCGCGCGCTCCGATCCGTCGACGCGCGACCCGGCGGTCGCGGCGCGGCTCGAGCAGCTCGTGCCCGCGGAGTGGCAGGAGCGTCCGGCCGTCGCCCGCCTCGTGAAGTCCGACGGATCGCCGAACTGGAATCACGCCTCGGTGATCCCGCTCTTCCGGGAACTGGGCCGGGTCGCGCGCGGCATCCTCCGCGAGCGACCGGGACTCCTGCTGGAGCGACTCCGGATGTACTACCTGAACGGGATCGCGACCTGGGAGGGCCGCAATCCGTACACCGACCGCCTCGGCTGGGACCTCGTGCGGGGAGAAGAGCGCGACGAGGCGTGGCCGCGCCTCTACGAGGCGGTCGCCGTGCAGCGCTTTCGTGCCCGCGAGTCGGCGACCGAGCCGAGGGTCACGACCGGCATGGCGTTCCTCTACCCCGTGCTGCTGCTGGCACCGCTTACGGTCCTCTGGCGGCGTCGGCACCGGTTCGGTCCCGCGGAGTCGACCGTCGCGCTCATGGCCTTCTGCGGCCTGTGGGTCACGGCGCTGCTGCTGGTCGTGGACGGCATGGAAGGCGCGCGTGGCCGGTGGGCGGTGCAGCCGTTCCTGTTCGTCGCCTTCGCGTGGACGGTCGAGGCGCTGCGCGCCCGTCGCGCGCGCGCGTCCGCCTAGCGCAGGCGGATCGCGAGGAAGGCGACGTCGCCCTCGCGGTCCTCGTACTCGCGGATGTCGTCGCGGGCGGGGTCGATCGCGCCCGCGGCGAGCAGCTTCTCGCGCGCCCACGGCAGGATCGTCCAGGCCTCGGGGTGGAGCAGGTAGATCGTGTTCGGGTCGGGGTCGAGCCGGATCGTCTCGCCGCGCTGGAGGCGCCAGACCGGCTCCTCGAGGCGCGGGCCGTCGGTCAGGAATGCCAGCTGCTCGTTGAAGCCCCAGTCGAGGCTCACGACCCGGATCTCGGGGTGTCCGTCGATCTCGGCCGCGAAGCGGTGGAGCGCGTCGGACCAGAGTCCCTTGCCGCCGCTCGCGGCGATCGTGCGTTGCGTGCGGCCGATCGCGAGGAGATCGCCGGCCAGCGCGATCGCGATCGCGGCGGCCGCGGCCGCGCCGGCGGCGCGTCGCGCGCCCGCGGCCGCGACGCGCCCCTCGGGCGGCGCCTCGAGGAGTCGCACGGCGGCGATCGCGACCGCGAGGTGCGGGAACGGGTAGGCGACCGTCCAGTGGTGGAGGAAACTCGCGTTGGGCTCGGCCCAGAGGGCGACGAGGACCGACAGGCAGCCGAGCAGGACGAAGCGGGCCAGCCGGTCGCGCGACCCGTCGGGCCGTGCGCGGAGGGCGGCCCGGGCGAGGACCGCGAGTGCGGCCGCGACGACGAGCCCCCACGGCGTGCGGAACGCGGCCGGCTTCTCCCACATGTGCTCGAAGTTGCCGCCCGCCCGCATGAGCCGGTCGAAGTAGGATCCGTCGAACATCGCGACGAAGGCGCCGGGCTTCTGGATCCACTGCCGCGGGTCGCCGCCGCCGAACTCGGTGATCGCGCCCAGCACGCCGCGCAGGTTGAGCAGCATCGGGAACGCGCCGACGACGAGCCCGGCTGCGAGCGCGAGGAGCTGCCCGCGACGCTCGCCCTGCGCCGCGCGCAGGCGCTCGGGCCAGGCGATCGCGGCGGCGAGAGCCCAGCAGGCGATCGGGACCGCCGAGTCGATCTTCGCCCAGAACGCGAGCCCGAACGCGGCCCCCGCCGCGAACGCCGTCGACGCGCGCCCGCTGCGCCACGCGAGCAGCGACAGCAGGAGCCCGGCGAACCGGCACACGAAGCCGGGCACCGCCGGCCCCCAGTCGTGCACGACGATGAAGAAGAACGACGGGTCGAGCGCGAGCAGCGCTCCCGTCGCGATCCCGGCGGCCGTGCCGGCGAGCCGGCTCGCCCAGAGCATCGCGAAGAGCAGCGCGACGAGACCCCAGCCGAGGCTCGCCATGCGCAGCGTCGCCGCGGTCGCGCCGAAGGTGGCGAACACCGGCGCGAACATCCACGACTTGAGCGCGCCGTAGTAGCCCGCCATGACCCAGGGCAGCGGGCGACCGCCGACCACGATCGTGGACGCGGTGGGCACGTGTTCCGCCCGGACGTGGCCGGAGAGCAGGTCGCGGGCGAGACCCGCGAGCGCGGCCTCGTCGTAGTTCAGGCCGGGAGCCGTCCGGTTCGGCCACGCGAGCACGACGAGCAGCCCGGCGAGCGCGGCCCAGGCGAGCAGGACTGCGGTCGTCCGCGGCGCCGGGATCGCGGACTCGGTCCCGGACGCCCTGCTCGCCGCGCGCTCGGGGGGTGCCGCGGCGGCGGCGGTGCTCGCGCCCTCGCGGGCGTCCGCCCGATCCCCGCGTCGATCCTCCCGTCCGCCGTCCATCGCACCGGACCGATGCTCGTCGCGACGGTCTCCTGTCAAGGCGAGCGCCGGCGGGTGGTGCGGGACTCGGGGCGAGGCTACGCTTCGGGCTCGTGACGACCCGAAGCGCCCCGCGGATCCAGCTCGTCCCCGACATGCCGATCTGCCAGCAGGACCTCCCGCTGGACTGGTACCAGGAGGAGTTCCGGCCCTACGCCGAGGAGTACCTGGCGCTGCCCGACCGCAAGCCGGAGACGGTGCTTCCCTGGATGGACCGCCGCATCCACCCGGCACTCGACGCGCTCGGGCCGGGCGTCGTGCTGCTCGCGCACTACTACATGGGCGGCGAGATCGTGAAGCTCGTCGAGCGCTACGGCGGTCACATCGCCGACTCCTACCAGCTCGCGCTGCAGGCCGTGCGGCATCCCGAGAAGAAGATCTTCGTCGAGTCGGCCGTGCACTTCATGGCCGAGGCGATCGCCATCCTCGCCTCCGACGACCAGCAGGTCTGGATCACGAACCCGAAGTCCGGCTGCACGATGGAGATGATGGCGAAGGACTTCATGATCGAGCCGGCCTTCGAGGATCTCGTCGCGACCTACGGCGACGACATCCTGGTCGTCGCGTACATGAACACCTCGGGCCGGGTGAAGGCGCTCGCCGGCCGCACCGGCGGCGCGGTCTGCACGAGCTCGAACGCGAAGCGCGTGGTCGGCTGGGCGCTCGAGCAGGGGCGCAAGGTGCTCTTCGTGCCCGACCGCCACCTGGGCGAGGTCGTCGCGGGCTGGACCGGCGTGTCGCCCGACGACCTGTTCTTCTGGGAGGGCGGGACCGCGGGAGCCGCGATGACGGTGGCCGGTCTCTCCGCGTCCGACCGGGCGCGCCTCGACCGTTCCAAGATGGTGCTCTGGGGCAGCTACTGCGGCGTGCACACGGTGTTCACGCCGGCCCATGTCGAGTGGTGGCGGGCGCGCGGCTTTCGCGTGCTGGTCCACCCCGAGTGCCCGAAGGTGGTCGTCGACGTCGCCGACGGCGCGGGCTCGACGTCCTACCTCTGGGACGCGGTCGAGCAGGCGCCGCGCGGCGCGAAGCTCGCGATCGCGACCGAGGGACACTTCGTGCGCAACGCGCGCGAGCAGGCGGCGCTGCGCGGCGTCGAGGTCGTGAACGTCGCCGACATCCCGGACCCGGCGTTCCGCAGCATGGGCTGCGGCTGCGCCACGATGTCGCGCAACGACCCGCCGCATCTCGTCGCGATGCTCGACCTGCTCGCGAAGGGCACGCCGCCGGACCTGAACCGCGTGTTCGCGGGCGACTCGGTCAGCGAGACGACCGGGGCGCGCGAGCGCCTCGGCGACGCCGAGCGCGCCGCGGTCGTACGCGACGCCCGGCGCTCGCTCGAGCGCATGATCGAGATCACCGAGCGGCGCTGAGCGGCCGGGGATCGACCCCGGCCGCCCGGCCGGGTCTCAGAACGGGATCTCTCGCCCGCGCCACCGGCGGTGAACTTCGGGCGGCGCCGCCGGAGGGGGCGGGGCCGAGCTGCGGGTGAAGCCGATGTCCTTGCGGGTGCGCTTCAGCACGGCGAGCGCGCGCTCGAGGTCGAGCACCGAGATCGGCTCCCCGGGCGAGGAGCACCCGACGATGCTCTCGAGCACCGCGGTGTCGACGAGCTCCCGCAGGTGCGCGCCCGAGAGCCCGGAGGTCGCCTGCGCCATCGCCTCGATCGCGCCTTCGCGATCGAGCACGCCGTGGTCCCCGAGGAAGTGCCCGAGCATGCGCCGGCGCTCGGGCAGCTCGGGGAGCCCGACGTCGAGTCGGCGGTCGAAGCGGCCCGGGCGCTGCAGGGCCGCGTCCAGCGCGTCGGCGTCGTTGGTCGTCGCGACCACGACGACGTCGACGTTCGGCGAGAAGCCGTCGAGCTGGGCGAGCACCTCGCCGAGGAAGCCGCCGGTCGAGCCGTAGCCGCGGTGGCCGGCGACCAGGTCGACGTCCTCGAAATAGAGCAGCGCGGGCGTGCGCGCGCGCACCCACTCGAAGAAGAAGGCGGGATCGGGGAGCTTCTCGAAGGCCCCGGGCGTGACCCAGGCGAGGGTGGTGCCCTGGAGCTCGGCCTCGAGGGCGCGCGCGATGCACGTCTTGCCGGTGCCGGGAGGGCCGGAGAGCAGCACGGTGCGGCTCTCCGGCAGCCGGTTGCGCAGTTCGCCCTTGCGGGCGCGCAGGAAGAGCGTCGTGTTGCGGCGGACCTCCTCGATGATCGAGGCCGGCAGGACGACGTCGTCCCACCCGACGTCGAAGGGCAGGAGCGGGCGCATGCCGTTCGAGTCGAACACCATGTGGCGGCCGCGGGTCGACTCGCGGTGGTCGAAGGCCTCCCGCAGTCCCGTGAGGATCGCCGAGTGGCCGGGGGCGATCGCGGGGTTCAGGTCGATCGTCGCCTCGAAGGTCTCGAGCGGGCCGACCATCTCGCGCTGGAGGTGGATCGCGGCGCGCTCGCCTGCGACCTCGACCAGGGCCACGCCGCGCACGAGCGAGGAGCGCTTGCCGCCGGCCGGGTCCTCCGACTGGCGGAACACCGGTCGGCAGTCGACCGGCAGCCAGTCCGCGGGCCCGAGGATGCGGCACGACACCTTCGGGTTCGGACCGTGGTCGCCCACGCCGAGCCAGGCGGAGACGGAGTGCACGGCCATGCCCACTTCGAGTCCGTTGGAGTCGATGGTCTCGGTGCGGGTGGTGCCGTCGGTGCCGAGGAACGAGGCGATCTCGCGCTTGAGGCGGTTGCGGCTCCAGCTGCGGTCGAGGAGCGGCGCGAAGACCTCCGTCAGGGCCGCGACCAGGCCTGCGGGTGCAGTGTCGCCTCCTTCGGCCCGATCGTCCCGTCGGTTCTCGTCCGGCCCCGTCGCTCCCCGTCCCGATGCCGTCTCGTCGTTCCTCAAGCGCTCCTCCGTTCCGTGATCGTCCCGCGCCCGTCGCGGGAAGACGCACCATGCACGAAGGCCGGGACAACCCGTGTCCCGGCCTTCGTGCATGGGCAAAAAAAGAGGAGGGTGGCCGAAGCCACCCTCCTCGATTCGCTTCACCCGCTCCGTTCGGAGCGGAAGTCGCTTACTTGCGGATGTCCTTCTTGAGCTTGTTCTGGCAGGCCTCGAGCGCCGACTGGCAAGCCGTGTCGGGCTGGATGACCGGCGGCGGCGGAGGCGCCATCGGGAGGCGGTGGTCGCCGCCCCAGACGTAGCCGAGCGCGCCGTTGATGCTGTGGAAGCCGCTGTCGAAGGCGTCGCCGTTCGGCTTGTTCCAGGCCCAGAGGTACTGGTAGCCGACGCCGAAGTACATCTGGTCGGTGAAGAAGAACTTCAGGCCGGCCTCGGGAGCGAGCGCGCCGGAGCCGAAGCTGCTCTTGCGGTGACCCTCGCGGTAGTTCAGCACGCGGGTGTACTGGCCGTACACGCCACCGATGCCGATGCCGACGTAGGGGACGACGATCTGGCCGAGGGTGCCCAGGTAGGGAACGCCGCCGACCGTGTTGTTGATCACGTTGTTCTGGGGAGCGACGTTGTACAGCAGGTCGACGAACGCGAGCGTGCCGCCGAGGAGCTGGTCGGTGTCATGGACGCGGCGGTAAGAGCCGTTCACGTCGATGTACGGGTTGCCGTCGGCCCAGGCGTAGTTGAGGGTCTGGCTGATGCCGGCCTCCAACCACTCGGTGAAGAAGTAGCCGAAGCGGCCGCCGATCCCGAACGCGCCGCCGCTGCCCGACGAGTTCATGTTGACGTTGAAGCTACCCTGGACGTCGAAGTCACCCCGGAGCGGTGCTGCGTTGGCCACGCCCGCCAGCCCCGCCACCATGCACAATGCAGCAATAAACTTCTTCAATTCAGCCTCCTTTCGGCACTCCTCTCACAGGCGCCGCGACAAGGGGGGCCCCTGCCGCCGAAAGCTGGGCGGGCCCCTCACACACGAGTCTGCCGCCCTTACACCTGTTCGGCAGCCGAGATGCAAGGTGTCCGACCCCGGAAAATTCACGGAAGGCCGTTTTTCGGGGAAAAAAAGTGCCCGAACGGCCCTTGGTATGGCCTTTGCTGTGCCCTCGGCTCCCCGGAACTGGGCGAAATAGCTCGGGAATCGTCGATCCCCCGCGAGCCGGGGCGGGGGGTCTCGGAACCCCTTTCGGGGCCGCGGGCGGGCTCTCCGCGCGGTGACGTCGCTCCACCGCTTCCCCGGCTCAGCCCCGGTGTAGACGCATCGCGGCACGTGCGCGGTTCGCGATCTCGTCGCGGAGTTCGGCCGGCCGCAGGACCTCGATCCAGGGCGCGCTGCCCATCACCCAGTTCGCGAGCTCGACCGTGCCGCGCACCCGGAGCGTCACCGTCGTCCGCCCGTCGGGCCGTCGCACGACGCGCTGGCTCGGGTGGATGGTGCGCTGGGCGAGGTAGGCGACGGTCTCGTCGTTGTGGACGAGGAGTTCGACCTCGACCTCCGGCCCCTCGACCACTCCGAAGAGCCCCGCCGTGTAGGTCTCGGGCCGGAACGACTTCGGGTAGGGGAAGAGCCGCGGCCGGCCGTCGGCGGCGAGCAGCGGCTTGGCTTCCCGGATCCGCTCGACCGCGAACCAGAGGATGCCGTCGCGCCGGCGGCTGCGGGCGAGCAGGTAGAGGCCGCCGCGGTAGCCGAGCAGGGTATAGGGCTCGATCTCGTGGAGTCGCGCGGGGCCGCCGAGCGAGGCGTAGTCGAGCTCGAGCCGCTGCTGGTCGACCAGCGCCCGGACCAGCGTGCCGATGGTCGCGTCGTGGCCGCGGTAGTCCTTGGGCGTCAGCGTGAGCGCGAAGAACTTGCGGTCGATGTCGCCGAGCCGGGTGCGCTGCGCCACCGGAAGCGCCTTCAGCATCCGGTCCCAGAGGAGGTCCATCCCCTGGTCGAGGACGGTGCCCTCGAGGTGGCGGATCATCGACCAGGTGAAGAAGAACGAGACCGCCGCCCAGGCGCCCGCCTCGGTCGGGGTCGAGCGCTGCGCGAGACGCAGGAAGCGCTTGTCGCCACGGCGCTCGACCTCGACGAGCGGGCGGCCGGAGGAGTCGAGGAGCTTGCGGGCGAATACGTCCGCGTAACGGGAGAGCGTGCGGCCGGCGATCCCGAAGGTGTCCTGGATCGACTCGAAGCTCCATCCGAAGGGCCGCTCGTGGAGCCCGTGGAGGATCGCGGCGAGCCGGACGGCGGCGCCGTAGGTCGGCTTGCGCCGCGACCGCTTCTCCGGCGCCCGCTCGCCCCGCCCGCGCCTGCTCCCGGTCCCTTCCCTTCCGCCCCGGTCCCGACCCGCCATCGCGTTGCCCCCTCTCAGTCCTCGAACACCGCGTCGACCGGCCCGTGGTCGCTCGTCCCGAACTCCCGGTGGGAGGTGCAGGACACCGCGCGCGCGGCGAGGCTCTCGCTCGCCAGCACGTAGTCGAGCCGCCAGCCGATGTTGCGCTGGCGGAGGTTGCGCCACGGCGCCCACCAGGTGAACAGTTCGTCGTCGTCGGGATGGAGCGCACGGCCGACGTCGACGACGCCGCGGGCGAGGATCGCCTCGAGCAGCGCGCGCTCCTCGGGGCGCTGGCAGATCCCGTTGCGCTTGCGCTCCTTGGGGTGGACGTCGCGGTCGGTGCGGGTGACGTTCAGGTCGCCGCACAGCAGCAGGCGGCGGCCCGAGGCGTGGACCGCGTCGACGTAGGCGGCCATCGCCTCGAGGAAGGCGATCTTGACGGCGAAGTCCTTGCCGCCGTTCGGCACGTAGACCGAGGCGACCACGAGGTCGTCGAGCACCGCGTGCACGATGCGAGTCTCGGCGTCGAAGTCCGGGTGCGTGAACGCGGGCTCCTCCGGCCAGCGCGACTTCCGCAGGTGGAGCGCCACGCCCGAGTAGCCGCCGCCGCCGTGCCAGCAGGACCAGAAGTCGTCGAGCTTCGCGACCTGCGCCGGGACCTGCGCCGGGTGGGCCTTCACCTCCTGCAGGCAGACGACGTCGGGACTCTCGCGCCCGATCCACTCGAGCACCTGGTCGCCGCGCGCGCGAATCCCGTTCACGTTCCAGGTGACGACCTTCATCCCGCCGGATGCTTAGCGGCGGCCGCGCGGGTCGGCACGCGGCGGAGAGAGGGCCGGTGGGCGAACCCGGCTCCCGTCGCTCCCGCCGGAACGCGACCGGGTGACGAGCGCGAGACGCGGATTCGGGCGGGACGCGAGGCCGGCGTGCGTCGCGAGCCGGTGCCGAGCGCGGGGCGAGCGGGCGGGGCGCGCGCGAGGTTGGCGCCGTCTGCGGGGTTCTGCCAAAGCGGGAGCGAAACGCGGAGGGATTCGTCATGCGCACCCGGGTCACCGACATGCTGGGGATCGACTTCCCGATCCTCGCCTTCTCGCACTGCCGCGACGTCGTCGCCGCGGTGAGCGGCGCCGGCGGGCTCGGCGTGCTGGGCGCGGTCGCGCACTCGCCGGAGCAGCTCGACGTCGACCTCGCGTGGATCCGCGAGCGCACCGGCGGACGCCCCTTCGGCGTCGATCTCCTCATGCCGAGCAAGTACGCGGGGGCGAAGGAGGGCGGCCTCGACGCGAAGGGGCTCGCCGCGATGCTGCCCGGGGAGACCCGCGAGTGGATCGACGCCCTGCTCGAGCGCTACGGCGTGCCGCCGCTGCCCGAGAAGGAGGCGGCCGCGGACGAGCGCTCGGGACGCACGCTCTCGGTCGACCCGCGCTCGTTCTCGCCGCTCATCGACGTCGCCTTCCGCCACCGGGTCGGGCTGCTCGCCTCGGCGCTCGGCGCGCCTCCCGCGTGGCTCGTCGAGCGCGCCCGCGCCGAGAAGATCCCGGTCGCGGCGCTCGCGGGCAAGCTCGACCACGCGATCGCGCACCGCGACGCGGGCGTCGACCTGGTGATCGCGCAGGGAACCGAGGGCGGCGGCCACACCGGCGAGGTCGCGACGATGGTGCTCGTGCCGCAGGTCGTCGACGCGGTCGCGCCGATCCCGGTGCTCGCGGCCGGCGGAATCGCCGACGGGCGGCAGGTCGCCGCCGCGCTCGCCCTCGGCGCCGAGGGCGTCTGGTGCGGCTCGGTCTGGCTCACCACCCACGAGGCGGAAACGAGTCCGGTCGTCCGCGAGAAGTTCCTCGCCGCGTCCTCCGACGACACGCGGCGCTCGCGTTCGCTGACCGGCAAGCCCGCCCGCATGCTGCGCACCGCGTGGACCGACGCGTGGGAGGCGCCCGGCGCGCCCGACCCGCTGCCGATGCCGCTCCAGAGCATGGTCGTCGCGGACGCCCAGCGCCGCATCCACCGCGTCGCCCACCAGGGCGACAACGGCGCGCGCCAGCTCGTGACCTATTTCGTCGGGCAGGTCGTCGGCCAGATGAACGCGCCGAAGTCCTCGCGCACGGTCGTGTCCGAGATGGTCGAGAGTTTCATCGACGCGACCGAGCGACTGCACGGGATCCTCGGCGGGGAGTCCTGAGCGGCCGACGGCTCGGTGAATCGCGACGAGGTCGTTGCACTCCGGGCCGAACGCACCGAGGTGCGGCCGGCTCGCCACCTCCCGGTCTTCAGCCCGTGGGCGCCTCGCCCCCCGCGACGCCCGCCGCGTCCCGTGGCCGGCGCTTGCGCCTGCGTCCGCGGACCGGGGGCGAGAGGCGCGTGCGCGGTCCGAGCGTCGCGAAGTCGTGGAAGCCGAGGAAGAGGATCGGCTCCGGGTTCTCGACGCGCTCGCCGCGGTGCACGTGCACGACGTCGCAGACGAACGGGACGTGGTCGCCCTCGGGCTCGTCGAGTTCCCGGACGACGGCGAGCTCGAACACGCAGCGCGCCCCGGCGACGATCTTCGTGCTCGCGAGTCGTTCGGCCGCGACCAGCTCGAGCCCGAGCTTCTCCGCCTTGTTCACCCGCGCGCCGCTCGCCCACCCGGCGCGGACGACCCGCTCGACCTCGCCGAACTCGAAGAAGTGGAGCGCGGCCTCGCGCTTCTCGCGCAGGAGCCCGAGGCTCCAGTTGCGGCGGTCCATCGCGAGAAGGAAGCGGAAGGGCTCCTTCGAGATCGGGGTCCACCACGCGATCGGCAGCGGGTTGTCGCCGACCACGAGCAGCGCGAGGTGCATCGGGTAGAAGCCGGAGAAGTACACGGCCTCACCATGGACCGGGGCGGGCGCACGGCAAGCGGCGCCCGACGAGGCCGGACGAGCGGCGGCCGCGCCGCCGCTCGTCCGGGTGCGTCAGTGAGGAGCGGGTGCGGCCGCGGCGGGGGCGCCGGCGGCGGGAGGCTGTGCGCCCGGTACTCCGGGTGCTCCGACCGCGGGCCTGCCGCGCCCGGGGCCGCCCGGCCGCGCCATTCCGCGCAGCTTCGCGAGCTGGTCCGCGTCGAGCAGCTTGCGCACCGCGAGCATCGACTCGAGCGAGCTGCGGCGGGCGCTCGCCTCGGCCGCGGCGAGCGCGTCGAACTTCGCCAGGACGGCGGAGCCGTCGATCGTCTCCGCCGAGGTCGCCGCCGAAAGCGCCTCGGAGGCCTGGCGCACCTTCGCGTCGGCCGCTTCGCGCTTCTTCTTCCCGTCGCCCATGATCTTCTCGAGGGCCGTCACCTGGTCTGGCCGCAGCCCGATCGCGTCCTTCTTCGAGAGCACGAGCCACGGCCCGTAGAGGCCGCGCATCCAGGCGGGCGGAGGCGCGGGTCGACCGCCGCCGGCTCCCGGGCCGCGACCGGGGCCCTTCGCGGGTGCGCCGGGCATGCGGGCGGGAGCGCCCGCCGACGGGTTGCCGGCCG
>JAFMJW010000060.1 GCA_017853315.1 Alphaproteobacteria bacterium
CTCAGCCCCGCCGCAGGTCGCCCGCCGCCCGCCCCGAGACGAGCGGCAGATCGAGGTACGTCCGGATCCCGGGCGGTGCTGCGCACACCGCGGGGATCGAGTTCACGCAGTGCATCGCCGTCGCGACGATCCCGGGGTTGCGGTCGAGGTCCGCGGTCGCGACCGGCGGCTGGAGCCCGCGGAACACGAGGCTCAGCGACGGGTCGCCCTCCACCTCGACCTCGAAGCGCTCGCCGTCGAGCCGCCACGGTGGATCGAGGTGCTCCTCGCCCATGAGCCAGTTGACGGCCACGGTGACGACCGGCGTGCCGCGCACGGTGCCCTGCCAGGTGAAGCGTTGTGCCGCGACGGTGCCGCGCTCGATCGGCCCGACCGGCGTCTCGATCGTCGCGGTCGCGACCGCCGTCTCGTGGGTCGTGCGCTTGTCGGCGTCGAGTTCGAACCCGAGGGCGTCGGCGATCATGTCGATCGACTGGCCGAAGCCGCCGCCGAGCAGCGCGGGCATGGGGCTCGCGGCCGCCTGTTCGGGCGTCTTGCCGAACAGCATGATCTCGCGGACCACCATCTCGGCGCGGTAGACGCGGATGTCGGAGAACTCCTCGGCACGCAGGTGGCGCACGTCCCGGGAGAGACGCGAGAGGACCAGCGGGAAGAGCTCGGTGATCCCGCCGGGGTGGAGCCCCGTGCCGTGGAGCGACGTGCCGCCGGCCCGGCAGGCCGCTTCGAGGCGCGCGACGCCGTGCGCATGCGATGGGTAGAACCATCCGACCGGCGTCACCACGTTCTTGCCCGACTCGAGCAGGCGCGCGACGTCTCCGAGGCGCGGAAGGAGCGGCGCGTACACGACGCAGTCGGCTTCCGTCGCGAGGATCTCGGCCGCGTCCGCGGTCGCGCGCACGCCGGCCGGCGCGAGCCCGCAGATCTCGCCGACGTCGCGCCCGGCCTTCTCGGCCGACGACACCCAGGCACCGACGAGCTCGAGCTCCGGGTGCGAGAGCACGCCCTCGACCGCGGCGCGCCCGACGTTGCCGGTCGCCCACTGGATCACCCGCAGCGCCACGCGCGGATCCTCGGCCATGTTCGGCCCCGGTTGCAAGGAGGGACCGCCGGCCCGGGGGCGCCGGACCGCCGGGCCGCGCCGTCGAGCGCCTCGCGGCGGGTCGCACCGTTTGGGTCCCTCCGGGGTTCGCTGCTACGGGGGGCGGCCGAACCCCATGCCCGGAGGAGGCGTCCCATGAGAGAGTTGATCGTTCCGTTCCTCGCCATCGCGGTCCTCGGCTGCGCACCTGCGGCGAGCGTCGTCACCGCCCCGGTGAACACGGCCGCCAACGTCGCCACCGCGACGACCGGCGCCGCGGCAGGCGTCGCCACGACCGCCACGGGCGCCGCCGCCGGCGTCGCGGCCGCACCGGCCGCCGCGGTCGCGGGCGCGACCGGTGCTCCCGCCCATTCCGCCGTCGGCGGGGCGTGCCAGGACGACGCCGCGAAGTTCTGTCCGAACATGACGAGCGGCATCGGCAAGTGCCTCGCCTCGCACCGCTCCGATCTCTCGTCGCACTGCCTCGCGATCGTCAACTCGCTGTCGAAGTTCCCGAACTGCCTCGGGGACGCTGCCAGGCTCTGCCCGAACGTGACGCCCTCGGGTGCCGGCTTCATGGCCTGCCTGCGCACGCGTCAGAACGACCTCTCCGAGCCCTGTCGCCAGCAGATGGGCAAGGTTCGCTGAGCGGGAGTCTCCCGCGATCCCGCGCCGCCCCGGTACCGCTGCGTTCCGGGGCGGCGCGCGGCCCGCTAGAGCAGCAGGGCCGCGACGAAGAAGCCGACCATCGCGAACGAGATCGCGACCCGCGCCGCCGTGCCGGCGACCGTGCCGAGCGCGGTGAGCAGCCCGACCTTGCCGGCCCGCAGGACGCTGCGATTGGTCGCGAAGTCGCCGACCATCGCGCCGACGAGCGGCAGTGCGAACAACCCGACCGGCCCGAGAAACGCGCCTGCGAACGAACCGACGGCCGCCCCGGTCACCGCGAGCGGGCTCGCGTTCGCGCGCTTCGCCCCGAGCGCCTGCGTGATCGTGTCGGCGAAGAACGAGAGCAGCAGGAGCGCGCCGACGAAGCCGATCGTCCACCGGCCGATCTTGTGGAAGTCGTCGATCCAGGCGGCGAGCAGCACGCCCGCGAAGATCAGGATGGGGCCGGGCAGGAAGGGCCGGATGGTGCCGACCATCCCGGCCGCGATCAGGCCGAGCGCCAGGACCCAGAGGAGGGCTGCGATCGCCATGCGGCGAACGTGGACGTCCCCGGGCCGCTGCGCAAGCCCGTCGCGGAGTTTTCGGCGGTGACCTTGCCCGGGCGCGGTGATAGGCGTCGGGGCGTGGAGAGGACTCGCTCGAAGTCGGCGGGGCCGTCGCGCCCGGCGATCGTGGCCGCCCTGGTCCTCGCGGGGCTCGCGGTCGCGTTCGCCCGGCCCGCCGCCGCATCGCCCGAGAGCGTGGCGTGCGGGATCGCCCGCCAGAAGGCGTCGGTCGACCTCTCGCGTCGCCACTCCGGCTGTCACCGGCGATTCGGCTTCTTCCAGCCCTACGACGAATGCTACGCGGCCGAAATGGCTCGCTTCGACGAGGCGAGTCGCGCGATCGCGGACCTGCCGGGGTGCCTCGCGCTGCCCCCGGGCTACGGTCTCTCGACCGAGGCGCTCGCGGTCGCCGACCAGTTGACGGCGGCGCTCGCCCCGGGCGCCACGCCCCCGCGCGACCGCTGCGCGCGCGCGAAGCTCGCCTCCGCGATGCGCGACTACCGCTCCGTCGTCCGCTGCCATCGCGAGGCGACGCTCGCCGGTGTCTCTGCCGCGGACTGTGTCGCCTCCGCCCGTGCCAGGCTGCGCGACTCGTTCGCCGCCGCCGAGGCTCTCGGCGGCTGCTTCACCGCAGGCGATCGCGACTCGATCCACCACGCGGTGCTCGACCAGGCGCGTCGGCTCCGCGACGCGATCGCGCTGCTCGACTGCGCCGACGAGGGCGGTGCCCCGGCCTGCGGCGGCGCGTGTCCGTCGGGCGCAATCTGCCGGCCGGCCGGCGAGGGCTCGGCTTGCGCATGCGAGCCGGCGCCGTGCCTCGGCAGTGCACCGGCGTGCGGGGCCGATTGCCCCGGCGGCGGCACGTGCGCCGCGCGCTTCAACGCGGCGGTCGGCACGGTCTGCGAGTGCGTCTATCCCGACCAGCCCTGTGGCGACACCTACCCGCTCTGTGGCGGCACCTGCCCCGACGGTACGCACTGCGGCACGACCTCGACCGGCAACCTCGGCGGCTCCTGCGGTTGCGTGCCCGACGGCAGCGTCGCGTGCTCGGACGCGGGCGGATTTCCGACCTGCGGCGGCACCTGTCCCGACGGATCGACCTGCGCCGGGGTCGACTTCCAGGTGGGCGCGTTCTTCCGGACGACGGGCTGCGTCTGTGGCGGGCCGCAGGCCTGCACGGAGGGCGGGATCGTCTGTCCGCCCGGACAGTACTGCCAGGGCGGGGTCGCGCCCGGGATCTCCTTCCGCTTCTGCCGGACGCCCTGACCCGGCGCTCGATCCGGCCGCGGCGCGCGTGACGCACCGCGTGGCCGTGACGCGTCGATTCGAGGTTGGGCGGTCCCTGCCGCGGTGCTAGCGCGAAGGCGTGGCTCCGACGTCGATGCAGCCGCGAACGCCCCTCGAGGCGGAGCGCAGACCACCGGCCCCGGCCGGTCGACTGACGCGCTTCCTCGGTCGTCTCTACCTGCGCATCGCGGGCTGGCACGTCGAGGGAAGCCTGCCTCCCGAACTCCACAAGGCGGTCGTCGTCGCGGCGCCCCACACGACCAACTGGGACATGCCGCACATGCTCGCGGTCGCCTGGGCGGTCGGCGTGCGGCCGTCGTGGCTCGGCAAGAAGTCGCTGTTCCGCTTCCCGTTCGGCGGCTTCATGCGCGCGCTCGGCGGCATCCCGGTCGACCGCAGCAAGCGCGAGAACGTGGTCGACCAGGCGGTCGCACGCTTCGACGCGGCCGATCGCCTCTTCCTCGTGATCCCGCCGTCGGGCACGAGGTCGCGCGCGAAGCACTGGAAGTCGGGCTTCTACCACATCGCGCGCGGAGCGGGCGTGCCCGTGCTGTGCAGCTTCCTCGACTACCCGTCGCGCACCGCGGGGCTCGGCCCCTGCCTGCGCATGACCGGCGTGCTCTCGGCCGACATGGGGCGCATCCGCGAGTTCTACTCCGGCATCCGCGGGCTCTACCCCGAGAAGGCGACGCCGATCCTGCTGGCGGAGGAGGACGCTTCCTCGCCGCAGGCCGCGGACTCCGAGCCGGCCGCCTGACGCCACGAGGGCCGCGGCGCGTTCGCCGTCGCGCCACCGAGGCCGCTCAGTTCGAGAGATACTCCCGCAGCCGCTCCCGCAGCTCGCCCCGCTTGCGGAGCTCGTCGAACAGGCTGTGGTTCTCGAAGCGCGGGTCGGGCCGGACCGACACCGGCGAGACGACGCGGCAGAGGTCCTTCGCACCGAGCACGTCCCTGCCGTTCAGGCCCGAATACGCGACGACCAGGACCGGGTAGCCCCCCGCCGCGACGCGGGCCGCGTGCCATCGCGTGAGCCGACATCTCGAGCACGCGCGCGATCGAGTTGAAGGTCGGCGTCCGGGTCGCGCGGGACTGCCGCATGCTGATCGCGGCGGAGGGGCAGATCACGCCGACGTGCGCGTCGAGCATGCCCTGCAGGAGAGCCTCGAAGCGGGGCTCCTCGTAAGTCGACGGCGAGATCACGTGGATCAGCCAGATGCGCGGCTCTCCGCGGTAGCCGAGCTCGTCGGCGACCCGCAGCAGCCGCTCGGTTCCGTTCTCGCGCGGGTGGTTCACCTGGTCGACGTGGACGTGCAGGGGTTTCCCGAGCTCCATCGCGAGCCCGACGAGACGACGGCAGTGCTCGTCGAAGCCGACGTGCCCGGGCGCGCGGCGACGGTCGTCGCGCTCCGGCAGCGAGCCCACGAAGTCCGATCGCCTCGCGGCCTCGACGAAGAGCTCCCAGCGCCCTGGGTCGTCGTCGCGAAAGCCGAGCGGGTTGTACGCGCCGAGTCGGAGATCCAGCCGGCCGCGCAGGCGATTGCGCAGTCGCTCGAAGGCGTCGAGCCCGTCGAAGTCCCCGAGGTCGCGACCGACGTCCACGAGCGTGTCGGCATGGCGCGTGCCGCCGTCCACCATGATCTCGAGGTATTCGAGCACGCGCTCCTCGAGCCGCCCCGGCGCGAACTCCCGGGAGGCGTGGATGAGCGGGATCAGGGCGTGCTTCGTCGGGAGGGAGAGCGACGACGCGACGCCGGCCGTCTCGGGATCGAGGAGCCTGCGGGCCTCGTGGAGCGTCCCCGCCCGGTCGAGGTGCAGGTGGGGTTGCGGTAGCCGCCCAGCGCCGTCACGCGGGCGTGGAGATCCCGGTAGAAGGGCGTCAGGTCGCGCATCGTGACGTCGGCGGGCCTGCTCAGCCCGCCACCGGGACGTAGCGGATCAGCACTCGATCGCCGCTCGCCAGTCCCTCGCGAAACGAGGCCTCCCAGCGCGGCCAGCGCGCCGGATACTTCACCCCGTAGTCGCGGCAGAGCATGTCGTAGCGCGCGGGATCGGTGACGAGTTCCCCGCGCGCCCGGATCGACGGCCCCGCGGGACTGCCGACCCAGATCGTCGCCATCGGACGCTTCCAGCGGATCCGCTTCGCGCGCCAGGAGTCGGGGCGCGTCCCGACCCAGACCGAGCCGTCGTGCCAGGTGAACCAGATCTCGGCCTTGCGGCTCAGCGTGCCGTCCTTGCGCGTGCTCGAGATGTAGACGAACTCGGAAGTCGCGAGCAGGTGCTCGATCTCGGGCGACACCGCCGCGGCGGCGCTTCCTGCGGCCTGCGGGGCTTCCGTCGCGGACGGGGCAGGGGCGGCGGCAGCCGCGCCCGGGGTCGCCGTCGCCGCGGGTTCGTCCGCGTGGGCCGTGCCCACGGAGCCCGAGGCCTCGCATCCGCCCGCGAGTCGCGCGACGGCGGGCGCGATCGCGATCGCACCCGCGGAGCGGGCGGCGCGCGCGAGCATCGCGCGCCGCGTGAGGCGGGCCGGACCCGGCGTGGCAGTCGGGAGTGTTCGATCGTCCATCCCGGGGAGGATAGCCGCCGGGGGGCGCGCGGTGAATCCCCGGGGGCGGTCCCGCCGGGCGTCTCGCGAAGCCGCCCGGCGGGACCGGCTTCACATGGCTCGGCCGGACGCTGGCGGGCCTCGGCCACTCGGGGTTACGGAGCGCCCGTGGGCCCCTGCGACGCCGTCCCCGGCGAGCATCGAGCGCTCGTCGAAGCCTACGCTCGCACGCGCCTCGAATTCCTCGACCCCGCGACCGGGCGCGAGAGGGTGCTCCACCCGGCACCCCCGGGAGTCGCGGGTCCGTGGCCGTTCCGCGACGCGAGCGCGGCGGCCGTCGTGACCGCGTGGCACCCGCGCAGCGATCCCGGCCGCGACCCGTCTCGCAACCGCGCCGACCTCGACGACCTGCGCCGGACGGTCCTTTCCGCGGGCCACCGCGCGATCGACTGCATCGGCGTCGGCCCCGCGACCGACGTCGCGCCGGACGCCTTCGAGGGTGTCGCGAGCGGCGCATCGGCCGGGTCGTGGTCGGAGCCTTCGCTGCTGGTCCCCGGGGTCGATCGCGAGACCGCCTGCGCCTGGGCCGCGAGTTTCGAGCAGAACGCGATCTTCTGGTGGACCCCTTCGGACTGGCGCGTCGTCGGCGTGCTGCTCGCGACCCCCGACGTGGTTCTCGGCTGGCGGCTCTCGCCCGCCGACTGACCCGCCGACGGTTCTCCCGTCGGCCGTTGCCGTCCCGCGAACCATGCGTCTCGTCGCTCGCGCCTGCCCGCCGGTCAGCGTCGCTGGCACCGCGCTCGCAACGCTCGAAGGTGGAACCTCGCGGGGGCCGTGCCACGGCTCCCGCGTTGTCACCGACGCGAATCGGAGACCCACGGAATCCCGGGCGCGAGAAGAACCCGACCCGCGCGAGCGGGAGGAGACACGGACATGGCGACCACGAAGCGAACCCTGACCCTGCTGGCGCTCCTCGCAGGGCTGCTGGCGGCTCCTGCCCGCCCCGCCGCCGCGGCCTCCTGGAAGCTCGTCGGCTGGAACAACCTCGGCATGCACTGCATGGACGCCGATTTCAGCGTCTCGTCGCCCCTGCCCGCCTACAACACCTTCCACGCCCGACGGGCCATCGAGGAGGACGGTGCGGAGGTGGTCATCCTCGGTGGGGGGCCGCTGGTCGGCTACGGCAAGGAGATCGAGCAGGATCTCGGCATCCCGGTCGTGGACCCGACGCTCGCGGCCTTCAAGATGATGGAAGGATTCGTCGACCAGGGCTGGCGCCACAGCAAGATCGGGCGCTGGAGCCCGCCGCTCGACACGCTCGGGGACGCGTCCGGGTCCATTCCCTACAACCGCAAGTGGCTCGACCTGCCCTGAACGGGGCGTGATCCGCGAGCGCCCCGCGTGATCCCGGCTCAGGGGCGCGCGCTCCCGCTCGACGCCCCGGTCGGCTCGCGTCGCCGCAGCACGACGGCCAGCACGTCGTCCGACCCACGCACCGCCGCGGCGTCTTCTTCCCAGAGGATGCGGCTCCGGCCGCCTTCGCCCGCGACGACGACGCCGCAGGGCTCGTAGCCGTCGCGCAGGAAGGCGGCCATCTCGTCGAGCACGCGCGCATCGGAGTCCTCGCGTCGCACCCACGAGGTGGGAACCCGCACGGAGACGACGAAGGCCGGGCGCGCGTGTGCGACCTCGCGCATCATCTCCTCCTGCATCGCGCGCGCGTCGGGCTGGGGCTCGAGCAGCGGGTACATGTACACGTGGCCGGTTGCGGAGCGACGGCCGGCGAGAAACGGGATCTGCGGCTCGGAGCCGAAGATCGCGATCCGGTCCCCGGGTGTGGTCCGCGCAGCGATCCAGGACGCGATGGCGGGCGACTCGGGAAAGAGGTTGTCCCCGTAGAGCGCGCGCGAGACCAGGTCGGGCGCAAGCGAGAGCAGCAGCTCGCGCTGCGAGGCGACCGACTGCGCGCCCGCCAGCAGCACGACGACGGCGGGCGCGAGCGCCGCGGCCGCCGGTGCGACGCGACCGCGAAGCCCGCGAGCGGCGACCTCGGCCGCCGCCCCGACGAGCAGCGCCACGGCCGGCAGCGCGAGCAGGAAGTAGTGCTCGCGAAAAGTGAGCCCGGGACACGCGCCGAGGAACGAGAACGCGGCGAGCGCGAGCAGCCGCCGCCCGTGCGGCACGACGTCGCCCGGCAGCGCCGCGAGCGCCGCCCCGGCGGCGGCGATGGCCCAGAGGATCGGCGCTTGCGCGAGGATGCGGCCGAGCGCGACCCGGAGCCACAGCGCGCCCTGGTCGAGCGGGAGCGGTTTCGCGTAGCCGGCGCCGTAGCGGAAGAGCCAGGCCGCGTAGTGGCCGAGACCGCCGCGCATCGCCGCCCAGGCGAGCACGATCGCGGTCGGCAGCGCCGCGGCGGCGAGCATCGTCGCGGCCTCGCGCGCGAGGCTTCCCCGCTCCTTCGCACGCGAGACCACGAGGCGCGCGAGCGCGAAGAGGAGGAACACGACGCCCGGCTGCTTCATCAGGATCGCGATCCCGAGGAAGAGGCCGGTCGCGACCGTCGCCGCCGCACGCCGGCCGGGCGGCGCGCGGAGCGCACGCTCCTGCGCGAGCAGGCCGGCGAGCGCCGGCAGCACGACGAAGTGGGTGGCGTGCGCGAACGGGCCGAGCATCGCCGTCTGCAGCGAGAGGAAGGAGAAGGCGACCGCTGCACCGGCTGCGCCCGCGGGTCCGAGCCACGCGCGCCCGAGCAGGAAGACGAGCGCCGTCGAGGCAAGGTTCACGGCGAGCAGCAGCAGCCGCACGGAGGTCGTTCCCGGGCCGAGCAGCGAGAACGCGAGGCCGTAGGCGAGGTGCGTCCCCGGCAGCTTCATCCCGTAGACCGCTTCGAAAGGCGGCACGCCGTCGCGCAGCAGCCGTCCCGCGTAGGCGTACTCGCCCTCGTCGCGCTCGAGCGGCACGCCGAGGAGCCGGAGCCGGATCGCGGTCGCGACCGCAGCCGCCGCGACGGCGACCAGCGGGGGCCACGGGCCCGCCGGCTCGTCGTCGGCCCGGTCCGGGAGGGGGCGTGCGCTCACGCCCGCGAGCGTATCAGGATCGCGGCAGGCAGGTGAGCAGCAGCTTGTCGCCGTCCGTCCGGCCGTCGCTCGAGGTGACCCGGAGGTCGAGCGTCATCTTCGCGGGCCGCAGCCCGCCGTTCGCGAGCCGCACCTCGACCTGCATCGTCTCGCAGGAGTCCGGGGTCGCGTTGCGGAACACGCCGGGGACGATCCCGACGCCGCCCGAGGGCCCGAGCGCCGCGACGATCAGCTTGTTCGCGTTGCGGTCGAAGGCGAGCGTGCTGGTCTTGCGCGGCGAGCGAACGTCGAAGGCCGCGACGTCGCTCGGCTTGCAGGCGGGCAGGCGCGGGTCGCGGTTGTTCAGGCAGGCGGCGACCGTGAAGATGCAGGAGTCGGCGGGGCCGCCCGCGTCGCAGGCGGGATCGCCCTCGCGGCAGCTCACCTTCGCGATCGGCGCGCCGGTGCGGTCGCGCGAGAGCGTCACGCCGTCGACCCTCCACTCGAGCAGGCACTCGGTCGTCGAGCGGGCCGAGGACGAGCCCGGCATGCAGACGTTGGCCGGCGAGGTCGCGGTGCAGCCGGCGTCGCCCGGCGCGGGCTCGCTCAGCACGATCCGTCCGGGCTTCGCGCCCGAGAGCGTCGTCTGCGTCCCGTTCGGCCAGGAGACGCGGATCGCGTCGGCGGACGTCGCGCCGCCCAGCCCGAACAGCGCCTCGGCCGGGTCCTGCGACGCGAAGTTGCCGCCGGCGCGGATCTCGCGCACCTGCGTGCCGGCCGCGGTGTCGAGCTCGACGCGCGCGCCGATCGCCTCGGTGTTGGCGCCGCGCCCCCGCAGCTTGACGGTCACCGAGGAGCCCGACGGCCCGTCGTTGCGCAGCAGGCGCGCGCCGCCCTGGTTCGGGGACAGGAAGAGATCGACGTCGCCGTCGCGGTCGTAGTCGAAGGCGACGATGCCGCGGTCGTCGTCGGGGACGTCGACGCCGAGCGCCGCCGCGCTCTCGACGAAGGTGCCGTCGCCGTTCGACAGGAAGATCCGCATCGGGTCGGCGACGAAGGTCGGACCCCAGTAGGACGAGTACCCGTTCACGTGGGCGAGATCGACGTCGCCGTCGAGGTCGAGGTCGGCGAAGGTCGATCCCCAGCCCCAGCCGCCTTCGCGCACGCCCGCGGCCTCGGTCGCGTCCGCGAATCGGCCCGTGCCGTCGTTCAGGAAGAGCCGGTTGCCCGAGGCGCCCCAGTCGGGCTGCGGGCCGTTCGCGTCGAAGATGGCGGAGACGAACCAGTCGAGGTCGCCGTCGCCGTCGACGTCGCCGACCGCGCCTCCCATCCCGTTCTCGTCGTTCGGCACGCCGTTCGCGACGACCGGCTCGAAGGTGCCGTCGCCGCGGTTGTGCAGGATCTTCGAGTTGCCGAAGTCGCCGGTCACCAGCAGGTCGAGCCAGCCGTCGCGGTCGACGTCGGCGAAGTTGCCGGTGAAGGTCCACCAGTCGAAGACCGCCTCGCCCTGCAGCGTCGTGAACACGGAGAGGCCGGCGGGGCCGCTCGCGTCGGTGAAGTGCCCGCTGCCGTCGTTCAGCCAGAGGTGACCGGTCCGCTCGGTGAGCCGGTCGAGGTCGTACCAGTAGGTTCCCCAGCGGCCGACGAACATGTCGAGATCGCCGTCGTGGTCGACGTCGGCGAAGGACGCGGAGTAGGAGTTGCCGGGAAGGGAGAGGCCGGTTCCCGAGGCGAGTCCGAAGGTGCCGTCGCGTCGGTTCAGGTAGAGGCGCGGCGGGACGTCGAGGATGCCGAGCAGCACGACGTCGAGCCAGCCGTCGCCGTCGACGTCGGCGAAGGTCGCGCCGGACCAGAGCCCGGTCGCGGTCGCGAGGCCCGCGGTCCCGGTCGCGTCCTCGAAGGTCCCGTCTCCGCGATTGCGGTAGAGGCAGGGGAAACCCGCCTGGCCGCGGGTCACGTACAGGTCGATCCAGCCGTCGTGGTCGTAGTCGCCGGCCGCCACCCCGCCCGAGAAGATCTCGACCGTCGTCGGCGAGTGGACCGCGTAGACGTCGATGCCCGACGTCGCGGTCACGTCGGTGAACCCGGCCGTCGCCGGGGTCGCCGCGAGCCCGATCCCGGCCGCGACCGCGACCGCGACCGCGAGCCCCGCGGCGAACGCGGACCGACCGGGGCGCCCGCGCCGCAGCCGGCGCGTCGGGTCCCTTCGCGAATCCGGCCGGTCGCCCGATCGCCACATGGCTCCCGTTCTACACGGGCCGTCCCGAACCGGGCAACGAGGGAATCCGCGGCGGCGCAGATCGTCGTCTTGACCTCGTCTCGGAACGGCACCTAGGCTCCCGGAACCGAAGCCTGCCGGTGTCCAGCCGACCCGACCGGCACGAGGCGCCCCATGTCGACCCGACGAACCGGCCTGCTCGCGATCGCCCTCGTCCTCGTGTCGCTGCCGGCGCGTCCGGCCCCGGCCGCGACGGCCCCGCCGAGCGCCGCCGAGAAACGCTGCCTCGTCGAGCTCACGAGAGCGGGCACCCGGGTCGCCGAGGCGCGCGCCGACGAGGTGCTGCGCTGCACGCGCGCGGCCGTGCGCGGACTGCTGCCCGAGGGGCAGGACTTCTCCTCGTGCGTCGCTGCCGACGCCTCGGGCCGGGTGGCGCGCGCCGCCAACCTGACCGAGGTCGCCGAGGCGCGCTTCTGCGACGACCCGCCTTCGTTCGGCGTCCGTTCCGCGGCCGAGGCGAACCGGCTCACCTCGATCGAGCGCCCGGTGAAGGCGCTGTTCGGCACGAATCCCGACGCGGTCCTCGGCGATGCCGCGTCTCCGCGGCGCACCGCCGCCTGCCGCGTCTCCGCGGCGCGGGCGATGGGGCGCGTGGCGAAGGCCCGGTTGCGGTCGTTCCTCGACTGCGCGGAGATCGGGCTCGCCTCGGGCGCGATCGACTCGCAGCAGGCCCTCGAGGCCTGCGTCGGCGCCGACCCGAGAGGCGACGTCGCGCGCATGGTCGCACGCACGTCGGCCGAGGTCGCCGCGAGATGTGCGGGCGAGGACGTCGCCGTGGCCCTGCCCGGGCGCTGCTCCGCGAGCGACGCGAGCGGGCTCGGTTCCTGCCTCGAGCCCCAGGCGAGCTGCGACGTGTGCCTGGGGCTGAACGACGGCGAGCGTCTCGGCGTCCCGTGTCACCGCTTCGAGGACGGTGTCGCGACCGCGTACTGCGGCGACCGGCCCGACGACGGGCACTCGGTCGCACGAAGCTGGGACGAAGCGCTGCTGGCCGCGATCCGGATCGACACGCCGCGGCCGGTCGTCCACGCGCGCAACCTCTACCACCTGTCGGTCGCGATGTGGGACGCCTGGGTCGCCTACGACGCGACGCGGATCGCCGACCCGGTGCTGGTCCGCGAGGCGGCCGCCTCCGACGACGTCGCCTCCGCGCGCGATGCCGCCGTCAGCTTCGCCGCCTACCGGCTGCTGAAGCACCGCTTCGCGACTTCGCCCGGCGCCGCCGCGACCGCGACCGCGCTCGACCGGCTGTTCCACGAACTCGGCTACGACGAGTCCTTCGTCGCGACCGACGGCGACTCGCCGGCGGCGCTCGGCAACCGCATCGCCGCCGCGGTGATCGCGTGGGGACTCGCGGACGGCTCGAACGAGGCCGACAAGTACGCCGACCCGACCTACGTCCCGGTGAACCCGCCGCTCGTCGTCGTCGACCCCGGCACCACGATGGACGACCCGAGCCGCTGGCAGCCGCTCTCGCTCACGGTGCAGATCGGCCAGAACGGCGTGCCGATCCCCGGCAACGTGCAGGTGAACATCGGCAGCCACTGGTTCGACGTCCGGCCGTTCGCGCTCGGGCGCAGCGCGCCGGGCGTGCCGTACTTCTCGCCGGCGGGACCGCCGACCGTCGTCGCCGACCTCGCGGAGTACCGGGACCAGGCGCTCGAGGTCATCGAGAAGCAGGCGCTGCTCGACCCGACCGACCCGACGGTGATCGACGCCTCGCCCGGCACGATGGGCGGGAACTCGCTCGGCGCGAACGACGGAGCCGGCCACGCGACGAACCCCGTCACCGGCCTTCCCTACGCGCCGAACCCGGTGAAGCGGCAGGACTACTACCGCGTGCTCGGCATGTACTGGGCGGACGGTCCCGCCTCGGAGACGCCGCCGGGGCACTGGAACACGATCGCCAACGACGTGGCCGACTCGCCGGGATTCCAGCGCCGCATCGGCGGGACCGGCCCGACGCTCGACCCGCTCGAGTGGGACGTGAAGATCTACCTCGCCCTGAACGGCGCGGTGCACGACGCCGGCATCGCCGCCTGGGAGCAGAAGCGAGTGCACGACTCGGCGCGCCCGATCTCGATGATCCGCTGGCTCGGCCAGCACGGGCAGTCGTCGGAGCCCGCCGCGCCGTCGTACGACCCGCTCGGCCTGCCGCTCGTGCCGGGGCTGATCGAACTCGTCACCGCGGAGAGCAGCGCGCCCGGGCAGCGCCACGCCCACCTCGCCGGCCACGTCGGCGAGGTCGCGGTGCGCGCGTGGCGCGGGGAGCCCGCGGACCCGAAGACCCAGGTCGGCGGCATCGGCTGGATCCTCGCGACCCGCTGGGTCGCCTTCCAGCGCAAGACCTTCGTCTCGCCGGCCTTCCCCGGCTTCGTCTCGGGACACAGCGCCTTCAGCCGCGCCGCGGCCGAGGTCATGACCGCGTTCACCGGCAGCGAGTACTTCCCCGGTGGGCTCGGCGAGTTCGACGCTCCCGCCGACGTGTTCCTGCCGCCGGAGAAGGGTCCGACCGAGATGGTCCGGCTCCAGTACGCGACGTACGACGACGCGGCCGACCAGGCGGGGATCTCGCGACTCTGGAGCGGCATCCACGTGCGCGCCGACGACTTCGCGGGCCGCCGCATCGGCCACGACTGCGGGCTCGGCGCGCTCGCGCTCGCGCTGCGCCACTTCGACGGAACCGCGGTTCCCTGATCCCGGGCCCGCGCCCGGGGCCGATCCGCCACGGGCGCGCGCGGATCGGTACGCCGTCGCGGCTCGCGCAGCCCGGGCGCGGTCGCCGCGCCCAGGGCTCCTGCGCCGCCCCTCAGGCCGCCACGCCCGGGGCGGGCGCGTCGTCCGCGAACGGTCCCAGCCGGCGCCGGCGCAGTTCCTCGGTCATGACGCGCCGGAACTCCGCGTTGTCGAACAGCAGCAGCACGACCGTGCCGAAGTAGCCGTAGGGCAGCTTCGGGCTCTCGTCGAAGTGCCGCAGCTGCGCATACGGCCGCGCCGCGTGCGCATGGTGGTCGGCGTGACGCGACAGCCCGACCAGCGTGTAGAGCGAGAAGCGCGAGTCGGTGTCCCAGGAGTCGATCGGCGTCACCTTGCGGCCGGCGCGCGCGAGCCCCCAGTGCTCGAAGTAGTTCACGGCCTCGAGCAGGCGCACCGCGATCAGCGCCTGCAGAAGGTGGATCGCGAAGGGCCCGGGCCCGAGCAGCACGAGGACCAGCAGCGCCACGCCCCACTCGAAGACCAGCCCGTGCAGGCAGCGGTTCTCGAGCACGCGCGGGTCGTTCCAGGCCATGTCCTCGTCGCCGAGGCGCTTGTTCTCGAGACGCCAGGCGCTGCGAAACTGCGCGGGCACGGTCCGCCGGAAGAACTGGAGCGCGGTCTCGCCGAAGCGCGCCGTCGCCGGGTCCTCGGGCGTCCCGACGCGCGCGTGGTGCCCGCGCACGTGCTCGACCGCGAAGTGCTCGTAGAGCACCGTCGACAGCAGGAGCCGGCCGAGCAGGATCATGTGGTGCTGCGGGCGGTGGACGAGCTCGTGCGCGACGACGATGCCCGAGTACCCCGAGTCGATGCCGACCAGCAGCAGCCCGATCAGCGTGTTCACGCTCCAGAAACCGTGGAGGTGGACCATGCGGACGAGCAGCGCGACGTTCGCGACCTGCAGCGCGACGAGTGCGAACAGGACGAGGTCGAACGGTTCCTGCGGCATGTCGGCGGTCGGCTGGCGCAGCTCGGCCGGGCTCCGCATGTCGGCGACCACCGACCCGACCACGACGAGGAACCAGGGCAGCGCTCCCCACCACGAGTGGGGGGCCGTCAGCAGGTAGGCGAGGCAGGTGAGCGGCAGGACGAAGCACAGCAGGTGCAGGGCCCAGACGCGTGCCGTCTCGACCGGCGAGAACTCGGGGGTTTCGGGCTGCGAAGGAAGGACGTCGGTTTCCATGGGCTCTCCTGGTTTCACATACGGGGCCGTATGTGACTGCCGGTTTCCTACGTACGGGTGCGTATGTCAAGTGGGTCTCGTGGGTGCCGCGGAGGAACGGACCGGGTCGAGGCGCGCCTCGGCCAAGCGCGAGACCCGGGACGCGCTGGTGGCGGCGGCGCTCGCCGAGTTCGCCGAGCACGGGATCGACTCGCCGAGCCTCGACGCGATCTGCGCCCGCGCGGGCTTCACCCGGGGCGCGTTCTACGTCCACTTCCGCGATCGCGAGGACCTGCTCGTCGCCGTCCTCGAGAGCGCGCTGGGGAGCTTCCTCGACGCGATGATCGCGGGCGGCGGGGAGGGGGACGGGCTCGAGCGAAGCGTGGAGCGGTTCGCGGAGGTCGTCTCGCTGCTGCAGCGGGAGGCGCCGGCAGGAGCGCCGCCGCCCGCCGGGCAGGCTCTACTCGTGCCGGTCCACGTCGCGGCGGTGCTGGAGGGCGTGCGTCGCTCGGAGCGGCTTCGGGCCGGGCTGGTCGGCATGCTCGAGGGCGCGGTCGCTCGCCTGGTCGAGGTGGCGAAACGGGGCCAGGCGGCAGGCTCGGTGCGCCGGGACGTCGACCCGCGGCAGCTCGCGAGCCTGCTCGTGTCGGTAGGGCTCGGGGTGCTCGTCGCCCGCGATGCCGGCCTGCCGCTCGACCCGCCGGCGTTGCGCGACACGATCCTGGGGCTGCTCGGGCGGGCGCCGGACGGGACCTGAGGGGCTTGCAGCGAAGGATCAGGGTCGGGTCGGACGTCGCTTGCCACGCGCCGACGGTCGCGAAATCGCCTTTCCCTCCCGTCCGCTCGCTGATACCTGAACGAAGTCGAGCGGACCGGCCGCCTTTCCGGGGGAGGGTGCCGACCCATCCGCCTTCCGCGAATCGATCACCAAGGAGAACGTCGATCATGGACATCCGAACCACGACCGTCCGCTCGCGCCGCACG
>JAFMJW010000310.1 GCA_017853315.1 Alphaproteobacteria bacterium
GCTGGACGCGCGCGAGAGTCGCGCGCAACTGCGAAGTCGTGGTCGTCCGCCATTCGCCCGCGACCGGCTTCGAGGTCGAGCGGGACGAGCCGCGTCCCGCCGTCTCCCGCGGCGAGAGCGCCGACGACGCGACGGGCTGAGCGCAGCGGACCGGAGGGGCAGCGCGTGGAGAGGGACACCCTGGTCGACGCGGCCGGCGACGTCCGCGAGGACGAGCGGCTCGACGAGCCGCGCCTGCGCGATTGGCTGTCGGATCGGCTGCCGGACCTCCGGGGCGACGTCGAGATCCGCCAGTTCCGCGGCGGGCATGCGAACCTCACCTACCTGCTGCGCTCGGAGGACGGGCGCGAGTGGGTGCTGCGGCGCCCGCCGCTCGGGCCGGTCGCGCCGAAGTCGCACGACATGGCGCGCGAGTTCCGCGCGCTCTCCGCGCTCGCGCCGCTCTATCCGCCCGCGCCCCGCCCGGCGCTCCTGTGCGAGGACGCCGCGGTCCTCGGCGCCGTCTTCTTCGTGATGGAGCGCCGTCGCGGCATCGTCGTGCGGCACGACTGGCCCGCCGGGCTCGGCGACGACGCGTCCGTCCGGCGTCGCATGGGCGAGTCGCTCATCGACGCGCTCGCCGACCTGCACCTGGTCGACACGGCGCGGCCGGAGATCGCGGCGCTCGGGCGCCCGGAGGGATTCGTGCGTCGCCAGGTCGAGGGCTGGTGGGAGCGCTGGCAGCGGGCGAAGACGCGGGAGATCCCCGTCATGGACGAGCTCCTCGGCTGGCTCTCGAGCCACCGCCCGGACTCGTCCGTGGTCGCGGTGCTCCACAACGACTGGAAGCTCGACAACGCGATGTTCGCCGAGGACGACCCGGGCCGCCTGGTCGCGGTCTTCGACTGGGACATGGCGACGCTCGGCGACCCGCTGGTCGATCTCGGCACCTTCCTCGGCTACTGGGCGCAGGCGGGCGACGCGGTGCCGCGCGGCACCGGCTCCGCGGTGACGGCGCTCGGGGGCTTCCCGCCCCGTGCGGAGCTCGCCGAGCGCTATCGCCGACGCACCGGCACCGACGTGTCGATGCTGCCCTGGTACGAGACCTTCGGCCTGTTCAAGACCGCGGTCGTGCTCGAGCAGATCTACGTCCGCTTCGTCCGCGGCCAGACGAAAGACGATCGCTTCGCCGCACTCGGCGCGATGGTGCCGCTGCTCGCCGACGCCGCGCGGGCGACGGCCGCGCGCCTCTGAGGCGGAGGCCGCGCCGGTCCGGATGCCAGACGCGGACGAATTCGACGTGGCGATCGTCGGGGCCGGTGCCGCCGGCCTCGCCACGGCGATCGCCGCCGGCCGCGAGGTCGCGCGTCGGGGTGCCTCGCAGCGCATCGTCGTGGTCGACGGCGCCGGCCGGCCGGGGCGCAAGATCCTCGTCTCGGGGGGCGGGCGCTGCAACGTCACCCACGACGTGGTCGACGAGACGTCCTTCCACGGCAGCACCCCGGCCGCGATCCGCAAGGTGCTGCGTCGCTTCGGCGTCGAGGACGCGATCGCGCTCTTTCACGGGCTCGGCGTGGAGCTGGTGCGCGAGGAGGGAGGCAAGCTCTTTCCCGCGTCGGGCCGTGCGCGCGACGTGCTGGAAGCGCTGCTCGCGGGCGCGCGCTCGGCGGGTGCGAGCCTGCTCCACCCGTTCCGGGTCGAGAGCGTCGTCCCGGTCGACGGGAGGTTCGCGCTGCAGGGGCCGCAGGGGCGGCTGCGCGCCACGCGCGTCGTGCTCGCGACCGGCGGCCGAAGCCTTCCCGGAACCGGCAGCGACGGGCACGGGCTCGAGATCGCGCGCACGCTCGGGCACTCGGTCGCCGGACCGGTCGTCCCCGCGCTCGTGCCGCTCGTGCTCGATGCGGGGTGCTTCCTGCGCGAGCTCGCCGGGATCTCCGCGCCGGCGCGGGTCCTCGTCCTCGGCGCCTCGGGGCGCCGCCTCGCGTCGGCCGAGGGGTCGGTGCTGTGCACGCACTTCGGGCTCTCCGGCCCCGCGATCCTCGACGCGAGTCGCCACCTCGCGATGGCACGGGCCGCGGGCGACGCGTGCTCGCTCGCGGTGGACTGGCTCCCGCGGCGCACCGCGGCCGAGTGGGAGGCGGCGATCCTCGCCCGGCCGGGCATCGGCCCGGGGCGCTTCCTGCGCGAGGCCGGGCTCGTCGAGCGCCTCGCCGACGCGCTCTGCCGGCACGCCGGGGTCGATCCCTCGAGGCCGATGCACGACCTCCCGCGCGAGCGCCGGCGCGCGCTGCTCGCGTCGGCGACCGCGCTGGTCGTCCCGGTGGTCGGCGACCGCGGCTTCTCGCACGCCGAGGTGACGGCCGGCGGAGTCCCGCTCGCCGAGATCCGGCTCGAGACGATGGAGTCCCGCCTCCGACCCGGCCTCCACCTGGTCGGCGAGATCTGCGACGTCGACGGCCGGATCGGGGGCTACAACTTCCAGTGGGCGTGGGCGAGCGGGCATGTCGCGGGGATCGCCCTGGGCGGGCAGGGTGCGATTCCGCGCGCGACCGGGGATCGGCGGGTGGCCGACGACGCGGGGCATGGGGCTGGGCATGGCCTCGGCCCGCGTGCCAAGATCTCCTGATGGAGTTCGCCGTCACGATCCGGCCGGCCTCGCCGCGGGACGCCGATCAGCTCGGGCGCCTCGGCGGCGAGCTCGTGCGGCTGCACCATGCGTTCGACGAGCGCCGCTTCATCGCGCCCAGGCCCGGCGTCGAGGCCGGCTACGGGCGCTTCCTGGTCTCGATGATCGATGCCGAGGACCAGGTGATCCTCGTCGCCGAGAGCGACGGAGGCGTGATCGGGTACGTCTATGCCGCGATCGAGCCGCACTCGTGGAAGGATCTCCGGGACGAGGTGGGCTGGATCCACGACGTGGTGGTCGGCGAGCGGGGCCGCCGCCGAGGCGTGGGACGCCTGCTCGTCGATGCCGCCACGGCGTGGCTGCGCGAACGCGGGATGCCGCGGGTCATGCTTTCCACGGCCGCGCGCAACGAGGCCGGGCAGGCGGCCTTCGCCGCGATGGGCTTCCGCCCGACCATGATCGAGATGGCACGCGAGATCGAGCGCGGGGCCGGGCACGCCGCAGCCGCGGCCGAATCCGGCCCGCCGGGCGGGAAGCTCGGCCGGCGGGGCTGACCGGACTTGACCGCGTCGCGATCGGCCGACACATCCTCGTGAGACCTCTTGCCGTCGATCGCGCCTCGCCCGGAGACGACATGCCCATCCCAGCCCGAGACGATCTCCCGAGGATCTCGGTCGTGATCCCGGTGCTCGACTCCGGGGCCACGCTCGGTCGGTGTCTCGATGCCCTCGGGCGGCAGGACTACCCGGGCGACCGGGTCGAGCGCCTGGTGGTCGACAACGGGTCGAACGACGACTCGCTCGCCATCGCGCGCGCACATCCGGTGGCCACGGTGTTCGAGGAGTCGCGCCGCGGATCCTACGCGGCTCGCAACCGCGGCCTCGCCGCCTCGGACGGCGACATCGTCGCGTTTCTCGACCCGGACTGCGAGCCGGCACCGGGGTGGCTCGCTCGGATCGCCCGCGACTTCCGAGACCCGGGCGTGTGGCTCGTGTGCGGCCGGCGACGCGCGATCGAGGGCTCGCCGCTCCTCGAGTCGCTCATGGACTACGAGGTCGTGAAGGACGAGCGCGTGCTCGGCGGCGACGATCCGGACGCCCTCTACGGCTTCACCTGCAACATGGCGGTGCGCCGGGAGGTGTTCGACCGGCT
>JAFMJW010000311.1 GCA_017853315.1 Alphaproteobacteria bacterium
CGCCGCTCGAGCTCGTGCCGAGGATCGAGGTCGGCGTCTTCGACGACCGCGCGGACGACCTCGCCGCCGGCAAGCCCCTGCCGCAGCCGCGCGACGCGGCCGGCCGCCTGCTCGACGACTCGCTCGGGGACGGCTTCGCGCTGGTCGGAGCGGAGGATCCCCGCTCCGCCTGCGACGCCGCGACGGCGGACGTGCTCGAGCGGCTCGGAACCAGTTTCGTCGCGGCCGAGGCGCTGCGCCCGTGGCTCGGGAAGTCCGGCGCGGTCGCGGCGCTCGTGCGACCCGACCGCCACGTGTTCGGGTCGGCGCGCGACGGGGCGGACCTCGCGCGCCTCGTGCGCGCGTTTGCGGCCCGCCTCGAGACGCCCGAAGGCTAGGCGCGGAAGCGAGATCCGACGACCGGGAGGCGGGCGAGCAGGCGCCGCCCGTGGTCGAGACCGAGCGCGGTCGTGATCCCGAGGTAGGTGGCACCGTACGCGCCGACCGCGAGCGCGCCGACCACGACCGGGTGTGCGAGACCGACCGCGAGCTTCACCGCCCAGCCCGCCGCGGCGGCGAGCGCGGCGGCCGACCACAGGCGCGCGACGTAGCCGGCGTCGAGTCCGGTCGGGCCGATGCGGCCCGCGAGTGCGCGGCGCAGCAGGAAGAGCTCGACCCACGCGGCGAGCCCCGCCGACGCGGTGAGACCCGCGGCACCCCACTTCGGGTCGACGCCGAGCGCCCGGGGGAGCGGCAGCGCGAACGCGAGCCCGAGCGCGATCGTGAGCGCGACGCGGACCAGCGCGAAGCGCAGCGGCGTGCGCGTGTCGCGCAGCGCGTACCAGGTCGAGGCGTAGAGCCGCCCGAGCGTCGAGGCGAGCAGCCCGACGGCGGAACCCGCGAGGATGCCCCAGACGTAGACGGAGTCGGCCCGGGTGAAGCGCCCGGCCTGGAAGAGCGCCGCGGCGAGCAGGTCGCCGAGCGCGAGGAAGGCCATCGCCGAGGGCACGACGAAGAAGGCGATCAGTTCGAGGCCCGCGTCGAGCCGCCGCCGGAGCTCGGCGGCGACCTCCGGCCCGCCGCCGCCCGCGCGCGACATCGCCGGCAGCTCCGCCGCCGAGATCGACATGCCGAAGAGGCTCACCGGCAGGATCGAGAGCACCTGCGCGCTGCTGAGCGCCGCGACCGCTCCAGCCGGGAGCAGGCTCGCGATCACGGTGTCGACGTAGGCGCTGATCTGCACGACGCCGCGGCCGACGAAGACCGGCACGAAGTTGCGGAGCACGACCGCGACGTGGCCGCGCGCGTCCCGGATCGATCCCGTGATCCGGCCGAGCAGGGCCGCGACCGCCGGCAGCTGGACCAGCACCTGGAGGCCGCTGCCGGCGAGCGAGCCCCAGGCGGCGGCCGACGCGATCCGGTCCGTGTCCGTCGAGCGGCCGGCCGCGAGAAGTGCCGCGACGATCGCCAGGTTCCAGGCGATCGGTGCCGCGTAGGAGAGGAGGAAGCGGTGGTGGCTGTTCAGGATGCCGAGGCACCAGGCCGAGAACACGAGCAGCCCCGCACCCGGGAAGAGGATCCGCACGAGGTGGATCGTGAGCTCGCGCTTCGCGCCTTCGAAGCCGGGCGCGATCGTGTCGATCAGCGCGGGCGTCGCGGCCATGCCGAGCAGCACGATCGCGGACGTGCAGGCCGCGAGCAGCGCACCCACCGCCACGGCGACCCGCGTCGCCTCCTCCTCGTCGCCCTCGCCGAGCAGGCGCGCGTAGACCGGGATGAACGAGGCCGAGAGTACGCCCTCGCCGAAGAGGTTCTGCAGGAAGTTCGGGATCCGGAACGCCGCGTTGAAGGCGTCGGAGGCGTCGGAGAGACCGAGCATGCGGGCGAGGAAGTGCTGGCGCACGAAGCCTGCGACGCGGCTCGCGAGGATGCCGGTCGCGACCAGCGCCGCGTGGTGGCCGGTCCGCGAGCCGCCCGCCGACGCCCCGGCCGCCGCCGATCCGCCGCCCGTGCGATCCCCGTCGCCGGGCGCGAGTTGCGCCGGCTCTCCCCCCGGGGACGACATGCCGGAAGCAGGATTCGCGCACGCGGCCTCGCGAAGCAACCGCGCGCGCTTGCCCCGTCGGCGTCGGGCGTGATCGAACCGGTCGCGTCGCGCGTCGCCGTTCGCGTCGCGCGGGGAGGGCGATCGCCATGGGAGCGGCGGAGAACCGGCAGCTCGTCGAGAGGTTCTGGCAGGACCTCTACCGGCGCGACTTCGACAAGGTCGGGTCGTACTTCGCGCCCGACGGACACTATCGCGACGTGCCCGCGCCCG
This sequence comes from Alphaproteobacteria bacterium, assembly GCA_017853315.1. Lineage (GTDB taxonomy): Bacteria > Desulfobacterota > Binatia > UBA12015 > UBA12015 > REEB422. Next base: position 2,297 of record JAFMJW010000311.1, read on the forward strand.
ACGAGGGCGCGTTCGGGCCCGAGCAGGTCGCGGCGCGCCTGCGGTTGGGTCTCGGCCCGATCCGCGAATACCACCATCGCCTGAAGCACGTGGTCGCCGAGGGCGACCTGGTCGTGACCGAGCACGCCGAGGAGTGGCGCTGGCACACGGGCGAGAGCGTCGTCCTGCCCTTCGTCTCGATCCACGAGATCCGCGGCGGCCGGATCGTGCGCTGGTGGGACTACTGGGACATGGGCACGCTCATGGGCGCCGCCCCGGCCTGGTGGATCGAGTACGTCATGTCGGGCGGGACGACGGCGGTGCCCCCCGGCTGACGGCGTCCCGGCCGCGCCCGGGGCACGGTCGGTCGCGAACCCGCCGCGCCCGTTCGCGGCCGCGGCGCGTCACGGAGTTTGGCGCCGCCCCGGCGGGAGGATAGGAGGCGGGCATGGCTTCGCGAGCGGGCGTGATCGGCGGCTCGACGCGGATCGTCGGCGTGATCGGCGACCCGATCGAGCACACCCGCTCGCCCGCGATGCACAACGCGGCGTTCCGCGCGCTGGGACTCGACTGGGTCTACCTGCCGTTCCGCGTCGCCCCGGCCGACGTCGGCACCGCGCTCGCGGGAGCGCGCGCACTCGGCCTGCGCGGCCTGAACGTCACCGTGCCGCACAAGGAAGCGGTGCTGCCGCACCTCGACCGCCTGAGCGAGCGCGCGCGCGCCTGCCGGGCCGTGAACACGATCGTCGTGCACCAGGACGGGACGCTCTCGGGCGACAACACCGACGTTCCCGGCCTCGAGCGCGCGCTGCTCGAGGCCGGGCTCTCGCGACGGCCCGCCGAGCTGGCGGTGCTGCTCGGCGCGGGCGGGTCGGCGCGTGCCGCGGTGCTCGCGCTCGGCGCCCGGGCGCGCCACGTGGTGATCGCGGCGAGGCGGCCCGAGCGGGCCCGCGCGCTCGCGCGCGAGCTGCGTCGCGCCACCGGTGCGGAGCTCTCCGCGATCGACCTCGCCGACCTCGCGCCCGGCCGCGCGACGGGCCGCGACGTGCTCTCCCGCGCGTCGGTGGTCGTGAACGCGACCTCGCTCGGCCTCCACGGGGAGCCCTTCGTCCCGCTCGACGTCGCTTCCACCCCGACGCGGTGCCTGTTCTACGACCTCGTCTACACCCGTGCGCGCACGCCCTTCCTCGCGCCGGCCGCGCGTCGCGGCCGGCCGGTCGCGAACGGCCTCGGCATGCTGCTGCACCAGGGGGCCGAGGCCTTCACCGCGTGGACCGGCCGCCGCGCTCCGGTCGAGGTCATGCGCCGGGCGCTGGCGCGCGCGGGGCGCTGAAAATCCGCGATCCCGGCTCGTGCGGCGGCGCGTGCTTCAGGCGGTCGCGCGCCGCAGCCGGTCGCGGATCGCGTCCCACAGGTCGCCCTCGTCGGCGGGCACCGCGAACACGATCCGCGCCGACGCGCCGTCGTCCGCGG
>JAFMJW010000061.1 GCA_017853315.1 Alphaproteobacteria bacterium
GCGATCGTGCTGGGCGGCGAGGGCGACTGGCCGATCGAGCGGATCGCCGCGTTCGAGGACTGGCTCGCGCGCGGCGGCCGGCTCCTGGCACTGGTCGAGCCGGGGGCGGCGCCCGAGCTCGCGGCGTGGCTCGCGGGCCGCGGGGTGGACCCGCGGCCCGGCGCGGTGCTGGACCCGGCCGACCGCCTCCACGGAGGGGAAGGGGTCTCGCTGCGCGCGCGCCCGCCCGAGGCGAGCGCGGAGTCCGCCGCGGCGTCCGCGCCCGGGGGCGCCGGGGCGATCTCGTCCGCGCTCTCGCAGGGCGTGCTGCTGTCGCTCGCGCGCCCGCTCGAGCCGGCCCCGGGCGCAACCGTGCTGCTCGCGAGCGGCACGGAGAGCTGGGCGTCGGGGGATCTCGACCGGGCCCAACGCGGGCTCGCGGAGTTCGACGCGGCGACCGACGTCCGCGGCCCCTTTCCGGTCGCGGTCGCGCGGTCCTTCCCCGCTCCGGCCGGGGCGCCGGAGGCCCGCCTCGTGGCCGTCGGCGACGCGGACTTCGCGAGCGACGCCTTCGTCGACTTTCTCGACGACCGCGACTTCCTCCTGAACGCCGTCGGCTGGTTGTCCGGCGACGACGACCTCGTCGCCCTGCGCGGGCGTCGCAAGGAGATCGGTCGCGAGCAGTTCTTCCTGTCGGCGTCGCAGGCGCGCACCGCGCTCGTGCTCGCGGTCGGGGTGCTGCCGCTCCTGTCCGCGGCGGTCGCGGTCGCACTCGCGGCGCGCGCGAGGCTCGCGCGATGAGCTGGTCGCGCGCGGCCCTGCACTGGATCGTGGCGGCGGCGCTCGCGCTCGCCTTCTTCGCGAGCGGGCGCTCCCGCGGGCCGGAGGCGTCGCGTCCGGGACCGGCGGCGACGCCGGGACCGGCAGGAGGCGCTCGTGCGGGCGGCGAGGCGGACCCCGGCACGCGGCCCGCACCGGGCGCGGACGGACCGCGCGCGGCGGCGTCTCCGGCGCAGGCCTCGGCGCACGCGACGGCCGGCGGACCGGGCACCGACGAGCTGCCGAGCGGCGTCACCCGGATCCGGATCTCGCGCGGCGACCTCGCCGTGGCATGGCGACGTGAGGCCGACGCCACGTGGAAGGTGGAGGCTCCGGCCGGCAAGTCGATCCCGCCCGGTCTCCTGGCCGCCTTCGCCGAGCAACTCGACGCGGTGCGCGAGGGCGAGCGCCTCGAGGCTCCCGGGCCCGACGCGGACTTCGGCCTCGACCGCCCGTCGCTTCGAATCGAGTGGTCGGGCGCGGGGGATCGTCGCGGCACGATCCTGGTGGGGGGGCGCACGCCCACGGGCACCGCCTGGTACGGCCGCGTCGGCTCCGACGGAGCGGTGCGGATCGTCGGGTCGAACCTCGTCTACTACGCGGATCTCGTGCTCGGTGCCGCTCGTTGACTCGATCGGGGGCCGGTTGTAGCGAGAGGAGTCCCACGTTCGCCGGCCTCGGGCCGGCGAGATCCGGAGGAAAGATGACGTTCAGGGGATCTCTACGCTTCGCGCTCGCCGCGGCCGGCCTCTCGCTCTTCGCCTCGCCCGCCCTGGCTCTCAACGTGCAGGCGGGACAGAAGTTCGACGCCGCGAACGTGGCCCAGATCGCCGACATGATTTCGCCGGGCGTGAAGTGGTGCGTCGAGCACGGCATGCCGATCACGGTCGGCGAGTACAAGAAGATCGAGTTGCCCCGCGCCTACAAGGAGGCGACCGAGAAGTACTCCGGGCAGGTGAAGCTCTCGGCCGATGGCCGCATCATGACCGGCTTCGTCGCCGGACAGCCGTTCCCCAAGATCGACCCGGCCGATCCGCAGGTCGCCAACAAGATCATGTGGAACTTCGACCGCCGCGGCTCGGCGGCGAACGACGACGTCGACCTCCGCAACTTCGACGCCGACACCGGCACGATCTACACCGGCGACAAGGAGATGGGCGTCGAGCGCCACTTCCTCCTCGACCACCTGCGCGGGCTGAACTACGACGGCCGCCTGTTCGTCGATCCGAAGCCGAAGTTCGAGCCCAACACCGAGGCGGTGCAGGGCAAGGCGGGTCTCTACCCGATCCTCGAGCCCTTCGACCTCAAGGGCGTCGGCACGCTCTCCTACCGCTACCTCGACGTCGAGAAGCAGGACGACACCTGGCTCTACCTCCCGACGCTGCGACGCGTGCGCCGACTCTCGTCGGCGCAGCGCTCCGACGCGCTGTTCGGCCAGGACGCCGATGTCGACAGCTACTACGGCTACGCGGGCAGCCCCGCGTGGTTCGACTGGAAGTTCCTCGGCGAGCGGGAGATGCTCGGCGTCATGCACGCGCAGAACTTCCCGGTGAAGTGGGCCGCCGGGAGCGCGAACTTCGCCTTCGACGACGTGTGGGAGCCGCGCAAGGTCTACGTGATCGAGGGCACCCCGCGTCTCGCCCAGTACGCGTACTCGAAGCGCGTGATCTTCATCGACAAGGAGACCTACGCGGTCATCTACTCGGACATCTACGACCGCGCGGGCAACCTCTGGAAGGTCTGGATCGACGACTTCAGCTTCCGCAAGCAGGCCTTCCCGGGCGCGTCCACGACCTACGAGGACGAGATGCCGTTCCTGCCGGCGATCGTCATGGTGGACATGCAGCTCGTCCACGCGACCAAGGCGAGCCTGCCGAGCCCGCGCTTCCCCGGGGAGCAGGGATGGTACTTCAACCAGGGGGCGAAGTCGGGCACCACGCCCGAGTGGTTCACGGTCGCGGCGATGATCGCCGCGAGCCACTGATCCCGGGGAGCCTGAGAACATGGATTTCGGATTCAGCGAAGACCAGGAGATGCTCCGCCAGTCGGCGCGCGACTTCCTCGCGAAGGAGTGCCCGATGACCCTCGTCCGCAAGATGATGGAGGACGAGTCGGGACACTCGCCGGAGCTCTGGAAGAAGATGGCCGGGCTCGGCTGGCAGGGACTGATCCTCCCCGAGGAACACGGCGGGGCCGGCCTGACCTTCGTCGACCTGATCGTCGTCCTCGAGGAGATGGGACGCGTCGTCCTGCCCGGGCCCTTCCTGTCCACCGTGGTCTTCGCCGGACTCGCGATCGCCGAGTCGGGATCCGCGGACCAGAAGAAGAAGTGGCTGCCGCGCATCGCGAGCGGGGACCTCGTCGCGACGCTCGCGCTCATCGAGCCCTCGGGCCGCTGGGACGCGGACGGGATCGCCGCGACCGCGACCCCGGACGGCGACGGCTGGAAGCTCGAGGGGACGAAACTGTTCGTGCCCGACGGGCACGTCGCCGAGTTGCTGGTGGTCGCCGCGCGCAAGCCGGGGTCGAAGGGGAACGACGGCGTGAGCCTGTTCCTCGTCGACGCGAAGACCCCCGGGCTCCGCGTCTCGCCGCTCAAGACGATGGACCAGACGCGCAAGCTCTCCGAGGTCGTGCTCTCGGGCGTGAAGGTCGGCCGCGAGGCGCTGCTCGGCGCCGAGGGGGGCGCGTGGAAGGCGATCCAGCGCATCGCCGACCGCGGCAAGGTCGCGCTCTGCGCCGAGATGTGCGGCGGCGCCCAGAGGGTGCTCGACATGTCGGTCGAGTACGCGAAGGTCCGCGAGCAGTTCGGCAAGCCGATCGGCTCGTTCCAGGCGATCCAGCACAAGTGCGCGAACATGATGGTGCAGGTCGAAAGCGCGAAGTCGGCGACCTATTACGCCGCGTGGGCGGTCGCGAACGACGTTCCCGAGGCGCCACTCGCCGCCGCGATGGCGAAGGCCTACTGCTCCGACGCCTACCGCTTCGTGGCGGGCGAGGGGATCCAGATCCACGGCGGGATCGGGTTCACCTGGGAGCACGACATGCACATCTTCTTCAAGCGCGCGAAGTCCTCCGAGGTCACGTTCGGCGACGCCACGCTGAACCGCGAAATCGTCGCCCAGCACATCCTCTGATGGCGCGGGGCGACCGCGGGGGACGGGCGCGGTGAGCTCGTCCGGTCGCTTCGCGGTCGTCCACGGCCACTTCTACCAGCCGCCGCGGGAGAACCCGTGGCTGGAGACGGTGCCGCGCGAGGCCGGGGCCCAGCCGTTCCACGACTGGAACGAGCGCATCGCCGCGGAGTGCTACGGAGCGAACGCGAGTTCCCGCCGGCTCGACCCGGTGGGCCGCATCGACCGGATCTCGAACAACTACCGGCAGACGAGCTTCGACTTCGGGCCGACGCTGCTCTCGTGGCTCGAGCGCGCCCGCCCCGACGTCCACGCGGCGGTCGTCGCGGCGGACCGCGACAGCGCGGCCCGCCTCGGCGGGCACGGCAACGCCATCGCGCAGGCGTACAACCACACGATCCTCCCGCTCTCGAACGACCGCGACCGCCTCACCCAGGTGCGCTGGGGGCTCGCCGACTTCGAGTACCGCTTCGGCCGCCCCGCCCGGGGCCTGTGGCTGCCGGAGACGGCGGTCGACACGGGCTCGCTCGAGGCGCTCGCGGCCTGCGGCGTCGAGTTCACGATCCTCGCCCCGCACCAGGCGTCGCGCGTGCGGCCGCTCGGGGGCGGCGACTGGCGACACGCCGGGGGCGGCTCGATCGACACGCGCAGGCCCTACCTCTGCCGGCTCCCGTCGGGCCGCACGATCGCGCTCTTCTTCTACGACGCGACGCTCGCGCGCGCGGTCGCCTTCGAGGGCGTCCTCCACGACGGCGACCGCTTCGCCGATCGCATCCTCGCGGCCTTCGACGGCCGCGAGGGCCCGCAACTCGTCCACCTCGCGACCGACGGGGAGTCCTACGGGCACCACCATCGCTTCGGCGACATGGCGCTCTCGGTCGCGCTCGACCGGCTCGCCGACGCCGGGGTGCGGCTCTCGAGCTACGCGGCGTTTCTCGCCGAGTGCCCGCCGGCCGAGGAGGTCGAGATCGTCGAGCGGACGGCCTGGAGCTGCGCGCACGGGGTGGAGCGATGGCGCTCGGACTGCGGCTGCCGGGCCGCGGCGGTGCCGGGCTGGGACCAGCAGTGGCGCAGCGGCTTGCGGGTCGCCTTCGACGCGCTCGCCGACGCGATCGATCCGTGGTTCGAGTCCCAGGCGGGCGCGCTGGTGCGCGAGCCGTGGGAGATGCGCGACGACTTCGGCCGTGTGCTCGTCGACCCGGCCCGGTCGGCGCTCGTACCCTTCCTCGAGGGCCACGCCACGCGCCCGCTCTCCCGGGCGGAAGCGGGGCGACTCGCCGTCCTGCTCGAGATGCAGCGTGCGCGGCTCTTCATGTTCACGAGTTGCGGCTGGTTCTTCGACGAGCCGAGCGGGATCGAGACGACGCAGGTGTTGCGCTACGCCGCGCGCGCGATCGAGCTCGGGGCGCGCCTCGGCTTCGAGCCGCCCCCGGCCTTCCTCGACGCGCTCTCGACCGCGCGCAGCAACCGGCCCGAGGTCGGCACGGCGGCCGACTGGTTCCGGCAGGTGGTCGCGCCCGAGGCCGTGTCGAGCCGTCGGCTGGCAGCGGCGGGCACGGTCGAGCGACTCGTCGGCGTGCGCGACGGCGTGGTCGCCGACCCGCCGATCCGCATCGAGATCGAGCCGTGGCTCGAGCGCGAGACGTCGCCGCTCGTGCCGGAGGAGGAAGCCAACGGCTCGCGCCTGTCGCTCGGCGCGGCGGGAATCCTGGTGGGGCTCGCGACCGTGGTCGACGAGCGCACGCTCGAGCGCGCGTCGTTCACGGTCGCCGCCTCGCGCCACGGCGGCTTCGACGTCGTCTGCGCGGCCGCGCGCGCGGAACTGCCCGAGGAGGCCCGTCGATCCGCGGACCCGCTCGTCGCCGCGCTCTCGGAGGCCCACGACCGCGGCGCGCACGGCACCGTGGTCGCCGAGATCGTGCGACGGCTCGGCCCCGAGGTCTTCGGCCTCGACGTGCTCGGGCTGGCGAGCCGCTCCGCCTTCTTTCCGGCGGTCGCCGACGAACTCGGGCGTTCGGTCGCCTCGCGGCTCGGCGAGTTCGTCCCGCTCGCCCGGGCGATCGCCCACGAGGCGACGCTCGTCGGCGAGCCGCGGCCCGCGGTGGTCGACCTGGTCCTCGGGCTCGCCACCTCGGGCGCGCGCGCGAACCTCGCCGGCGACCGGCTCCGCGACGGTCTGCTGCGGATCGAGGAGCGGAGCCGTCGCGTGCGGTCCTCGGGCTGGTTGTCCGCGGCCGACCTGGAGGACGTGCGCGAGGACGTGCGCAGGGTCGCGGCCGGCGTGCGACTGCGTGCGCTCGCCGGAGGCCAGCCGGTTCCTCTCGAGGCGCAGGACATCCTGTGGTGGCGCATCTGGGCGCAGCCGGACGTCGATCCGCGGCTGCAGGAGGCTCTCGACCCGCTGCGCGACCTGCTCGGCTTCTCGCCGTCGGCGCCTGCGACGGCGGCCGCCTCGGCGGACTTCGCGGCGCTCCTGTCCGCCACCGCCACGGGTCGTCCCGTCGGCGACCGCGGCTGATCGCGAAGATCCGTCCGTTCGAACCCGCGGCTTCGCCGGGCCGGGCCCGCTTGACCCTCGCGGGCGCGTGGGGGAACGTCCAGCCCTCGACATCCCGCCGCCGCCGGGGCCCGCTTCGGGTCCCGGTCGCCAGCGCGCGCGGGCCGCGGAGACGAGTTCCATGAGCGACACGAAGGATCTGATCGAGTCCGTCCTCCAGGAGCGCCGGAAGTTCGACCCGCCGGGCGAATTCGCGAAGGACGCCCACGTGCCCTCGTTCGCCGCCTACCAGGCGATGTTCGACCAGGCCGAGCGCGACCCCGAGGGCTTCTGGGCTTCCGTCGCGAAGGAACACCTCGAGTGGTTCCACCCGTGGTCGAAGGTGCTGGAGTGGACGCCGCCGTTCGCGAAGTGGTTCGTCGGCGGCAAGCTCAACGTCTCCTGGAACTGCCTCGACCGCCACCTCTCCACCTGGCGCCGCAACAAGGCGGCGCTGATCTGGGAGGGCGAGCCGGGCGACACGCGGACGCTCACCTACCAGGAGCTCCACCGCGAGGTCTGCAAGGCCGCCAACGTCCTGAAGGCGCACGGCGTGCAGGCGGGCGACCGGGTCGGGCTCTACATGCCGCTCGTGCCCGAGCTCGCGATCGCGATGCTGGCCTGCGCCCGGATCGGGGCGACCCACTCGATCGTCTTCGGCGGCTTCTCGGCGGAGGCGGTGCGCGACCGCATGAACGACGCGCAGGCGAAGCTCATCGTCACCGCCGACGGCGGCTGGCGGCGCGGCGCGATCGTCCCGCTCAAGGCGAGCGTCGACGCCGCCGTCGAGCACTGCCCGTCGGTCCGCACGGTGCTGGTCGTCCGGCGAACCGGCGAGAAGGTGCCGATGGTCCAGGGCCGCGACGTCTGGTGGCACGAGGCGATGGACCGGGCGTCCGCGCACTGCCCGGCGGAGCACCTCGACGCGGAGCACCCGCTGTTCATCCTCTACACGAGCGGCACGACCGGGAAGCCCAAGGGCGTCGTGCACACGACCGGCGGCTATCTCACCCACGCGGCCTACTCGACGCGGCTGGTCTTCGACCTGAAGGACACCGACACCTACTGGTGCACCGCCGACATCGGCTGGGTCACCGGGCACAGCTACGTCGTCTACGGGCCGCTCGCGAACGGCGCGACGAGCCTCATGTTCGAGGGCGCCCCGAACCACCCGAAGCCCGACCGGATCTGGGACATCTGCGAGCGGCACGGCGTGACGATTCTCTACACGGCGCCGACGCTCATCCGCTCGGTCGTGAAGTGGGGCGAAGAGTGGCCCGCGAAGCACGACCTCTCCGCGCTGCGCCTGCTCGGGACCGTCGGCGAGCCGATCAATCCCGAGGCGTGGATGTGGTACCACGAGAAGATCGGGCGCGGCCGCTGCCCGATCGTCGACACCTGGTGGCAGACCGAGACCGGCGGCATCATGATCTCGCCGCTCCCGGGCGCGACGCCGACGAAGCCCGGCTCGGGCACGCTGCCGCTGCCCGGCATCGCGCCGGAGGTCGTCGACCGCGAGGGCAAGCCGGTGGCGCGCAACCAGGGCGGGCTGCTCGTCGTGCGCAAGCCCTGGCCGGGCATGCTGCGCGGCATCTGGGGCGACGACGAGCGCTTCGTGAAGCAGTACTGGAGCGACATCCCCGGCAACTACTTCACCGGCGACGGCGCGCGGCGCGACGACGACGGCTACTTCTGGGTCATGGGCCGCATCGACGACGTGGTGAACGTCGCCGGCCATCGCCTCGGCACGATGGAGGTCGAGAGCGCGCTCGTCTCGCATCCCTCGGTGGCGGAGGCGGCGGTCGTCGACCGGCCCGACGCGGTGAAGGGGCAGGCGCTCGCGGCGTTCGTCACGCTCGAGGGAGGCTTCGAGCCGGCGGACGCGCTCAAGGCCGAGCTCCGCGACCACGTCGCGAAGGAGATCGGCGCCTTCGCCAAGCCCGACGACATCCGCTTCACCGACGCGCTGCCCAAGACCCGCAGCGGCAAGATCATGCGACGGCTCCTGCGCGACATCGCGGCGGGCCGCGAGAGCATCGGCGACACGACGACGATCGAGGACCTGTCGGTGCTCGCGAAGCTGCGCGAATCCGACGAGTAGGGCCTCCGCCGGAAGCCGACGGAGCCGGGGCGAGGTGCGGGGCCGGGGGCGCCCCCGGCCGCACTGGCCGTGCCGACGAGCCCCTGCGCGCACCGGCCGCGGACGAGCACCTCCGCCCACGGGCTCGCCCGGGGCCGGAGGCTCTGGTACGCGGGCGGGGATGGACGCCGGGATCTCGCTCTACAACACGCTCACGCGGCGGGTGGAGCCGCTCGCGACGCGCGAGCCGGGGCAGGTCCGCATGTACGTCTGCGGCGTCACGGTCTACGACCTCGCCCACATCGGCCACGCCCGCTGCTACGTCGTCTTCGACGCGCTCGTGCGCTTCCTCGAGTCGATCGGGAGGAAGGTCGTCTACGTCCGCAACATCACCGACATCGACGACAAGATCATCGACCGCGCGGCCGCGTCCGGGAGGACGGCGGCGGAGCTCGGAGCCGAGATGGCCGGTGCCTTCCAGGCGGACGTCGGACGGCTCTGCCCGCGGATTCCCGACGTCGAGCCGCGGGCGACCGCCCACGTCGAGGAGATGATCGGGATCATCTCCGAGCTCGAGCGCCGCGGCGTCGCCTATCGTGCCGACGGCGACGTCTACTTCGACGTGTCGCGCTTCCCCGCCTACGGCAAGCTGTCGCACCGTCGGCTGGACGAGATGCTCGCGGGCGCCCGCGTCGAGGTCGCGAGCCACAAGCGCCAGCCGGCGGACTTCGTGCTCTGGAAGGGGGCGAAGCCGGGCGAGCCGACCTGGGAGAGCCCGTTCGGCCCCGGGCGTCCCGGCTGGCACATCGAGTGCTCGGCGATGAGCGTGAAGTACCTGGGCCAGCCCTTCGACCTGCACGGCGGCGGCGAGGACCTGGTCTTCCCGCACCACGAGAACGAGATCGCGCAGTCGGAGGCGGCGACCGGGGCGACCTTCTCCGGCCACTGGATGCACGTCGCGTTCCTGCGCATCAACGCCGAGAAGATGTCGAAGTCGCTCGGCAATTTCGTGACGATCCGCGAGGCGATGGAGCGCCACCCGGTCGAGGCCCTGCGCTTCATGCTGCTGCAGACCCACTACCGGAGCCCGCTCGAGTTCTCCGACGAGGCGGTCGCCGAGGCGCAGCGCGGGCTCGTACGCCTCTACGAGACGCTCGCGCGCGCTCTCGCGGCGGCGCCGGCCGCCGCGAGCGACGCCGACGACGCGCGTGCCTGCCGCGAGGAGTTCCGCGCGGCGCTCGCCGACGACTTCAACACGCCGCGCGCGATCGCCGCCCTGCACGACGCCGTGCGCGCGGCGAACCGCCTGCTCGACGCGGGCCGGCCCGGCGAGGCGAGGGCGGTGGCCGACGCGCTGCGCGAGTCGGGGGCGGTGCTCGGCATCCTGCAGGGCGATCCCGAGGCGACGCTCGCCGGCTGGCGGGAGGCGCGGGCGGCGGAGGCCGGGCTCTCCGAGGCGGAGATCGGCCGGCTGATCGACGAGCGCAACGCGGCCCGCAAGTCGCGCGACTTCGCGGCCGCCGACCGGATCCGCGACCGGCTGGTGGCGGCGGGCATCGACCTGAAGGACCGCCCCGACGGCACGACCGGCTGGACGCTGCGCCGCTGAGGGCTAGTCTCTCTCCGGGAGTCCGCGCGGCGGCCGGGATCCGTCCGCGGCGGGGCGCGTCTTCCGGGGAGGTCGACATGTCCGACGCGAAGATACGCACCGCCCTCGTCACCGGCGCCTCGGCCGGCATCGGCCGCGCCACGGCGCGCAAGCTCGCCGCCGAGGGCGTCTCCGTCTGGGCCGCCGCACGCCGGCTCGAGGCGCTCGAGGCGTTGTCGCGCGAGACCCCGGGCGTGCGCGCTCTCCGCCTCGACGTGACCGACGAGGAGTCGGTGCGCGACGCGATGGCGCGGCTCGCCGCGGAGGACGCGACGATCGACCTGCTCGTCAACAACGCGGGCTTCGGGCAGATGGGCGCGGTCGAGGACGTCCCGGTCGAGAAGCTGCGCTACCAGCTCGAGGTGAACGTGGTGGGTGCGCTGCGCATGGCGCAGGCGGTCCTGCCCGGGATGCGGGCGCGCCGGCGAGGCGTCGTCGTGAACGTGTCCTCTCCCGCCGGCGTCGCCTCGATGCCGTTCTTCGGCGCCTACTGCGCCTCGAAGGCGGCGCTCGAGTCGCTGACCAGCGCGCTGCGCATGGAGATCGCCGACTTCGGGGTGTCGATCGTGCTCGTGCGCCCAGGCGCCATCGCGACCGAGTTCCAGGAGGTGGCGCAGGAGGCCGGCGGCTCGCTCGCCGAGCACTCGCCGTACGCCGACGGGTACCGCGCGATCGATCGGCTCATGAAGGAACTCGAGTCGCGCGGCTTCCCCCCGGAACCGGTCGCCGACGCGATCGTGCGCGCGGCGCTCGCGTCCTCCCCGCCGGCCGAGGTCAACGCGCCGATCGACGCGAAGGCGACCGTGGCGCTCGTGAACGTGCTGCCGAGCGGGCTTCGCGAGGCGGCGATGCGATTCGCCCTGCGTCGGCTCGGCTGAGCGGCTCGACCGGGAGCCACGGCCCCCGGCCGGCGGTCCCGATCGCGATCGCCGACCGGGCAGAGAAGGGGAGGGCTGCGCCTCCCCCTCCCGTCCTCACATGTACGTCGGCTGGCGCGGCTGGCTGCCGAAGATCTCGTCCTTGCGGGCGATCAGGTCGCGGGCGTGGAGCGGGGCGCCGGGCGTCGCGACGCCGCCGACCTTGTGCCAGCCCGAGACGAGCTGCACTTCGCCGCCCCAGACGATGAAGCCCTGGCCGTTCAGGTCGGCGGCCTGCTCGCTCGCGAGGAACACGACCAGCTGCGCCGGCCACGCGGGATGGAACGCGTCGAAGCCGTTCTCGGGCGCGTCGAACATCGAGCTGTTCGGCATCGACTGGGTCATGCGGGTGCGGGCACGCGGCGCGATGAAGTTCGAGGTCACGCCGTACTTGCCCATCTCGCGCGCGATGCTGATCGTGAGCGAGCAGATCGCTGCCTTCGCCATCGCGTAGTTGCTGTTGCCGGCCGTGCCCATGAGCCCGGCCTCCGAGGCGGTGTTGATCACGCGGCCCCAGGTCGAGCCGTTGCGCTTGGCGTCCTCGCGCCAGCGCACGCAGGCGTGGTGGTTCATCGCGAAGTGTCCCTTGCAGTGGACCTTCATGACGAGGTCGTACTCCTCCTCCGTCATGTTGAAGCTCATGCGGTCGCGCAGCACGCCGGCGTTGTTCACCAGCACGTCGAGCCGGCCCCACTTGTCCCAGGCGAGCGCCACCGCGCGTCCCGCGCCGTCCCACGAGGCGATGTCCTCGTAGCAGGCGACGGCGTCCCCACCGGCCCGGCGGATCTCCTCGACCACCTGCGCGGCAGGGCTGTCGTCGCGGCCCTCGCCGTCGAGCGAGGCGCCGACGTCGTTCACCACGACCCGGGCGCCCTCGGCGGCGAGCGCCAACGCCTCCTCCCGGCCGAGGCCCCGGCCGGCGCCGGTCACGATCGCGACTCTTCCTTCGAGCAGGGGGGTGGGCATCGATCTCCTCCGGGGTAGCACGGTCAGGTTTGCAATCCGGGCCGGGCCGTCAGTAGTGTGGGCGTGGCGGGGAGTCAATGCGCCGCCGGAGCCGCGGGGCGACGGCTGGGCGCGGATCGACCCGGCCCGGCTCCCCTCGGGGAGTCGGTCGCGAAGGTCCGGTGCTCCGACGGCTGGCAGGGCAGGCATGGGTTCGCTCTCGAGGATCGCGCATCGCGTGCGCCGCAGCGCCGGGATCATCCCGGCGACACTCTCGCTCGCGATCCTCCTCGCAGAGCGGTCGGCGGCGCGCGCACAGGCGACCGCGTCACCCGCCGGCGCGACGATCGCGGCACCAGTGGCGACCGCCGCACCGGCAGCGACTGCCGCACCGGTGACGACCGCCGCACCGGCAGCGACCGCCGCACCGGTGACGACCGCGACCCCGACGTCGCGGGCTACGACCACCGCGGCGCCGGTCACGCGGACCCCGGCGCCGTCCGCCACGCCCACTCCCCTTCCGACCCCGACGCCGACCCCGATCGTCTATCCCGAGCCGCGCGGCGCGCTCGACTCCGCGATCCGCGATCTCGCGACGCAGGGCGCGCCGGTGGACGGCGCGGCGATCGACGGGCCCCTGCTCGTCGATCTCTACGGCCCGCGCGCATGGGCTCCCCTCTGGACGGCTGCGAAGGACAAGGACCTGCGCCCGCGCATCGCGTCCGTGCTGGAGCAGATCCGCCGGGCGGGCGAGGAGGGCCTCGACCCCGCCTGGTACCACCCGAAGCAGATCGAGCATCTCGTCGGCGCCTCGACCGACGCGCAAAAGGCGCAACTCGAGATCCTGCTCTCCGACGCCGTGATGCACTACGCGGCCCACGTCCGCGACGGCGCCTTCCGCCCCGACAAGCGCACCGGGGACGGCTGGGTGCCGCCTTCCGACCTCGACCCCACGCAGGTCGCGGAGGAGGCGGCGCGGTCGGCCGACCCCGGCTCCTACCTCGCCACCTTCGTGCCGACCGACCCGATCTACGTCCGGTTCCGCGACGAGTTCGCGCGCCACCGGGAGGCCTCGTCGGGCAAGGGGCTGCCGCCGATCGCCGACGGGCCGAAGCTGGCGCTCGGGTCGAAGAGCCCGCGCGTGAAGACCCTGCGCGCGCACCTCGAAGCGACCGGCGACCTTCGTCCGGCCGACCCGGCGACGGATCCGGAGGCCTTCGACGAGGACGTGAAGGCCGCGCTCGAGGCGTTCCAGAAGCGACATGGGCTCGCCGTCGACGGCGTGGTCACGACGAAGACGCGCGCCGCCCTGAACGGCGGTGCAGGGCAGGGGCGTGCACGCCAGCTCCAGATCGCGATGGAGAAGTTCCGCTGGTTGCCCCGCGACATGGGCGAGCGCCACGTCTTCATCAACATCCCCGAGCAGCGCCTCCACCTGCGCGACGGCGGGCGCAGCGAGCTCGAGATGAACGTCGTCGTCGGGAAGCCGACCTGGCAGACGCCCGAGTTCAGCGCCGAGATGTCCGAGATCGTCTTCAACCCGCCGTGGAACGTGCCGCCGAAGATCGCGCGCGAGGAAGTGCTGCCGCGCATCAAGTCGGACCCCTCCTACCTGAAGCGCCACGACATGCGGGTGCGGGGGCGAGGGCGGACGATCCCGCTCATCCAGCAGGCCCCCGGACCTCGCAACCCTCTCGGGCGGGCGAAGTTCAATTTCCCGAACGGCTTCGACGTCTACCTGCACGACACGCCGAGCAAGGGGGCGTTCCGCGCCGCGGATCGTCGCCTGAGCCACGGCTGCGTGCGCGTCGCCGACGCGAAGGGGCTCGCGGCCGCGATCCTCGCCAAGGACAGCGGCGGGGGAGCCTCGCGCCAGAAGGCCGCGCTCTCGACCTTCCAGACCCGCCCCGTCGCCCTCGGCGAGAAGCTGCCGGTCCACATCGTCTACTTCACGGCCTGGCCGAACGACGAGGGGGAGATCGTCTACCGGGGCGACGTCTACCGCCGGGACGCGAAGCTCGACGCCCGCTGGGGCAAGCCGCGCGCGCTGCGCAAGCCCATCCCGGTCGCCCCGCCGCCGGTGAAGACCGACGACGACGAGGCCGACGACGCGGCGTCCGCCGGCCAGCAGGCCAAGAGCCCGTCCGGTCCGGCTGCGGCGTCCGCGGGGCAGCCGAAAGCGTCGCAGGGGACTGCCGCGGCCGGAGCGGCGCAGACGGTGACGATCGGCGCGCCGACAGCGGCCTCGGCCGGCGCGACCGCGCAGGCTTCGCGCCAGGCGCCGACTGCGGCGTCGGCGATCGGGGCGTCGCCCGGCGTGCCTACCGCCTCGCCCGTCGGAGCCCGCCCGTCGGCCGTCGCGATCGTCCCGGGCTCGCCCGCCAGGGGCGCCGGCCCGGCCCCCGGCGATTCCGGCGAAGAGCCCCTCTCGCCCTGACCCGGGTCTGACTTTTCCCCGTGTCGACGGGGGCTTCCGTGGGCGGCCGGCAGCGTGGAACTTCTCCGTAGCGGACGTGCCTCGGCCCGCGAAATTGCAGGAGAAAATGCCGATTCCGGGCTGGATTCGGTCATTCGATTGGGGTACCTCTGCCGGCGACCCGGTCGGTGGGGATGAGGAGTCGGCCCGCCGGCAGCGACGCCCGGGAGGGGGAATGACGAGACCGGATCACGACGAGAGAGTGGAGACGCCCGTCCTCGGACGGCGCAGGCTCCTGATGCTCGGTGGCGGGCTGCTCGGCCTGCTGGCGTTCCCCGAACTCGCCTCGGCGGCCGTGAAGAAGGTGGCCGCGAAGCCGGAGAAGGCCGCCAAGGCGTCCGCCAAGGCGTCCGCCTCGTCGGCGAAGGCATCGAGGGCCGCCGGGCATGTCGCGCGCGGCTCGAAGCATGGCGCCGACGCGAAGGTCGCCGAGCGCGGCCGCGCGACCGCGGGACGCCGCTACGAGAAGGCTTCGGCCCATCGCGTCGCCAAGGCGGACCGGGCCCATGCTTCCGGGAAGGCGGCGTCGAAGCATGCCGTCGAGGCGCCGCGGGTGGCTCGGGTCGAGACGCGCGTCGTCGCCCCCGAGCCGCGTCCGCGCATCGTCGCCGCGGCGGATCCGGTCATCGAGCCGGCGGCGCCGCGCGTGATCTACGACCGCGCCCCGGCGATCGTGTCGCCGCGCGGGCAGACCCGAGGTGCGCGATCGGTCGCGCTCTACAACACGCACACCGGCGAGAGCGTGAACGTCGACTACTTCGTCGACGGCCGCTACGACCGCGAGAGCCTCGAGGAGATCGACCGCGTCCTGCGCGACTACCACACCGACGAGATCATCCCGATCGACCCGGCGGTGATCGACCAGGTGCACTGGGTACGCGGCGCGCTCGACAGCAGCGAGGCTTTCAACGTCTACTCGGGTTACCGCTCGCCGGAGACCAATGCGGCCGCCCGGCGCATGCGCGGCGGCGTCGCGGAGCACAGCTACCACGTGCGCGGCAAGGCGATCGACCTGAACCTGCCCGGTCGAGAGCTGCGGGACGTGCGCATGGCGGCGCTCTCGCTCGGCTCGGGCGGCGTGGGCTACTACCCCTGGGGCGGCTTCGTCCACGTGGACAGCGGCCCGGTCCGCCGCTGGTAGGCGCCCGCGTGTCACGGGCCGACGAGCCGGAAGGCGACGCGGATCTCGACCGGGCCCGCGTCGCCGAGGCGAGAGGACGCCTGCTGCCTCCGCTCGACCGGCTGGTCGCGAGCGTCGAGCGCGACGGCAAGGCCGTCGCCCTCGACTACTTCCGGACGACCCGCGACGAGCTCGCGGCGTCGGTGACGCCCGACGACCTCCAGGCGGTGTTCCTGCAGCGGCTCGCGCCGAGCGGGCCGGTCGCCTTGCAGGCGCGCGTCGGGGCCGAGAGCCTCGCGCTGCTCGACGAGGTGCTGGAACTCGCGCAGGAGATCTCGATGGCGTTCATCGAGCCGAGCCCGACGCTGCACTGACGTAGGCGGCACGCGCGCGCGTCGCGGCGCTCGAGGTTCACGACGCGAACGCGCGCGGAGATCGCGGCTCGATTGACACGCCCGCGAGACTCGGGCGATTTCTCGTCGTCCACCAGCCGGAACCCCACGCGCCCGTAGCTCAGTTGGATAGAGCGGCAGACTTCGAATCTGTAGGTCGGGTGTTCGATTCACCCCGGGCGCGCTCA
>JAFMJW010000062.1 GCA_017853315.1 Alphaproteobacteria bacterium
GCCGCCTTCGCCGGGGCCCTGGCGGCCGGCTTCGTCGGGGCGGCGGCCTGCTTCGTCGTCGACTTCGCGGCCGGCTTCGCCGCGCCACGCTTGCCCTTCGCGCCGGAATCCGAGTCGTCGGAGTCGCCCTGCGCGACCTGGTGCCGACCCGACCCGGAACGCGAGGACGATGCGCGCGCGGCGTCGTGCTTCGCGCTGCGCGACTCGGTGATCGCCCTGCCCCCGGCGGCCGGTGCAGGAACGTCCCGGGAGGCCCTGCGGGAATCCTCGCGACCGAGCCCCTTCTTCGCGGCGGCGCCCTCGCGTGCGGACGCGCCTCGCGCATCGAGTCGGCCGCCCTTCGAGGATCGCGTCCGGGCCTCGATCCGATCGGCTCGAACCAGTCGCTCCAGCCGTTCCCGCTCCGCTCGCGAGGCCGTCGCGCCCGAGGCCCCGCCTCGCCCGCGGCGCACGGCCTCGATCCGCCCGGTTCGCGCCAGGCGCTCCACCTTCGCCCGTGCTTCGCGATCGGCGCGGGCTTCTGCCGCGCGCGCGAGGCTCTCCGCGCGTACGTCCTGCCGCGCGCGCGAGGCGAGTCGCTTCTGCTCGCGCGCGGTCGTGGCCCGGATGCGACGCTCCTCGCGCGCGATCGCCTCCCTCTCCGCTCGCGCCTCCCTCGCGGAGGCACGCTCCGCGGCCAGCGCGGCGCGCTCGGCCTCCTCGTCGGCCCTCCGGCGCTCCTCGTCGGGATCGATCCCGCGGAGGCGATCGGCCGAGGCCCACGCGCGGGCGACCCGCTGGGAGTCCGGAGCCGGCGCGGCGGCCGCCCAGCGCATGCCGGAAGGAGGCGGCGGGATTTCGACCTCCTCGCGGTCGTCGCGGTCGTCGCGGCCCCAGGTTCCGCCCGAGCCGGTGCCGAAGTCGAGACCGGCGACCGACTGGGGAGCGACCACGTTCAGTCCGTACTCGATGAGCTTGCGCGTGTCGCCCCACACGTTCGTCGAGCCGAGGACGGCGACCATCACGGCGCGCCCGTCGATCTCCGCGGCGCCGACGAAGCACTTGCCCGCAGCCCGCGTGTAGCCGGTCTTGCCGAACACCTGGACCACGTAGTTGTCGAGCAGCCGGTTGTGGGAGGAGATCGGCACCATGCGGACGGTGCGCCCCTCGACCGGGACGAAGGCGGACTTCGTTCCCGCGATCTGGCGGAACCCCGAGACGTTCATGGCGTAGCGGAGCATGAGCGCCAGGTCGTGCGCCGAGGACCGGTGATCGTCGTCGGGAAGGCCGCTCGGGTTCGTGAAGTAGGTGTTGCGCGCGCCGATCTGCCGGGCCTTCAGGTTCATCCGGGAGGCGAACGAGCGCACGCTTCCGGACACCCCCTCGGCGACCACGACTGCCGCGTCGTTCGCCGACTTGAGCAGGAGCGCATAGACGAGGTCGCGGAGCCGCACCTCCTGTCCCGCCTTCAGGCCGAGCTTCGAGGGCGGCTGGGAGGCGGCGTAGGCGCTCACCTCCATGTCCCGGCCGAGCATCCCGCTCTCGAGAGCGAGGATCGAGGTCATGATCTTGGTCGTGCTGGCCGGGGGCAGGGCGACTTCGCCGTTGCGCTCCCAGAGGACCCGGCCGGAGCGGGCGTCCATCACGAGAGCGGCCCGGGCGGCGACCTCGGGCGGGTCGGTCATCGCCGCGGCCGAAACCGGGGCCGAGAGGACGCGGAGAACGGCAGCCGTCGCCGCGACTCCCACGATCAGGCGGGAGAACATCGCATCACCCTCGACTCCACCACGACCACCACCATCGACGACCATAGCCGAAGAGGCGCGAAAACGTAAAGGAAAATCGGGCCGATGCGTCTTTCTCCGTTGTTCGTCGGGGCTCCTGCCGCTAAAACGACGATCGGATCCGGAACACGCAGCCAGGGAAGGAGTCCCGTGCCGACCTCGACGAATCGAATCCAACGAGCCGCGATCCTCGCGATCGCGGTCTGCCTCGCGGCCCGGCCGGCCTTCGCCAAGATCTGGCAGGAAGGCGACTTCGGCCAGAACGAACCTCGCGTCTACACCTTCGTGCCGCCGGGGGCCGCGCCGTCCGATCGCGTCGACACGGTCATCGGCGAGATCCAGACGCACAAGCCCGAGCACGGCGACACGTTCCTCGACCTCGCCCGCTACTACGACCTCGGTTTCAACGAGTTCGCGGAGGCGAACCCCGGGGCCGACGAGTGGATCCCGTCGCGCGCGGGCACGCCTCTCGTCGTGCCGACCGAGTACGTGCTGCCGTGCTGTCGCACCAACGGCATCATCGTGAACATCCCCGAGATGCGGATGTACTACTTCGGCGCGAAGGGGCCGAACACGGTGATCACGTTTCCGGTCGGCCTCGGCCGCGAGGACTGGAAGACGCCGGTCGGCAAGTTCAAGATCCGCGAGAAGCAGATCAACCCGACGTGGGTGATCCCCGAGTCGATCCGCAAGGAACGCATCCAGGACAAGGGTTTCAGCGAGACCATGATTCCCGGCGGCGACCCGAGCAACCCGCTCGGCAAGTACCGCATGCGCCTCACGCTGAACATGTACGGCATCCACGGGACGAACATCCCCTGGGGCGTGGGCATGCTCGTGAGTCACGGCTGCGTCCGCCTCTACCCGGAGGACATCGACAAGCTCTACCCGATGACCCCGGTGGGCACCGAGGGCGAGCTCGTCTACCAGCGCGTGAAGATCGGCCTGCGCAACGGGCGGATCTACGCCGAGGTTCACAAGGATCTCTACGGCATGCAGCCCGGTGCGATGCGGATCGCGGTCGATGCCCTGCGCGACCGGCGACTGCTCGACTACGTCGACCGCGAGAAGCTCGAGCAGGCGGTGCAGGCGGAGACCGGCGTGCCGGTGGACGTCACCGCGGGAGAGGGGCCCGCGCGCTTCGGCTCCGACGTTCGACTCATGCCCGCCTCGGTGTCCGCGCCCGCGGCGATGCCGCGCGAGGTGGAGACCGGCTCCGCGCCGGCTCCGCGCGCGAGTGCCCCCGCGCCCGCGGCAAGGCCGCCCGCGTCTCGCGCCGCGAGCGTCGCGCCCGCGGCGGTGCGCCCGCCTGCCGCTCCTGCACCTGCGCCCCGCGCGGCGACCGCTCCCGGGCTGCCGGCGCGCGCGGCCCTCGGCACGAACCTGAGCTCGGATCCCCGCCGCCGCGGCGACGCGCCGGCCGCCCCGGGACGCCCGTCGACCTCGACGAGCAAGAGCAAGTCGGCCTCGGCGACCAAGTCGCAGGCTTCGTCGGCGAAGTCGCAGGCCGGCTCGACGAAGACCGCGAGCGCGTCGACCTCCACGAGCGCGACGAAGTCGACCGCCTCCTCCAAGCCGACGTCCGCCTCCGCGAAGGCGAAGAACGGCACGACCGCGTCCGCAGCGAAGATCACGTCGAGGAACTGAGAGCGGAGCCCGAACGCAGGACGGCCCCCCCGCCTTGCCGGCGAGGGGGCCGTCTTCGCTTCCGCGCGATGCTCCTCAGTGAGCCGGGCTCGCCTCCGCGAGGGTCTCGACCGCGATCTCGTCGCTCGCGATCCTGGGCGCGTTGTCGACGCGCCAGCGCTTCAGGCCTTGCCGGATGTAGTCGGGGTTCATGTCGACGATCTGGCAGATGTTCTCGAAGGAGAAGAGCCAGCGGCGGTCGGGGGACATGATCCACTCCCACGACTCGGCAAACAGTTGTTTGCCTCGCAGGTCGGTCGCATGGGCGTGCTTCTGGAAACAGTCGATGGCGTCCTCGAGCACGGCGAGCATCAGGCGTCGCTCGCGATCGAAGCCCGCCTCCTTCCTGAAGAAGGAGAAGAACTGGCCAGGCAGGAGCACGTCAGGCTCGAAAAGGCCTCCCGATCGATCCTGCATCGCCGAGTTTCTGGTTCTTCCTTGCATTTCCGCTCCTCTTTCCGACCGGGGCGGGCCCGGGTGGGACATGAATGCCGAAGCAGTAGGGACCCCTTTGCTAGCGCGGGTCGATCGATTGAACCAAGCGAATTGTGCTACTTGCTCTCATAAGAAAAACTAATTGTCATCCCTGCTGGTCCCCCGGCAGGCGAGCCCTCCTCGACGGGTCGACGCGACGCCTGCCGGGACCGGCCCCCGACGGCGGCTTTGCCGCCCGCGCAGGCTGCGTTATGTGGTCGCAGCCCTCCCTTGCGGGGGGCGGAACTCCGGAACTCCGAAGGGGAATTCAAGATGGCGGATCGCGAGCGCAACGAGGGAGGCAAGGTGGTCGCACCCGTGACCGACGGGAACAAGGGCTCGAACGCAGGAGGCCTGCTGGGCTGGCTGGCGCTCGCTCTCGGCACCCTCGGCTTCATCTGGTTCGTCAGCCACCAGCTCGGCGCGGGGTGGGAGGGGCGCGAAAACGAGGCGCAGGCCAAGGTGAGAGAGCTCAAGTTGCCCGGCATGTCGCGCAACCTCTCGGACGCGACGATCGACATGAGCAACGAGGCGCGCACCAAGGGCACGTTCGTCGGCCAGTTCGCCTGGTCCGCAGCCCAGGTGCAGGGACCGCTCTACACCGTCAAGCTGAACTGGATGGAGGGCAGCGAGCACAAGCGCGCCGAGTTCCAGGTCGACCTCGAGAACAAGACGGTGGTCCCGGGCGGTCCGTCCGCCGTCGGCGTGCTCACCCAGGCGGGAGCGACCCAGATTCCCGCGGCCGCGGGCGCAGCCGCGCCCAATTAGCCGACCCTCGATCCCGCGCGCACGCTCCGCGCGCGGCTCTCGGGGCCCCGGGCCTAGCCGGGCACCGCCCGCCAGGCCGTTCCGGCGACGAGTTTCGCCGGCTCGCGGTCCCATGCCCCCTGCCAGAGGTCGAGCACCCGCTCGGCATGGGTACGCCCGCTGCGAACGAGTTCCCGCGTGCTTTCCAGGTGGACCCGCTCGTCGTCTCCGCGTTCGTCGCGGCAACCCTGCCGACGCAGGCCTTCCTCGGCGATCCCGACCAGTTCCCGGGCGAGATCGGCGACCCGCCAGCGACGCACGGGAGCCGCGAGCCCCGCCCGTTGCGCGTCGAGCACGAGCGCGAGGCGCTCCTCCCAGGCGAAGTCCTTCACGAGGTCCCAGGCCGCCGACAGGCAGTCGGGCTCGTAGAGCACGCCCTTGGCGATCGCGGGCAGCCCGAGCATGGTCTCCGGCGGCTGGCTGTCGGCCGTGCGGAGCTCGATGTAGGTCTTGAGGCGAGCGTCGGGGAACAGCGTCGAGAGGTGGAGCGCGAAGTCGCCGACCGTCGCGCGCAGGCCGTCGCAGCCCTCCTCCCAGAAACGGCGGAAGGTCATCCCGGTCATGTCGCGGAACGAGCCGCCGCGGCGCACGAAGTACATCGGCACGTCGAGCGCCCAGTCGACGTAATCCTCGAAGCCCGCGCGTTCCTCGAACACGAAGGGCAGGAGCCCGCTGCGCGACGTGTCGGTGTCGGTCCAGACGTGGCCGCGGTAGGAGAGAAAGCCGTTCGGCGCGCCGTCGCTGATCGGCGAGTTCGCGAAGATCGCGTTCAGGATCGCCCCGATTCCCATCGCGACCCGCATCTTCATCATCGCGTCCGACTCGCTCCCGTAGTCGACGTTCACCTGCACGGTGGTCGTCTGCTTCATCATGCGCTGGCCGAGCGAGCCGACCCGCAGCATGTAGGGACCCATGATTCCGTAGCGGGCCTTCGGGACCCAGGGGATCTGGTCGAGGCGCGAGAACGGGGTGATGCCGAGACCGAGGAAGGCGACGTCGAGGTCGTCGCCGATCGAGGTGAGCTCGCTCGCGTGCCGGACCAGCTCGGCGTGCGTCTCGTGCAGGGTCGCGAAGTTGTGCCCCGACAGCTCGACCTGGCCCCCGGGCTCGAGCGTCACGCTGCCCCGGCCCTCCCGGGTCAACGCGACGACGCGACCGCGCTCCTCCTGCGGCTCCCAGCCGTAGCGATCGGCCATCGCGCGGAGGATGGCCTCGACCCCGCGAGGTCCGTCGAACGGGATCGCGAGCCCGGTGCGGCGGTCCACCGCGGGCTTCTCGTACTCGGTCCCCACCGTCCAGTCCGAGCGCGGCTTGCAGCCCCGCTCGAAGTGCTCGACGAGCTGCCCGATCGACTCGATCGGCAGCGCGTCGGGGCCCTTTTCGACGTAGTCGCTCATGGGAGGAGGGACCCTAGAGGCGCACTCTCGTCGTGACAAGGGAGGGGCGGTCGCCCCGCTCGTCGGGGCGCACCGCGCAGCGCCGTCAGAGCGCCTCGACCCGCGCGGGCACGCTCTTGTGCCAAGGGGTCCCCGCGAACCAGTCGCGGTCCTCGCCGCTCGTGAGCTCGTTCGGCGCGACGCCCGCGGTGACCGGCCCGCCGGGCGACGGGAAGTCGAGGCCGAGGCCGTTGGGCAGCGAGACGTGACCGGGCTGCATGCGGTCGGACACCGCGACGACGACCTCGACCGCACCGCGCTTCGTGACCAGCCGGGCGTGGCCGCCGTCGACGATGCCGAGGCGTCCGGCGTCCTCCGGCGACACGCGCAGCGCTCCCTCGACGTCCTTCTTCCGCCACGCGGGATCGCGCAGGATCGTGTTGGCGGTGTGCGAGCGTCGCTCGCCGGCCGAGAGCACGAGCGGGAACTCCCGGGAGGGTGCGAGCGGGGCCTCCGCCGCGAGTCCGTCGAGTTCCTCGAACAGCTCCGGGATCGAGAGACCGATCCTGTGGTCCTTCGTGCCGACGCGCGCGAACACGCCGTCCCACTCCTCGACCGAGAAGACGACCGCGCTCGGACCTGCGAGCAGCGCGTCGAACAGGTCGTCGCCCGCGGTCTCGCCGGAGAACCCGGCCCGCGCCATCGAGGGGCCGATCTGCATCGCCGCGACCTGGCAGAGAGCCCATACCGCGGCTCCCTCGGCGAAGCCCTCGGGCAGCAGGTCGCCGATCGCCCGGAAGAGCACGACCGGCGCGAGCTTCACGAAGCGCGGGTCGCCTCCCGCGAGCTCGAAGAACTTCGCACGGAAGGCGGTTCGCCCCTCTCCCCACGCCTCGCGCAGCGCGCGGACCGCTTCGTGGGGCATGGCCCCGAGCGCCTCGACCAGCCGCGCGTGGAGCTCGGCCTCGGAGAACAGGCCGGACGGCGGCGGGAGCAGCGCCCGCCTGAGGTGAAAGCAGTTCTCCGGGAACTCGAAGTTGAAGAACGTCGCCTCCGCCTTCTCGTACTGGCTCGCGACCGGGAGCACCCAGTGAGCGAGTCTCGCCGTCTCGGTGAGCGCGACGTCGATCACGACCACGAGGTCGAGCGCACGAAGCGCCTCGCGCATGCGGGCGCTGTCGGCCAGCGAGTGCGCCGGGTTGCCGCTCTCGACGATCAGCGCCCGGAAGCGCTCGGGGTGGTCCGCGAGGATCTCGTCGGGGATCGAGTTGCAGGGGACGAGTCCCGCGACGAGCCGAGCGCCGGTCACCGGCGTGCGCCGATCGGCGCCGCCGCCTCCCGAGAGGAGCGGCATCAGGCCGACGGGAATGAAGGCGTTCCCCTCGCGCCCGAAGTGCCCGGTGAGGACGAACAGCAGCTTGTGGAGATACGACACCAGCGTCGAGTGGCGGTTCATCTGGACGCCGAGGTCCTCGAAGGTGGCGACGCTCTTCGCGCGCGCGATCCGCCGCGCGGTCTCGCGCACGGTCGCCTCGGGGACGCCGCAGGCGGCACTGGCGGCGGCGACGTCGACGGCGCGGAACCGCGGCAGCACGTCCTCGAGCCCGGTCGCGTGCCCGGCGAGCCAGTCGCGCGCGAGCAGATCCTCCTGGACGATCGTGCCCAGCATCGCGAGCAGAAGCCATGCGTCGGTACCGGGGCGCACGCGCAGGTGGACGTCGGCGAGATCCGCGGTCTCGCTGCGCCGCGGATCCACGACGACGAGGCAGCGATCGGGATCGCGAGCGATCTCCTTCAGCGTCGTCCGGGCGCGCGGGATCCCGTGCGAGAACCAGGGGTTCTTGCCGAGGAAGAAGGCGACCTCGGCGTGCTCGAAGTCGGCGCGCGTGAAGGCGCCGAACATCCGGCTTCCGACCCAGAACTCGCCGGTCTTCTCCTGGGCGAGCGCGTTCGAGCGGTGGATCGAGCCGACCACCGATCGCGTCGTGGCGCCGTAGGCGCCGGGCAGGTGGTTCCCCTGTCCGCCGCCGCCGTAGTAGAGGATGGACTTGCCGCCGTGGGCGTCGCGCACCGCGGCCAGGTCCGCCGCGACCCCGCGGATCGCGGTCTCCCAGTCGACTTCCTCGAAGGACCCGTCGGGTCGCCTCCGCAGGGGCTTCGTCAGCCGGTGCGGTCCGTTCTGGTAGTGGTCGAGCCGAAGCGGCTTCTCGCAGGCGTAGCCGCGGGACACCGGGTGAGCGTCGTCGCCGCGGATCTTCTCGAAGCGCCTTCCGTCCGGGCCGCCGAGACGCACCTCGATCCCGCAGTTGCACTCGCAGAGGATGCAGGCGGTGTGCTTCCACTCCTCGGCCGTCCTGCTGTCCGTCGCGGATTGCTCCATCGGTGTTCCTTCCCTCGTCCCCGCGGTGTGATTTCGGCACTCCCGGCACCGGTTCGACGCAAGGTCAAGCACGCGGGATGCCAGACGCGATGCGAAGCTCGGCGGATCGACTCGGGCCAGCGGGTGGGCGCGGGGGCCTTTTCGGTCCGCCCGGCCTTCGCGGCCACCCGATCGAGGCCTGCCTGCCGGCCCTCGCGCCGAGTCTCAGCGGGGATCCGTGATCGGCCAGGCCCCGCAGCCCACCCGCAGGTAGTCCTCGCGCCCGAAGCCGCGGCCCCAGCGGGTCATCTCGGCGAAGACCGCGCAGCGGGCCTCGGGCGTCGGCACGCGCGGGTCGTCCTCCACCGCGGCGACGATCGCGGGCATCGTCTCCTCGATCGGGGTCATGTGGATCCCGCCGCTCTCGGGGGTGTCGAGCACCAGCGTCTTCGACGGACCGTCGGGCTGCCAGGGCGTCCACGCGGGAAGGTCGCCCCGCCCGCCGCGTCCGGGGTCGCCGGTGCGCGCGAACTGCGCCCAGTAGGAACGCATCGCGCGCGAGAGCGCCTCGCGGCCCGGCTCGTTGCGCCCGTCGAAGATCACGTTGCCCGCGCGACCGAGGTCGAAGTGGCCGAACACGAAGGGGATCTCGAAGCCGTGCGCCGCGCCGAGCATCTTCGAGAGGTCGGCGCCGAGCACGATGGGCTCCTCGTCCCAGTCGAAGCGGTAGACGAACACCGGCGGCCCGCCCGTACCCGCGGACGCCTGCATCGCGCGCGCCGGCGCGTCGGCGCCGGTCGCCTTCCATTGCCGGGACATCGCGTCCGCGGTCGCGAGGTAGGAAGGTTCGTCGACGAAGCGCGGCAGGAACCAGAGCCGCTTCGCGATCCGCTTCGGGTCGGCGAACAGGAAGAGCTTGTTCTCGTCGCGGTTCGTGCCCGCGACGACCGGGACCCGCGCCCAGTCGCCGGCCCGAAGCCGCTCGACCGGGTCGCCCGCCGGGAGGACCGTCCCGTCGGCGATCACGCGCGGCATGTCGATCATGCCCGAGGTCTTCGTCGGCTCGTAGGCGAGCAGGACCGTCTTCGCGTCGAGGGACCGGAGCCAGGCGGCCGTCTCGGCGCGGCCCATCCGCGCGAGCACGGCCTTCGCGGTCTCGCGGTCCGAGGCGCGGCCCTCGGCGACCAGCAGGCGCAGGATCGCCTCGGTCGAGCCCTGGGCGTGGCCCGGGGTCTCCGCGTCGGCGGCGTCCTCGGACTCCGCCGCGTCGAAGAAGCGCAGGCCGCCGCTCTCGACGATCGCGCGCTGGAAGAGCCCGCGCGCGTTCGGCGACAGCAGCAGCGAGTAGACGTTCTGCCCGCCCGCGGACTCGCCGAAGATCGTGACGTTGCGGGGGTCGCCGCCGAAGGCGGCGACGTCGTCGCGGACCCACTCGAGCGCGCGCACGAGGTCGAGCGTGCCGAAGTTTCCCGACGCGTCGGCCGCATCCGCGCCGTCGCGGAGCGTGGCGTGCCGGAACCAGCCCATCGGGCCGAGCCGGTACTGCACCGCGACCACGACCACGTTCTCCTCGACCGCCAGGCGACCGCCCTCGTAGAACGCGACCTGCCCGATCGAGTTGCCGCCCCCGTGGATCCACACCAGCACCGGCAGGCGCCGGTCGCCGGTCGGGACGGCGTCGGGTGCGAACGGCGGCGACCACACGCTGAGCGCGAGGCAGTCCTCGCGGCCGACCGGAGTGTTCGCGGGTGCCGTGTCGACGCCGCCCATCGGGCTCGCGTACTGCACGCAGGGGGCGGGCGGGGAGAGCGCCTCGCGCACGCCCGTCCACGGCTCCCCCGGGCGCGGTGCGCGCCATCGCGACTCGCCGACCGGCGGCTTCGCGTAGGGGATGCCGAGCCAGGCCTGCGCTCCGTAGCGCCCCGCGCCCCCCACGACTTCGCCTTCGGGCAGGCGACGCCGTGTCGCGGGATCGGCCGCGGAGAGCGCGAACGGAGCGCGGCTCCGCGAGCAGGCCGCGACGCCGAGCGTCGCGAGCAGCAAGCCGGCGAGAAGTGCGGCCCTGGGCCCCGGACTCCGCATGACGGGACTATCGGCCGGAGCGGGCTGCGGCGCAATCGTCCTCGCGCGGCCCGCGAGCGTCACGCCGCTCGTCCGTCGGCCCCGCGACGGCGCAGCAGGACGTCTCCCGGAAAGCGCTCCATCACCTCGAAGTCGGGCAGCATCGCGAGGATCTCGGCGAGATTGGGCTGCCCCTCGTAGAGCTCGACGTCGCTGTACTCGGTGTAGAGGAAGCGGATGCGCGGCAAGGTCGCGCGCATGCCCGCGAGGACCTCGCGCTCCGCTCCCTGCACGTCCATCCACACGAGATCGACTCCCTCGACGGAGTGCTCGAGGGCCCAGTCGTCGATCGAGAGCATCGGGACCTCGATCGGCTCCCGGAACTCCACGTCGGGGTGGACGTCCAGGTGGCGCTTCGGCGGGCGGATCGAGCCCGAGTAGTCCCAGCCCTCGGGCAGCGGCCGCCGCCAGCGCTTGTGCCGCTGCCCGTCGCTGCGGTGGAAGCGGACCGTGCCCGTCGTCGCGCCGACGGCCGCCTCCACGAGCCGGACGTTCGGAACGCCCCGGAGGTTGCGACGAAAGCGACGGATCGCGCGCGGCTCGGGCTCGAAGCAGTGGATCGCGGGATCGCGGAAACACGCGGCGAATTGCAACGTGTGCGTTCCGTCGTTCGCGCCGATCTCGAGGATCGTCGGTCGATCGGCCCCGACGATCCTCGCGAGGTCGCGCACGCGGATGCCCGCACCGGGCCGCAGGAGAGATGCGAGCCTCGCCTTCCAGCGGACGATCATGGGGACTGCCATCGGCGTGGATGATTCCACCCGGGCCCCGGTCGCGCGAGCCCGCGCTAGGGCGCGCTGCCTCCGTTCGGGAGATACCCGAGCGACTCGAGGCGCTCGCGGGTCGC
This sequence comes from Alphaproteobacteria bacterium, assembly GCA_017853315.1. Lineage (GTDB taxonomy): Bacteria > Desulfobacterota > Binatia > UBA12015 > UBA12015 > REEB422. Next base: position 11,434 of record JAFMJW010000062.1, read on the forward strand.
GTCGTCGATCGCGGCGGTCGGCCTGACACCGGGTACGGCCTCTCTCGGAGCACGCTCCCGGGCGCTCGCGACCCGTGCGTCCATGGCCCGGACCGCGTCTCGAACGACCGCAGGGGCCTGCGAAAGGTCCTTGCGACCGACGGTCGCGGTCGGTGCCCGATCGGATCGGGGATAGGCGGGTGGGCCGAAGAACTCGATCGTGCCCTGTGAACTCTCGACGACCTTCGTGTCGCCCCCGATCCTCGATCGGAGGTCGCCGAAGAATGGGAGAGCAAGGTGAGCGAGCGCGTCGTCGCGCCGCCGGTCCGCCCGGGGCATCTCCGCGCCCGACAGGCTTCCGCCCGCGCCGAGATCGGCGCAGTCCAGGGCGAGCCAGCGGCAGATCGCGGGTGCGACGTCGACCAGGCTCACGACCTCGTCGGATCGGCGCGCGATCGCCGGCCCGCCGGGCCACGCGACGACGAGAGGGACTCGGAGCACCTCCTCGTAGAGCGTCGCCTGGTGCCCTTTTCCGCCGTGATCGAAGAACTCGTCGCCGTGGTCGGAGGTGACCACGACGACTGAACGTCGCAGGAGTCCCGCGGCGTCGAGATCCGCGAGAATCCCTGCGATCGTGTCGTCCGTCCAGCGGATCTCGCCGTCGTAGAGGGCGAGCAGGTGACGCAAGTCGCGCGGCGACATCTGCGGAGCGATCGCCGGATTCCCCGTCAGATTCGAGAAGTCGGTGTCCCCGCGGTAGTCGGGGTCGAAGACCTCGGCGTAGCCCGGGGGCGGCGCGTAGTCGTAGTGCACGTCCCAGAGGTGGACGAAGAGGAAGCGTTTGCCTTCTCGCGGTGCTCCCTTCGCCCAGGCCTCGACCTCTCGACGCACGCAGGGGTTGGTGACCCTCGTGTGCGCGATCCGATGGTTGTCGGGCCGATCGACCCAGTCGACGCCACCGCCCCCTCCATCGTGGTCGATGCCGCTGCAGTCGGCATAGGTCCGGAAGCCGCGATCGAACCCGAACGCCGGCTGGAGGAAGGGGCCCGAGTAGACGCCCGCGGTCTCGACCCCGGATCTCTTCGCCCGTTCCGCGATCGTCCGGATCGAGGCCGGGATCGTGGACTTGATGCCGACCACGCCGTGGGCCTCGGCCTCGAGGCCCGTCAGCATCGAGACGTGCGCAGGCAGCGTCCAGGAAGTCGTCGAGTACGCACGCGTGAAGACGATCCCGCGCTCGGCGAGGGAGTCGATCGTCGGAGTCGTGGGCCGGCCGTAGCCGAGCACGCCGACGTGGTCGGCGCGCAGGCTGTCGATGCTGATCAGGACGACCGTGTCGACTTCGACGGCTCGACCGCCCGCGTGACAGCCGGAGAGTGCGAGCAGGCTGGCGAGCAGCGCGATCGCCCAAGGTCTCCGCGACGACGGGGGCCCCGGCATCGGTGTCGTTCGTGGCATGGCTGGTGAATCCCGTCCGGCGGGCGATGCCGCAACCTCGCGTCCGTGCGTCGCACCCATGTTGCCTGGCTCCCCCGTTCCGACCCGATCCGAAGCGCGCCTAGGGAGGCGTCTCCGCCCGCGGCAGGTACCCGAGCGACTCGAGGCGCTGGCGGGTCGCGTCGTCGATCGCGGCGGTCGGCCGGGGCGAGCTCGGATGGAGGAGTCGCGCGCGCTCCTTCGCCTCGGCGACCCGCGCGTCGAGCGCTCCGACGGAGTGCGTCGCGAGTTCCGAAGCCCGGTCGAGATCCCCTCGCGCGAGAGTCTCCACCGGCTTGCGGTCCGAGGCCGGGAACTCGGGCGGTCCGAACACCTCGATCGTGCCGTCGCGGTGCTCGATGGCCTTCGACCGGTGGCCGACCCACGCATGGTCTTCGACCGTGAACCCCTGGGCGAGGTGGGCAAGAGCGTCGTCGCGACCCCTTCCGCGGTCGCCTCGCGCCCCGTCCACGAGCGGGCCCCCGGTCCCCACGTCGGCACCGTCGAGCCCGAGCCAGCGGCAGGCGGCGGGAGCGACGTCGACCAGGCTCACGACCTCGTCGGAGCGGCGACCGATCGCGGGTCCGCCGGGCCAGGAAACGACCAGGGGCACCCGGAGCACCTCGTCCTGGAGCGTTCGCCGGTGGCCCTTGCCGCCGTGCTCGAAGAACTCCTCGCCGTGGTCGGACGTGACGACCACGACCGCGTTCCGCAGCATCCCCTGGCCGTCGAGGTCCGCCAGGATCCCGGCGATCGTGTCGTCGGTCCAACGGATCTCGCCGTCGTAGAGCGCGAGGAGGTGACGAAGGTCGCGGGGGTGCATCTCCGGGGTGATCGCGGGGTTCAGGAACACTTCCGAGAAGTCGGTCGTCCCGCCGTAGTCGGCGTCGAAGATCTCGACGTAGCCGGGCGGCGGCGCGTAGTCGTAGTGCACGTCCCAGAGATGGACGAACAGGAACCGCTTGCCGTCGCGCGGAGCGGAGCGGGCCCAGGCCGCGACGCGCTCGCGGACGCACGGGTTGGTCACGGACTCGCGGGTCCGGCGCTGCGCCTCCTCGCGACCGACCCAGTCGCGGCCGAGGCCGGAGTCGTCGCTTCCGAGACCGCTGCAGTTCGCGTAGGTCCGAAACCCGCGGCCGAAGCCGTAGACCGGCTGCAGGTAGGGGCCGGAAAACACCCCGGCCGTCTCGATCCCCGCGGCCTGCGCGCGCTCGGCGATCGTCCGGACGGTCGCGGGAATCGTGAAGCCGTCGCGCTCGACGCCGTGGACTTCGGCGTCGAGCCCGGTGAGCATCGACACGTGCGCCGGAAGCGTCCAGGAAGTCGTCGAGTACGCTCGGGTGAAGACCACGCCGCGTGCCGCGAGGGAGTCGATCGACGGGGTCGTCGGGGAACCGTACCCGAGGGCTCCGACGTGGTCGGCCCGGAGGCTGTCGATGCTGAAGAGCACGACCGTGTCGACCGAGTCGGGAGGTGCCGCCTTGCGGCACGCGGCGATCGCGAGGCAGCACGCGATCAGCAGGGCGATCGGACGGGGCACGTGGCCCGCGCGCGCACGTCGGGAAGGAGGGGTCATCTTCGATCGGGCTCGGCCCGCGCGCGGGCCGAGCGCCCTCGGGGCTCTTCTAACGCCGCCGGCCCCGAAAAGTACACGGCGAATCACCAGCATCGATCGGCCTTCCCGCCGCCAGGTGCACGACCGGACGGGTTCTGCTCCCTAGGACGGCGGGGACGCCCGACGAGGCGTTCGCGGGAGGCGGAGAGATGGATCGTACCGGGGCGGCGGGGCCGCGACGCAGGTTCTGGGGATGGGGCCACGAGGGCCGGGGGCCCGGGCCCGACCAGCAGGCCGGCATCGCGCGCGTCCTCTCCGAGAGGTTCGGTGTCGCGCTTCCGCCGCCGATACCCGAGCCGCGAATCGAGGACGTCGTCCTGCCCGTGCCGCGGGTCGCGCCGCCTGCGTCGCTCGCGCACCTCTGCTCGACCGATCGAGAGGATCGCGCCGGGCACGCCTACGGCAAGAGTTTCCGCGACGTCGTGCGCGCGCTGCGGCGCGAGTTCCCGAACCCGCCCGACGTCGTCGCCCGGCCGCGCGACGAGGCCGAGGTCGCGGCGCTGCTCGAGTGGTGCGGCTCGGCCGACCTGGTCGCGATTCCCTACGGCGGCGGCTCGAGCGTTGTCGGTGGAGTGGAGCCTCCCCGCGAGGCTCGTCGCGGCGTCGTCACGATCGACCTCGGAGCACTCGACCGCGTCCTCGAGGTCGACCGCACGTCGCGCGCGGCGCGCATCCAGGGCGGAGTCCTCGGTCCGTCGCTCGAGGACCAGCTGCGCGGACACGGCCTCACGCTGCGCCACTTCCCGCAGTCGTTCGAGTTCAGCACGCTCGGCGGCTGGATCGCGACGCGTTCGGGCGGGCACTTCGCGACGCTGCACACGCACATCGACGACTTCGTGGAGTCGCTGCGCGTCGTGACTCCCGCGGGACTGGTCGAGACGCGTCGACTGCCCGGCAGCGGGGCCGGGCCGAGCCCGGACCGCCTGTTCATCGGCTCCGAGGGCATCCTCGGCGTCATCACCGAGGCGTGGATGCGCCTGCAGGACCGACCGCGCCTGCGGGCCTCGGCCTCGGTCGCTTTCGCCGACTTCCTCGCCGCGGCCGAGGCCGTCCGCGCGATCTCCCAGTCGGGGCTCCACCCCACGAACTGCCGCCTGCTCGACGCGGGCGAGGCCGCGACGTCGGGGGCGGGAAGCGGAGCGGAGAACGTGCTCGTGATCGGCTTCGAGTCGGCCGACCACGACCCGGCGGCACGCATGGCGCGCGCCCTCGAGATCGCCCGCGACCACGGCGGCGTCGTGCCGCCCGACGCGGGGCGCACCCGCGCCGACGAATCCGCCGGCCGCGAGGGGGCGGTCGGCGCATGGCGCGACGCCTTCCTGTCGGGTCCCTACCTGCGCGACGTTCTCGTCCGGCTCGGCCTGGTGGTCGAGACGTTCGAGACGGCGATCACCTGGGATCGCTTCCCGGCGTTTCACCGGGAGCTCATGGCGGCGACCGGCGACGCGGTTCG